>JAYTQQ010000129.1:0-55796 GCA_043746635.1 Bdellovibrionales bacterium | reverse complement strand
CGGGCTTTCTAAAATTTACGAAATGGTTGTGAACACGGACCCTTGCTATGCATACCTCATGGAAGGTAACCGCATGGTTGATCAGAAGCTCGTGATGGCACACGTTTATGGCCACTGCGATTTTTTTAAAAATAACCAGTGGTTTGCGCCGACGAACCGTAAAATGATGGACGTCATGGCTAACCACGCGACCCGTATTCGCCGTTACATCGATCGTTACGGTATCGAAGTAGTCGAAGAATTCATCGACTGTTGCCTCAGTCTTGAAAATCTCATCGATCGCTACAGCCCCTATAAGAAAAAATCGAGCGTCGAAAAACCAGGCCAGCAGAAGAAAGAAGTGTCGCTCTTAAGGGTCGATCGAGAATACATGGACGAATATATCAATCCGCCTGATTTCGTAAAATCACAGAAGCAACGTATGGTTCAAGAAGAGATTCAGGCTTCGAAATTTCCGGCTCAGCCTGAACGCGATATTTTGCAATTTTTAATGTACACGGCTCCTCTTAAATCTTGGCAACAAGACGTGCTTTCGATTATTCGTGCCGAAGCCTACTATTTTGCTCCGCAAGGCATGACCAAAATCATGAACGAGGGTTGGGCATCTTACTGGCATTCAAAAATGATGACCCAAAAAATTATGAATGACAGTGAAGTTGTCGATTTTGCCGATGCTCACTCGGGTACAATGGCGATGGCCCCAAATGGATTCAATCCCTACAAAGTCGGAATCGAACTTTACCGCGACATAGAAAATCGTTGGAACAAAGGTCATTTCGGCAAAGAGTGGAACGAGTGCGAGGATGTTCAAGAACGTAAGCATTGGGATAAAAAACTTAACCAGGGCCGCGATAAAATATTCGAAGTTCGTCGCAACTACAATGACGTTACCTTCATCGATGAATTTTTGACCGAAGACTTTTGTGTTCGAAATAAAATGTTCGTCTACAAATTTAATAAACGTACGGGTCGCTACGAAGTCGACACGCGTGATTTTTCGATGATCAAAAAACAGCTGTTGTTTCAGCTGACAAACTTTGGTCAGCCAGTCATTCAAGTTGAAGACGCTAACTTCGAAAATCGCGGCGAGCTTCTCATGACCCATAAATTCGAAGGCGTCGAAATGCAGCCTGATTATATGCGTGAGACTTTGAAAAACCTTCAAAAAATTTGGACTCGGCCGGTGAATCTCGTAACGGTTCTTGATAACGTTCCAAAGCTCATCAGCTTCGACGGAAAAGATTTTCAAGAACAAACGATCGAAATGAAAGCTGCCGGCACATAAAGTGGCTCGCAAAATCTGGATCATCAAAGCCGGAAGTCAAATGGTCTGCGACGGCGGACCGATCCTCATTTTATCTTGGATGAAGCAAATTCTTGAGCTTCGCGCGCGTTACGATATCGACGTGATTTGGGTGACGTCAGGAGCCATCGCATCGGCGGCCGAGCGCACACACTTCTCTGGAAAGAAACGCACCGTCGCGCAAAAGCAAGCCCTCAGCGCGATTGGCCAGCCCCTCGTGATGGACCTATACAATCTTGCGCTCCACAGGGTTGGTCTTCTCGGAGCCCAAGTGCTTCTTACGGGCGGAGATATGAAGGATAAGGCACGCCGCCGGAATTTACAAAATACCCTAGGACAACTTCTGAAGTGGGAGACGGTACCGGTTTTGAACGAAAACGATGCCGTCGCGACTGAAGAAATTCAGTTTGGAGATAACGATTCGCTGTCTGCGCAAATCGCAGTCATGATGAAAGCGCAGAACTTAATTCTCCTCACCGACGTTGACGGTCTTTTCGATTCGGATCCGAAGATGAACCACTCGGCAAAACTTATTTCGCAAAAAGAGAAAGTGTCATCTCAAGATCTCAGAAAGCATTTCTCGTCAAAAACTTCCTCAAAAGGCACCGGCGGCATTTATTCGAAGTTATTGGCTGCCCAACAAGCTCAAAAGTCTCGGGTGCAAATACATCTCGTGCGAGGAGATGTTCATAACGTTTTACTGCAAATCGCTGCTGGCGCCGATGTCGGTACGTGTTTCGGGAAGCGAAAGTGATTTCTCAAGAGATCATTCGTGAACTTGAAGCCGTAAAGAAATCTTGGGTACAATTGCGCCAGCTAAGTGCTGATAAAAAAAATGAAGTCCTAAGATATTTAGCGAAAAGTTTAGTTGAGCAAACGGCTTCTCTTCTGGCGGCCAACGCGTTTGATCTTAAAGAAAATACTCATCAAGTAGCGGCGTACATTGATCGGCTGACGCTTACGAAAGAGCGGATTCAGGCCATGGCCGAGAGCCTCAATTCTGTCGCCGAGCTCAAAGATCCGGTTGGGGAACTCGTCGAAGAGAAAATTTTAAAAAATGGCCTCAAAATGAAGCGTGTGAGGGCTCCGCTCGGAGTTATCTTTATGATTTTCGAATCGCGACCCAATGTCGCAACCGAGGCTTTCAGTATGGCATTTAAGTCGGGCAACGCGATTATCTTACGCGGCGGAAAGGAATCCCAAAAATCCGTCGCGGGTATTTACTCACTTATTCAAAAAGCCCTCGAGGCTTGTGATGTTGACGCAAAAAGTTTCTGGGGAATGACCGATTACAACCGAAAGCTCGTCGATCAATTATTAAAACAGAAAAAATACATCGACATTGTCGTGCCTCGTGGCGGAGAAAAACTGATCGAGCACGTCCAGAACGAATCGCTCATGCCAGTCATCAAAAATGATCGTGGCCTGTGTCACACTTACGTTCATGAAGATGCCGATCTTGAAATGGCTCAGAAAATTGTGGTGAATGCGAAAGCTTCAAGACCAAGTGTTTGCAATTCGCTCGAAACACTTTTAGTTCACGAGAAAGTCGCAGCAAAATTTTTGCCGGCGCTGATTCAGTCTATGGCTTCTTTCGAAATGCAGTTTTTCGCAGACACTAAGGCGCTCGAAATTCTTAAAAAGCGTAATCTCAATGCATCAATCGCGAACGATGAGAATTTTAATACCGAATATCTCGATTTTAAAATGAATCTTAAAGTCGTCAAAGATCTCGATGAAGCTCTAACTCACATCGAGAAATTTGGATCCAAACATTCAGAAGCAATCATCACTCAAGATGAAAAGACAGCGCGACACTTTCAGAATCAAGTTGATGCTGCTGTCGTTTACTGGAATGCCTCGACTCGATTTACAGACGGATTCGAAATGGGCCTTGGCGGAGAAATCGGCATTTCGACTCAGAAACTTCATGTTCGTGGTCCGGTCGGTTTGCGTGAACTCACAACCGCACGTTGGATCGTAGACGGTTCTGGACAAATTCGCTAGGTTTTGGATCGCTCGCTAAATATGATCCTTCGATGCCTACTGAATCGTAGGACGCCAAATTTGGAGAGCTTCAATCGTTCCTGCCGCGCGGTAAGTTTGAGAGATCGCATCCCAATGGGCGCTCGTCACGCCGAGAGTTTCAGAAGCTGCCGCGAGGCTCTGTGGTTTTGGCTCAGAAGATTCAAGTAACTTTGCGAGTGACTGATCAAGATTTTTCTCGGCGGCAAAGCTGAGGGATTCTTGATCGAAAAGGGCGAATCGAATTTTTTTATTTCTCTTCGCAAAACGATCGTAGTCGACACTTTTGAGAGAATCGAAATTAATCAACTCTTGTCGTGGATTTTCGATTGCCAAGATCTTTTTTGCTTTCACCGAAGTCGATTCGATTTTTTTAATATCCGCGATCTTCTTAACTGCAAAAATCAAGGTATGGATCGAAAACGCCTTCACTTCATCTGAACGAATGATGATGTTTCCAGGAAAAAGGGTGAAGCCATCTTTATTTTGTAGAATGTAACTAATTGAAAAAGGGACAGCCGTCCGAATCGATTCGTCCGAATTAAAAAGTGCGTCGACTGAAAATAATTTCTGATTCACGCGAGTTGCGATTTCGAGATCGGTAAAAATTTGGTTTACGTATGCGCTGAGGCTACTGAAATCCAATTGCTCAAAAGACGAGTGATAAGAGGCAGACGTTTTCAGGGCAATTTTTTTCAGAAAATCAATTCGGGCAACAATGCCGAAATGACTTTCTGATTTTAAAATTTGTGCGAGTAAAAACTTACGAAGGCTCAAAGGATTAATTGTGCGATCACGTAACGTAATAGCTTGGGTGGTATTTAAAATGCGCATTTCTTGTGGGGCCCAATCTGAAGCAAAAATTCTATCGCTTGAAGAGACGTGAAATAAAATATCCTGAAGATTGGAACTCTCGATTTCATCTTTTGAAAGTGCGATTGGATAGTCCGTGCTCGGAAGACCTAATTCAAAAGAACCATGTGCGGCAGCCCAAAAAATATCGGCGTAAAGAATTTGTTGTAGACGGTCCGAATAATTTCTTACGGGCTTATTTTGAATGAACCAGTTTTGTAAAAGCGCGTGTGCGAGTTGTCCTGGTGCTAAGGCGTAGGAGATTCCAATGACAATTGAATCCGGATCTATTTTGAACTCGAGCGGATTTTTTGACGAAAGTTTTAAATCAATCGGATGAAAAGTATGATTCGCACCGAGAGCCTGAAAAAGACCTTCGACCTCTCGCAGATCACGAATGACGAAAGGCCACCGTAACCTGAGGCGTACGATATCTTCGGTGGTGAGTCGCGTAAGGTTCGTTCCAGAAACGAGTTCGGCTGGAGCCGATAATTCTGGTTTGAAAGAACGGTTCGCGAAGAAAATGAGAACAGCGATAGAGACGCAAGTCCACAACGCTAGAGCGAGGCGAAACTTCGACATTTCGAATAAGCGTTCGAAGACTCTGATCATAGGTTCTTCCTGACTCCGAAGTATGGAGTGACTCGGGATTTTAATGCAGGTTAGGTGCCTAGGTAGAATCGAAGCGAAGCGGAGCTGGATGGTTGATCAGGCGTGAATAGTCGCTTTTCACAATTAAATTAACAAGAATTGGCAAATATGAACGCAAATATGAACGCCAGGAAATTAAGGAATCAGCTTCGGAAGGCCAGCTTTGCCAACGAGTGACGGAAGTTCGTGCCTTAGCTCTTTCGCCATCACTTTGTTAATGGCAATGAGTTTGGTGAGATCAACGCCCGTCTCAAAACCCATGCCGTGAAGCATGTAGATGACGTCCTCGGTTGCGACATTGCCCGTTGCACTCGGAGCATAAGGGCACCCGCCGAGACCACCCAGGCTTGAGTCAAATGTACGGATACCAAGATTCAATGACGCTAATATATTTGCGAGAGCTGTGCCTCTCGTATCGTGAAAGTGCATCGCGAGAGGTCCTTCACCGACCGCGGCAATTAATTTTGTAACGAGACGACGAACTTGTTCGGGATTTGCAACCCCGATGGTGTCACCAATCGAAACTTCGTAGGCACCCATCGAGATAAGTTTTTTCACGAGACGAACGACGACGGCTTCTGAAATTTCACCTTCGAAAGGACAACCAAAACACATACTCAAGTAGGCCCGCACCCGAATTTTATTTTTCTTCGCCATCGTGATCACGCGGGCATAGCGGTCGAGACTCTCGGCGATGGTGCAATTAATATTTCGTTTCGAAAAAGTCTCGCTGGCAGAAGCGAAAATCGCGATTTCTTTGACGTGGGATTTCAAGGCTACTTCCATGCCGCGTTCGTTCGGAACCAGACAGGGCCACACCAAATTTTTTGGAAGGACACCTTTGCGTTGCGCCTCGTAGATTCGCTCGCAGAGCTCTTCTGAGCCCGACATTTGCGGAACCCATTTGCTCGATACAAAAGCGCCGGATTCAATACGCTTCACCCCGGCTTCGGCGAGAAGTTTGATAAATTGAAAACGAGCATCAAGACTAATTGATTTCTTTTCATTTTGGAGTCCGTCGCGGGGGCCAACGTCGACAATCGAAACCTTTTTAGAAAAATTCTTTTTTTTCATGTAACTTTCTCGATGACCGCAAGTGTCGCGCCAAGAGTGACTTGGCTTTCGGTCGCATAATTAATTTCTTTTACGATGCCGGCGACTTGGGCTTTGAGAGAGTATTCCATTTTCATGGCTTCCATCACGATGATGCTTTGATTCTCTTCGACAGAATCACCGACCTTCACTAAAATTTTGGTAATCTTGCCCGGCATAGGCGCGGTGATATTTCCGGATTTGACTGAAGTCTTGCGAGAATCTTTACGTTGGGTCTGATAAGGATGGCAGAAAGTTTTTCCGCCGAAATGAACCCACAAGCTATCGTCGATGTTTTTTGCAAATCCAGAAAGCATTCGTCCGTCGATTTCGAAAGTTAATTTTTTCATACGACTCTCCAGCTGAAGTTCCAAGGGTTTGAGGAGCTGCCAGAAACACGGCCGGTCATATTTTTTAGAGCATGTTCTGCAAATGCACGTTCATCAGGTGAAAGTTCAGCTGCAGTCAGACCATTCGGAAAATATTTTGGAATAAACTGTGTCGTCATTTTGCCGCTGACAAAATCAGGATGAGTAAGAATCGCCTTAAGGTATTCGAAATTCACGTGGATACCAAACACAAAACTTTCATCGAGTGTTGCGAGCAATTTTTGAGTGGCGCGTTCACGCGTCTCATCCCAAACGATCATTTTCGCGATCATTGAATCGTAAAAAGGAGTGACCGAATCACCAGCTTCAAAGCCAATTTCGAAACGTCGTCCTGGAGCTTCGGCAAAATAAAGCGCTCCAATTTTTCCGACCGAGGGGATTCCGTTTTCAAATGGATTTTCGGCGTAGATACGGGCTTCGATCACGTGCCCTCGAGGAACGAGGTCTTCTTGCTTCCATAAAACGAAATTTTGGGCGGCGTTCAAAATTTGCGCCTTCACGAGGTCGATTCCGAGAAGGAGCTCGGTCACGGGATGTTCAACCTGCAAACGCGTATTCATTTCGAGAAAATAAAATTTGCCATCTTGAACAAGAAATTCGACGGTGCCTGCGCCTTCGTAATTTGCTTTTTGAGCAAGGGTCACTGCGGCCTTCGCCATTTGCATTCGCAAACCATCTGTGAGCAGTGGCGACTGAGCTTCTTCAATAATTTTTTGGTGACGACGTTGAACGGTGCACTCACGTTCGAAGAGGTGAACGCATCCGCCTTTGTAATCTCCGAAGATTTGAAATTCGATGTGCTTCGCGTGATCGAGATACTTTTCTAAAAAAACAATTTCAGAACCAAACGCACCGAGAGCCTCACGTTGCGCCGACGGAATCAGCTCGAGAGCTTCGGCTTCGGTTCGTAAAATTTTCATTCCGCGCCCGCCGCCGCCTGCTGCGGCTTTTACAATCACCGGAAAACCAATTTTCTTCGCTTCTAAAATAAGAGTCGCAACGCTTTGATCATCGCCCATATAGCCAGGAACAAATGGCACTCCCGCTTCGGAAATAAGTTTCTTCGCAGAAATTTTATCTCCCAAAAGTCGAATACTCTCGGCACGAGGCCCAACGAAGATGAGCCCGGCAGCGACGCATGCTTCTGCAAAGTCGGCGTTCTCAGATAAGAATCCAAAACCGGGATGAATCGCGTCGGCACCAACAGATTTTGCGCTTCGAATATTCGCTTCGATATTCAAATAGCTTTCTGAAACTTTCGCGGGCCCTATGCAGACATTTTCATCGCTCATACGGTAGGCGATGGTTGCTACGTCGGGCTCTGAATGAAGTAAGACCGTCTTGATGCCAAGCTCGTTACAGGCGTGAATGATGCGAACGGCGACTTCTCCACGATTGGCGATGGCGAGTTTCGTTATCTTTTTCATTTGCCGGGCCCAAGCTTAAACGAAGCTTTCGATTTATTTAAGAAGGCCTGCAGACCCTCTTGTCCTTCGGGACTCGTTCGCAGACGCGCGATAAGACTCGTGCACTCGGCCTCTAGCTTCTCAAGATCTTTTTCATATAGACAAAAATTTAAATGTTTTTTTACGGCTCGGACCGCGAGTGGACCAGAATCAAAGAGAGATTTTAAAATGGATTCGATGTAGGCGTCGCAATCTGCTTTAGTACCTATAAAATTTACGAGGCCCGCAGACAGTGCCTCGGACGCAGAAAATTTGTCACCGGTGAGCATAAAGCGTCGAGCCGAAGACAAAGACATTTTTTCTAACACAAAAGGAGCAATCACGGCAGGGGCAATTCCGAGACGAACTTCGCTCAGAGCAAACTCCGTCGCTTTTTCGCAAGCTACGATATCGCAAACTGCTGCGAGGCCAACGCCGCCGCCCATTGCGTGACCATGAACGTATCCCACGAGAGGAACTTCGCAGGTTTTCATTGCGGCAAACATCGAAAACAGACTGCGAGCATCCGAATGATTTTGCTCGATCGTGAACGAAGCCATTGACTTCATCCATTCAAGATCTCCACCTGCGCTGAAGCTTGCGCCCGCTCCTGATAAGACCACCGCGCGCAAATCAGAAAGCAGAGGGAGCTGAATTCGAAAAATTTCATCGATCTCAGAAATCATTTCAGAATTAAAAGCATTGCGGACATCGGGTCTACTCAGAACCAGATGCGCGACATGATTTTGATGTGAGAACTGAACAAACTTAAAACCCATGAGAATCCTCTACATTCTGAAAACGCCTTGACGTGAAGGCTCCCATTTTTGATGAAGGCTCGCGCGAATTCCTAAGGCTAAAACTTGTCGCGTATCTTTTGGATCAATGATACCGTCATCCCAAATGCGTGCGGTTGAATAGTACGCCGAACTCTCTCGTTCATATTTTTCGAGGATCGGAGCTTTGAAAGCTGCTTGTTCGGCTGTCGACATTTTTCCGCCGCCTTGATCCATCTTGACCGTGAGCAAAACATTCGCGGCTTGTTCTCCGCCCATGACAGAAATGCGGGCGTTCGGCCACATCCAAAGTTGGCGAGGCTGAAAGGCTCTGCCGCACATTCCGTAATTGCCGGCGCCGTAAGAGCCGCCAATCACGACGGTAAACTTTGGCACGGTGGCGTTGCTCACAGCCATCACCATCTTTGCACCGTGTTTCGCGATGCCTTCATTTTCGTATTTGCGGCCCACCATGAATCCCGTAATATTTTGTAAAAACACGATGGGAGTACGACGTTTTTCGCAGAGCTGAATAAAGTGTGCAGCCTTAAGGGCGCTCTCGCTAAAGAGCACCCCGTTGTTGGCGATGATTCCGACGGGCATTCCGAAGATGTGGGCAAAGCCAGTCACCAATGTGGTTCCGTAGGTTGCTTTAAATTCATGAAATTCAGAAGCGTCAACGACGCGAGAAATGATTTCTCTAACGTCGTAAGGAGTACGGGCATCTAGAGGAACAACTCCGTAAATTTCTTCAGCCGGCAAGAGTGGTTCTCGAGATGCCCGAATTTCAAAAGGAGAAAAACGGCGTTGATTTAAGTTTGAAATAATATCGCGAGTGATCGACAGAGCATGCTCATCGTCTTCGGCAATGTGATCGGTCACGCCGCTGACAGAAGAATGCACTTCGGCCCCACCAAGATCTTGCGCACTGACGATTTCGCCGGTCGCCGCCTTTACGAGCGGCGGACCACCCAAAAAGATCGTGCCATTGCCGCGAACGATGACATTCTCGTCGCTCATTGCTGGGACGTAAGCTCCGCCCGCAGTGCAACTTCCCATGACGACCGCAATCTGCGCAATCCCGAGAGCCGACATGCGGGCTTGATTATAAAAAATTCGACCGAAATGATCTCGATCCGGAAATACTTGATCTTGCATTGGTAAAAATGCACCGCCGCTGTCAACAAGGTAAATGCAGGGCAAACCATTTTCGAGTGCTACTTCTTGCGCGCGCAAATGTTTTTTCACCGTCGTCGGAAAGTAAGTTCCGCCTTTGACGGTGGCGTCGTTTGCTACGATCACGCAAGTCACGCCACTCACGACGCCGATGCCCGTGACGATGCCAGCACCTGGCGCGGCTCCTTCGTAGAGATCAAAGGCCGCGAGCGTGCTGAACTCTAAAAACGAAGTTGAAGGATCTAATAAGCGCTCGATCCGATCACGTGCGGTTAGCTTTCCGCGCGAGCGATGTTTCGCCGAGAGTTCAACTCCGCCGCCCTCTTTGACGACCCCGACACGTTTACGCCATTCGTTCACGAGCGCTCGCATCGCTTCTGAATTGTTTGCGAACTCTGACGATTGGGTTTGAATTTGTGATTCGAGTACTTGCATAAAATTTATTTCTCTTTTTTGGAACCGGCAGAGAGTGTCGTTTTTTGTTTTAAAATCCAGCCGAGGGTTGCCGTGGCTACTAACTTTTGGTCGTCGAAGATTTGAACGTCACTTTCACAAGAAAGTGTTCTTTTTGAGCGTAATTCAAAAAGTTTTTCTTCAATGTCGGGTAGAGTGCAGGTCAAAAGAGAACGTAGAGAACCATATTCTTTATTGAGAATCTCGACGTGAACCGAAACCGATTGCATTGTCGCTAGTTTTGGATCAAGGTGACGTTCCCAAAAGAGTCTAGAAGTGAGTTCGGCAAGGGTACTAATCGCTCCGATATGGAGTTTTTGGGATGCATCCCGGTTTTGAAAGCTGTCGGGAAGGTGAATTTCGACTTTAAGGTCCTCCCAGGACAAAACTTTGAGCCCCATGGTGGCCACAAACGGGTCATTGATTAATGACGCAAGATCCAAGAAACGATTTTTTAAAGAAGCCGGCAAGCGGTCGATATAGGAAGAAAGTGCACGCGGATTCAACAACGAACTGAGGATATTTCTCTTCGCCTCAGGAGGAATCATCTCCCAAATCGCAAATCCCACCGGAAAAGAATATTTTTTTAAAAATGATTTCATCGTTTCACAGGACTTTCTCAAATAAATGATTTGCCGAATCCCGCCTAGAGTATTTAATATACAGAGATTGTTCAAATTATTTGTGGCTAATGCATAAGGGCCATAATGAGGAATAAATGAAATACGTATGGACGCTCCTTTTTCTCGTTCTGATGTCGAGTACCTGGTACATCGCAAATGCAGAGTCGAACTATAACGTCGAGGACAACGCGCGCGCCGAAACCAATTTTGCAAAGATGATCGTTGATACCATCAAAGCGAAGCGCCCGAACGTAACCGATGTGCATTTCTTACAGCTTTACACTGAAGTTCTTGAAGAGAATAAATCGATGCGCGCTCACTTTAAATACGAAATTGAAGAGCCAACCGTGAACGGCGACGTTTCAACCCAAACGATTTCGGGTGTGGCTCAGCTGAAATCGCAAGACAACGGTGAATCGTGGCTCGTTCAAATTCCTGATTCGGTTTCAGACGAAATTAATTTTAAAAATGGTACGAAGATTATTCGCGGTCAAGATACTGACGAAGAGCCTACGCAGACCACCATAACTCCTATTTTAGAAAAAGAAGAAAAAACGAAATGAATGAAGTCATAAAAAATTCAGACGCAGAATCTCTTAAATTTTTGACTATTGATGATCAGGGATATCCAGCAATGGGTGGCGTGAAAGTCGCCGACGAAAACTTCGGAAAAGAAATTATCAAAGGTATGACCATCGACAAAGAAGGTCGCGCTTTTACGAAGGCTGCCGGCGAAGAATACTTAGCCGAATATTTTGATGAGCCGCTCGTTGTCCAAAACGTTGAAGTGACCGATGCCACCAAAGGCAAGCTCACTCTGGTTTACGGCCTCACCGCTGAATTTAAATTTGATACGCTTTGCTCTGACGAATGGGATCGCTTTCACGGTCGTACCGAAGCGAAAGTTCCTTTTGTTTTTTCGAGAGCGGCGCAAGCTGAACTCTTCAATCGTGCCGACAATTACGATGATGATTCGATCACGATCAAAGGCAAAACTTACAACATTGCTCCTTTGTATCAGCTCAATCAAAATATTCAGAGCCCTGATTACTGGACAAAAATTTACAAAGAAGAAAAGCCACAATGGGACATGGGTGCTCCGGCGCAGGCATTGAAATCAATCATGCCTCAACTGAAACTTTCTTCTCAGCGCATCGCCGTTCTCGGCGCTGGAACTTGTGAAGATGCTGCTTACCTTGCAAGCCTGGGTCACTTCGTCACCGCGATTGATTTTAGCGGAGAGGCGATCAACCGTGCACGCGTGAAATTTTCTCAACTCGAAAGATTGAAATTCGTCGAATGCGATCTCTTTCATTTGCCGGCAAGTCTCGACAACAGTTTTGATCTCGTGTTTGAACATACCTGCTACAGCGCCGTAGATCCGACGAAGCGTTCGCAGCTCGTTAAAATTTGGAACCGTCTTTTGACTCCACAAGGCCACATGCTCGGCGTGTTTTACACGATCGATAAACGCCAGGGACCTCCGTTTGGGGGAAGCGAATGGGAACTCAAAAAACGTCTCGATAAGTATTTTCGTCTCCTTTATTGGACCAGATGGAGAGAGACCAATTACTCACGTGAAGGCCAAGAGCTTGTTGTGTTTGCTCAAAAATCGAGCAAAAATTAATTCACCGAAAATCTTCGGGTCTGTGTCTCATATACGAACGAAAGAGTGGGGACTTTTTCGTTTAATGGGGACAGTCCGTGCCTACTGAAATTCGCTTCTAGAGCGGCTTTCAGGACATTTCATAGTCGTGCTGAGCACGTATCTTAAATCTTCTGTCACCTCATTAGTTTGTCTTATTCCTCCATAAGAAATTATCGATTTGAATTAAATTCAGTTTCAGATGAAAAACTTTCATCGGGTTCATGGGTGAACTCGAGTTATTGGGGAATAACTTTTTTAGGGGGGTATTTAAGTGAGTTTAAAGATTTTTGTTCTTATCGCTACGGCGGCACTTTCTTTATCAGCATGTGGAATTCAGAATTCAGAAACCGGCAACTCAAGCGGCATGCTTGACGGTATCATTGGTGGACAAGTTGTAAGTCCATCAGACGACATGGCTCATCGAGTAGTGGCACTTTACGATGTTCAGGCAAAAGCACTCTGTACCGCTTCAATCGTTAGTCCAACTTATTTGATTACGGCTTCACACTGCGTGACTCCGGGTAAAACCAGCAATCTTCGCGTGATTTTCGGTACGGATCTCACTCAGAAATCAACGATCGTTGCCGTGGCAGCGGTTCTCGGAGCAGTTCAATCTCCTCTCTGGAAAACCAATCAGAACAAAAATACCGACACGGGTGATATTGCGATCGTGAAACTTGCCACGCCTATTCCGCAAGGATTTATGCCTGCGACGATCTTAACCGCCGCCGCGCTCATTCAAACCGGAGTTCCCGTTTTGCTTGAAGGATACGGGATCACGGTTGGTCATCCAGATCCAAAAAGCCAAAATGATAATGGTGCAGGCGTTTTACGTGACGTCGTCACGACGATTTCAAATGCGGCTTTTAGCGCTTCAGAAGTCATGATCGATGACTCTCAAGGCAAAGGTGCTTGCCACGGAGATTCGGGCGGCCCCGCTTACGTGAAAGACGCCAAAGGAAACATGTTCTTATTTGGAGTCACCTCTCGCGGAACCGACGTAGCTTGTTCTAAAGGTGTTGTTTACACGAATATTTTGGCTTACGTAAAATGGATCCCGACGGCGGTTCAAGAACTCGAAGCCCAAGCTAAAATGGTACAGAGTTCAATGATGCCACGATTTATTTCTAGCCTCGAGCAATAATAATCTATTTAGAAAAAAGAAGGGCGCCGCAACTTTCGTTGAAGCGCCCAAAATGTCGTGAGAGTTCTTTCGAACCCACTGAGTTTAAACGATAAGCCGGATTCTGTCTGAGGCAGGATCGACAATCCTACCGGAGACGATTATTCGTCTGCGCCAACAATTACTTGTTGGCTGAAGCGATCTTACCCGAAAGTCAGTGCAGGCGGCACCTGTTCAAGGCTTCTCCAAAAAATTGGAGAAGCTTCGAACGGCTTTCCTATTTGATCTTGCTCCACTAAGAGTTTGGCTGTTTTCACTCCAGCAGCTCCTCTTCAATCTCCCGTTCCCGAAAGAAGGATCATCGCTCTGGACATTCTCTCTGTTCCACTGTTCCGCACCTTACGGTGGAGGCTCGTTAAGCCCTTAGCTGCCCTATGGAGTCCGGACTTTCCTCTCTCGAAATGAGACTATTTTTTAAGGACTGTCTCAAATTGAAAGCAATCGTCTGTTCAAGCTCGGAGTGCAAACTAACAGGTACTTTGATTTTTCGCAATACGAGATTTTTCAAACGCGTGTACGTAATTGAGCCACATGGCGCTTTTAGCTTAAGCCTTCGCTTAGGAGGCCGATAGGTAAGAGGTAAGCCAGCTGTACGTTTTTGGAGGAATCATGAAAGCACAAGCAAGCACGCGCCCGTATGTCGCCAGAAAAATTGGTCTCACTTTTGTTTTCGGTTTTGTGGGATTTTGCATGTTTGTTGAAATAGCGAATCTGCTCCATTAGGATCTGGAGATCTTTTAAAAAACCGAAACTGCAGACCTCAATCGGCTGCGGCTGCCTGCTTCGACCCCGTTGCCCTCTCCTTTTTTCATGAGCTCCCTTTCTCCTTGCAAACTCACTCTCATATCGCTAAAAATCCTTCATCGAAAACGCATCTCTTACTCCTACCGAAAAACTATGTGTCGAACTGAAAAAAAATCCGTTCTTGCTCGCACCTATGGCCGGGATTACCGACTGTGCATTTCGCACTTTCATGCACGATATGGGATGCGGAATTCTCATTAGCGAACTCGTTTCGGCTCACGGCTTAGAGTTTAAAAGTAAAAATACCATTCGTATTATGTCGTTTGAAAAAAACGCGAGCCCTTACGGCGTGCAGCTTTTTGGCGACTCCCCCGAAGTTCTCGCAAAAGGTGCCCAATCGGTCGAAGAGTTCGGCGCTGACTTCGTGGATCTCAATTTTGGTTGCCCGGTTCCGAAGGTCGTGAAAAAAGGTGGAGGATCCGCCGTTCTGAAAGATCTCACACGCGTTGCCGAAACTTTTAAGCAAGTGAAGGCGGCTACAAAATTACCCGTCACTGTTAAAATTAGAACGGGGTGGGATGACTCCCTCAAAAATGCCGACGAAGTTTGTAAGATCGCCTACAACGAAGGACTCACTTGGGTTGCGATTCACGGCCGCACCCGCGCGGCTGGGTACTCGGGCTTAGCTGATTGGGATTATATTTCACACGTGAAAGCGAATGCGAAGCTTCCAATCATTGGTAACGGCGACATCATGGGTGCCGAGCAGGCGAACTCACGCCTTCAGCAAAGCGGATGCGACGGAGTGATGATTGGTCGAGGTTGCCTCAAAAATCCTTGGATCTTTTTACAGTCGCAACGCATCTGGCAGGCTCAAAACTTAGCTGGGGAGTCGAGTGCTCCAGACGAAAATGACTTTGTTCAGATTTTTTTGCGCCTTAAACTTGCACTCGAGAGAAACGCTGACGAAAAGATAATGATTCTGCAGCTCAGAAAGTTTGCCTCGTGGTTCTCTTCAGGATATGCTGGAGCATCCAATTTTAGGAAAACCATTTTTCAGGCCGACTCCATGGCCGGAGTAATGGAATTGATACATGAGTTTTTTAGCGGGCTCAGCCAGAATAGCCAGGCCGACACCAGTTCAGAAGCTTTTTTAATGGGTGGACACGGTTAGCTTAAAAAATTTTTTAATTTGAAAATTATTAACAGGTATTTGAAAAGGGATTCGTCAAAATGGAAACTGTAGTAGAAAATAAAATTCGTAATATCGCCATCATTGCCCACGTCGATCACGGTAAAACAACTTTGGTGGATCAGCTTTTAAAACAAAGTGGTTTGTTTCGTACGAATGAACACGTTGAAGAACGTTTGATGGACTCGATGGATCTTGAGAAAGAGCGCGGAATTACGATCGCTGCGAAAAACGCATCTTTTATTCACAATGGATACCGTATTAACATCGTCGATACTCCGGGCCACAGCGACTTCGGCGGAGAAGTTGAGCGCGCACTCACGATGGTTGATGGAGCCATCTTGCTCGTCGATGCCTCTGAAGGACCACTTCCTCAGACGCGCTTCGTTTTGAAAAAAGCTCTCGAACTCGGGATTAAAGTTCTCGTGTGTATCAATAAGATCGATCGCGCCGATGCCCGTATCGATGAAGTCTTAAACGAAGTTTTTGATTTGTTCATCGATCTCGATGCGAGCGAAGAGCAAACTGATTTCGTTCCGATGTATGCAGTTGCCCGTGAAGGTTACGTAACTCTTGATCCGAAAGTTCGTACCGATAACATGGCGATCATGTTTGAGTGGATTATCGAAAAATATCCTTCTCCATCTGGTGATCCGAAAGCTCCTTTACAGCTCATGGTTGCGAATATCGATTACAACGATTACGTCGGTCGTCTCGCGATCGGCCGAGTCCTCAACGGCACTCTTCGCGTCGGTGAAGAAGCTCTCGTCTGCTTTGAAGATGGCAAAACTCAAAAAATTAAAATGTCGGCGCTCTTTCGGTACGAAGGTATGAAGCAGGTTGCGGCGAAAGAAGTCCCGGCCGGAGATATCGCGATCATCGCGGGTGTCGACAAGATTACGATTGGCGACAGCATCACGTCGTTGCTCGCGTCGGTTCCTTCAAGGCGATTAAAAGTTGAAGAGCCAACCGTTGGTATTATGATGTCGGTCAATGATGGTCCGTTCTCGGGCCTTGAAGGTAAACAAGTTACTTCTCGAAAAATCTTAGAGCGTCTTGAACACGAGCTTTTGTATAACGTTTCGATTCGTCTTGAACCGACTCCGACGCCTGAAACATTTAAGGTTTTAGGTCGCGGAGAATTACAGCTCGCAGTTTTGATCGAACAAATGCGACGTGAAGGTTTCGAAATGACCGTTGGTAAGCCACAGGTTATTTACCGCACAATTAACGGTGTAAAACACGAGCCAATGGAAGACGCAGTTATCGACGTTGCCGAAGATTATACGGGCGTTGTTTCTGAAAAGATCGGTATCCGAAAAGGAATCATGACGAACATGGTGAATAAAGGTTCGGGTCGTGTGCGACTTGAATTTCATATTCCGTCACGAGGTTTGATCGGTTATCGTTCAGAGTTTATGACCGATACACGCGGTACGGGCTTACTCAATACGATTTTTGCTGGATACGAAGAGTTCAAAGGCGAGATCACGCATCGTAAAAACGGCGCGATGGTTGCCGATCGTAAAGGTAAATCGACAGCTTACGCTCTGTGGAATTTGCAAGAACGTGGTCGCATTTTCATTTTGGCGGGAACTGAGTGCTATGAAGGCATGATCATCGGAGAGAATGCGAAAGAAAATGACATGATCGTGAATGTTGCGCGTGAGAAAAAACTCACGAACGTTCGAGCATCTGGTACCGATGAGGCAATTAAGCTCACTCCAGTGAAAGTAATGACTCTCGAACAGGCGATGGAATGGATCTTGGATGATGAGATGGTCGAAGTGACGCCTCTCAACATTCGACTTCGTTGCCGTAACTTGAGTCCGCACGATCGTAAACGCTCGAGCGCTTCAGAATAGTCCAAATAAATAGAGAAGGCCGGGCGAGAATTTCGCCCCGTTTTCATCTTGTTTTGAAGCTTGCGTGCTTTCAAGATCTCTGCAATTCTTTCGACTGATGTTCAATCTTTCGAAAGGAAACTAAATGAAGAATCTATTAATCGTTCTTACTTTGCTCGTCGGAGCTCACGCGTTTGCAGATCCGACTCCACCGGGTGCTCTTAAAAATCTCGCGGGTTGCTACAACGTCAGTTACCGTTTTGTCGAAGATGGCGCACACGACACAACGATCGTTGGCGAATACTACGAATACGTAAACGTGAAATATTCAATCAGTGGATTTTTGTTTCAGCATTACGGTCAACAAGGCACTGACGTCATAAAACACTGGTCTGAAACTTGGACCGCACAAAACGATGGCAGCATGAAACAAGTTGTGGTGAGCCCATTCGGTCAATCTCGTTACGAGTGCGACGGCAAATTTGTGTTCAACCAATTTAAGTGCTCTGTGAAAAATGCACCGAAGCCGATTCGTGATTCTGAACGCAAAGATTACGTGACGCTTGACCGCGACATTACTTTGCAAATCACCGATAAAGCTTGGGTCCAAGCTCAAAATGATTTGAAAAGAAATAAAGACGGCATCCCGGTTTCAAACGAAGTCGGCTGGAACCAGTATGACCGCGTTGATGACAAAGTCTGTGCCCCTGCGGTTGCTTTCGCGGCCCAAGATAACGAATAGTTTTTAAATTCCGAACCAAGAATCATCTGAGTCTTCATTTGATTCTTCGGAACTACCAACTGAGTTATCCTCATCTTGATCGCTGTCTGCCTGAACTTTTTCAGGTGGCGGCGTCTTCGATCTCGAGAAGATAACGTCTATTTCTATCAAGGCTTCATCGGCATTTGCCTGAGAAATTTTCTTAAACGAAACCAATCGATTAATAATTTTTGAGATCTCTCGTCTCGCGAAAGGGCTTAAAGTCCCTTTGCGAAAACTCTGGTAGTTTTTAGTCGGATTCGGAAGAAGCATCGCGAGCCAGGCTCCCTCGGTTACCGTGAGTTCAGAAACCTTCTTAGAGAAATAGAATTGAGCGGCGGCTTTGATTCCATAAATTTTGGGCCCAAATTCAACGACGTTGAAATATTTTTCGAGAATTTCTTCTTTGGTAAGGAGCTCTTCAATTTGTGAAGCGATGATGGCTTCTCGAATTTTACGAAAGATCGACTTCTCTTTATTCAAATAAAGATTCTTAGCAAGCTGTTGGGTAATCGTTGAGCCACCGCGAGAAAAATGCCCGGTCTTCAAATCTTTCTTAAAGCTTTCTCGAAGTTCGAACCAGTCGAAGCCACTATGATCGTAAAAACTACCGTCCTCAGAGACGACGACGGCCATTTTCACTCCATGCGGGATCTCACGTATAGGCGTATAGCTGGCGTCCTTAGGGCAAACGTGAACTTGATACATCTCGGTTGTGAAACAAGACTTAATATTCGTCGGTCTTGGGGTCGTGACGAGGATCCAAGCAGCTCCCAATGAGACGAGAATTAGAAAGCTTACAATTGATAGGAGGAGCGCGAATAAAAATCTCAACATTCATAAACTATTAGCGTATATTTCGAGCCTACGCCAACTAAAACAGGGGGATGTTTGTCTTACTCTCAAAAAGGCTTCTTATCGCTTTTACTCGCAGTCTTGTTAGCCTTTTTGGGCGCGTGTACTGAAAAAAAATCAGAAGCACCTTCAGTTTCAGCGAGCGGATCAACAAAAGCGAAACTCAAAATCGGCATCGTTTTAGACAAAGGCGGAAAAGATGACAAATCTTTTAACGGAGCCGCTTTCGCTGGGGGAACCCTTGCTCAAAAAGAATTAGGCGTCGAGTTGAAGGTTGTTGAAAGCGCTGACGATAACGCGTTCGAGCCATCTCTGCGTGCCTTTGCGGAACGTGAATACCCGCTCGTCATCGGTATTGGTTTTGCCCAAGTCGATGCGATGAAGAAAATTGCTCCGCAGTTTCCGAAGACTCATTTCGCAATTGTTGACGGAACCGTAGTAGGACCGAATGTCGCAAGCATTCACTTTGACGAACACGAAGGTTCTTTCCTCGTTGGTTATCTAGCGGCCCTTGTTTCAAAAACGAAAAAGATTGGTTTTATCGGCGGAATGGACGTGCCTCTCGTGCGTCGGTTTCAAATGGGTTACGAGGCGGGAGCAAAGGCCGCTGATCCTAAAATTGAATTCGTATCAAATTATGCAGGAGTGAACAGCTCAGCCTGGACGAACCCCGGTCGCGGAAAAGAACTCGCACTCGATCAATACTCGCAAAAAGCAGACGTGATTTTTGCGGCAGCAGGCGCAACCGGAATCGGAGTTTTCGACGCTGCCGAAGAAAAGCAAGCCTACGTTATCGGCGTCGATAGCAATCAAGATGCTCTGAAGCCCGGTCGTGTCCTCACAAGCATGCTTAAAAGAGTCGACACGGCCGTTTTTCAAATTATCAAAGACGAACAGGATTCAAAATTTTTAGCGGGGCTTCATTCGTATGGTCTTCGCGATAAAGGCATCGACTATTCCGTCGACGATTCTAATCAGAAGTTAATTGCTCCTTACAAAGATAAATTAGAAGCAGTGAAAGCAAAAATCATTAAGGGCGAAATTAAAGTTCCGGATTATTATTTAGTTCATAAAGAATAGTAGGGGCTTCACGGTGATTACGATAGAGAGTCAAAATCTGTCTAAGTCTTATGGAGACTGTCACGCCTTGACTGACTTAAGCCTTCGATTTGAATCGCAGAAAATTCATGCGATCGTCGGAGAAAATGGTGCCGGAAAATCAACACTTATGAAACTGCTATTTGGTTTGATTCAGCCCACTTCGGGCTCGGTTCTCATCGACGGTAAAAAAGTCGCTCTTAAAAACTCACGTGACGCGATCAATGCTGGCATCGGCATGGTTCAACAACATTTTTGCCTCGTCGAAAATTTATCTGCCATTGATAATATTATTCTAGGTACCGAGCCGATGAAGGGTTTACGCCTCGACCGAGAGAAAGCTCTTAGGGAGCTTATGGCGAAATTACCCGAGGAGAGTTTGCATGTTCCTTGGCACCAGAAAGTTTCTGAACTCAGCGTTGGTTTTAGACAACGTATTGAAATTTTGAAACTTCTCTACCGAGACTCACAATTTCTAATTCTCGATGAACCAACGGCGGTGCTTACTCCCCAAGAGATTGCATCATTCTTTTCTCTCTTAAGGCACCTGAAAGAAATGGGCCGCACAATCGTATTGATCACGCATAAACTCGGCGAAGTTTTTTCGGTTTGCGATCAATACCATGTATTGAGGCAAGGCCGCTTTATTGCATCGGGAGTGGTAGCTGAGACTTCTCAGAATCAAATCGTAAAATATATGATCGGGCGCGAGTTAGTCGTCGAAAGTGCCTCTCGCGAAAAAGTAAATTTAACTTCGGATAAATTACTCGAATATAGCGGTGTCTCGACAATTGATCAACGGCGTGGCCAGTTAAAAAATATTTCGCTCAGTATTTCTCCGGGCGAAATTTTGGGAATTGCCGGCGTCGAGGGCTCGGGACAATCTCTTTTGGTCGAAACTCTTCTAGGGCTCTGCCCATTTGTTGGCCACATTTATTTTTTAAACAGTGATATTAAGCCAGGTGATTCGACAAAATCGATTCGAAAAATGGGCTTAGCTTTAGTACCCGAAGATCGACATACTCAGGCCGTGTGGCTTGATGAGACTTGCTCTAAAAATCTAATTATTGGTATCGAAGAACAATTTGAAAATGGTATTTTTTTCGACGAAGATAAAATTAAAAAAACGGGTACCGCGTGGCTCAAAGAATTTGACGTTCGCTTAACCGACGCCGAACAACCGATTTCATCTTTAAGTGGTGGCAACCAGCAAAAAATCGTCTTCGCCCGTGAAATCCTGGGCCGTAAGCCAAAATTTATTATTTGCCATCAGCCCACTCGCGGTGTGGATCTTGGCGCTATAGAAAAAATTCATTCAGAAATCGTGCGACTTAAGAACCTGGGCGTTTCATGTCTACTGATCAGCAGCGAACTTGAAGAGCTCATGTCTCTTAGTGATCGCATCTGCGTTCTTTTCGATGGCGTCGTTACCGGAGAATTTCAAAGAACTGAATTTTCAAAAAATGAAATTGGCAAAGCGATGACCGGAGTCGCAAAGTGAAAAGAAGTTTTATTTCTTCAATTTTAATTTATCTAATCACGTTGGCTCTCGGCATTTTTTTAGCAATGATATTGGTGACGATCGTCGGTGAAAATCCCTTGAATGTTTTAAAGATTTTAGTGATGGGCTCTTTCGGGGGGCCTCGCGAAATTGCCTATTCATTATTTTACGCAACTCCTTTTATTCTTACGGGACTAAGTGTCGCCTGGGCCTTTCGTGCAGGCCTCTTCAATGTCGGAGCCGAAGGCCAAATGTTGATGGGCGGAGTTGCGGTAATGGCACTCGGAATTTTGCTTCCGAATTTGCCTGTTCCTCTCGCAATTTTTTCGGCCTTTGTCGTGGCTTTTGCTGCGGGGGGAGTCTGGGGAGCCATCGCTGGCTGGGTCAAAGTCAAACGCGGAGCCCACGAAGTTTTAGTCACCATACTTTTAAATTTCGTCGCTTATGGACTGAGTAGCTTTTTTATTTTAAATGTCTTTCGAAATCCGGCTTCACAGAATCCTGAAACTTTTGAAATCGGCTCAAATTATTTTTTATCTCAGATTACCTTTTTCGATCCGAGCAGTCCCTTGAACCAAATGATTTTTGTCGCTTTACTATGCGCCGCGATTTTCGCTATCGTGTTTCGCAAGACATTGTTTGGTTTTTTTCAGCGTATGTCGGGTGCGGCTCCCGAACTCGCGGTACGGTCAGGTGTTAGGATTGATCGCCAAGTCATCTTGGCACTTTTCATTTCGGGCGGTCTTGCGGGGCTTGCCAGTTGCGGAACGATCATGGGGTATTCGCATAAAGCACGAGAGGGTTTTGCAAATGGTGCGGGCTTCATCGGAATTGCTGTGGCCCTCCTTGGTCAAAATCGAGCAGGTGGAGTCGTCTTGTCAGCCATTTTATTTGGGGCCCTCGCAAAAGGATCGCTCGATCTTGATTTAGATACCCAGTTCATTACGCGTGATCTCGCGCAAGTGATTCAGGCGTGCATAGTTTTGGTCGTTGCAAGTAAACCTGGATTAGAACTCGTCTACAAAAAAGTGAGAGCGACAAAATGATCGAGGCTCATTTTATTTCAGATTTGTTACTCAGTAGCGTAAGGCTTTCGGTTCCACTCATTTTTGCAGCCTACGGCGGAATGATGAGTGAGCGAAGTGGTGTCGCAAACATCGCCCTCGAATCTTACCTTTTGTTTTCAGCCTTTGCAGCGGCCGCGGCGACAAGCCTTTTCGCGAGTCTTTGGATGGGAGTTCTTTTCGGACTTTTAGCGGCGGGCCTCATCGGCCTATTGTTCGCGGTGATCTGCGTTTACGGGCGCGGAGATCAAGTCGTCATTGGTACCGCATTCAATTTGCTCGCAGTCGGTAGTATCCCTGTCTTGAATAAAGCACTTTTCGGAATTACGGGTTCAACACCTGCATTGTCAATGCAGCTCCGCTTTACTGACCCTTTGATTTTTTTCGGGCTCAGTATTTTGATCGTCGTATTTCTCGAGTTTCTTTTTCGAAAAACGAGGCATGGTTTGAGGCTTACTGCTTGCGGAGAAAATCCGTTGGCACTCGAAACTCAAGGGGTCTCTTACAAGAACCTGCGGGTACGGGCGGTCATCGAAGGAAGTTTGATTGCTGGCGTTGGTGGTATTTATTTGAGCCTCTGCCAAGGGAGTGCTTACGTTCGGGAAATGTCTGCCGGCCGCGGATTCATTGCTCTGGCGGCACTGATTCTCGGAGGCTGGAAACCGCTTCCAACTTTTTTAGCCTGTTTGTTTTTTGCTGCTACCGACGCCATTCAAATTCAACTTCAAGGAAAAGCTATCGGCGGGTTTCAAATTCCGAATTCATTAGTTCAGATTTCACCGTATCTGATTACGCTTTTACTCTTGATGTTTTCGTCTCGTAAAGTTTTAGCGCCTCGTGCGATCAACCAACATCTATAATTCGGCAACGCCATTCTCTTCAGCGTCTGGAGCATTTCGTCGGCTCCATTCAATACTTTGTCTGAGACAATAACTTGCTGGCTTTGGTTTAAACTGAAATGCCTTTTGGGCTTTGCTCGAATCGAACCAATGAAACATAGTTGCAACAACTGCATTTTCGTATGTCATAAAGGCTTTCTTACCCCGCCGTGCTTGAAAGTCGCCGATGCGACCCAATAGCTTAATTAAGAAATCTGGAATGTAAAATTTTGGAGGTTTTACTCCAGCAATGTAGGCGATTTGTTCAAAGAGTTTTTTGATCGTGAGATTTTCGCCCGCGATGATGTAACGCTCTCCGGACTTTCCAATTTGCCAGGCTTTGAGCGTGCAGTAGATAACATCTTCGATCGATACGACGTTGACGCCACCAGAAGTATAAAAGGGAAGTGTTCCCTTAGCGACTTTCTTCTGCATTCCGCGAGAAGGTTTTTTCTCGTCACCCGGCCCATAAATCGTTGATGGGTTCACGCAGACAGCATCGAGCTCTCCTCGGCGCACGGCTTCGAATACGAGATTTTCGGCCTTACGTTTCGTTTCAAAATATCCAAGATTTAAGTTTGTTAAATTATACCGTGAATTTTCATTTAATACATTGTGTGGATTAAAACTTGAACCGATCGTTACGACTGAACTAAAGTGAACGAGACGACGAACTTTATTTGCCTTGCATGCGCTAATAACATTTGCGGTACCGCCAACGTTTACTCGCTCCATGTTTTCTCGCTCTGTACTAGAGTACGCTATGGCACCTGCAAGGTGAAAGAGGGTATCAATATCTTTTGCCGCATTCGTTACTTGAATGACATCAGTAATGTCACCAACTGCGATTTCAATTTTAAGCGATTTTAAATCTTCGACATCTTTCGGGTCTCGAACGAGAACTCGAACTTGATGTCCTTCATCAACGAGAGATTGTGTAAGCCATCCACCTACAAAACCAGAAGCACCGGTTACTAATACACGCATATCAACCTTACTTAAGACTAGTAGACCGGGGGTGATGACCCCAAAAATATGCTAGGCCGGTCTACAGTTTATAAAAAACATTTTAGCATAGTTGCATTTCAATTATTGAGCCTTAAATTGAGTAAGAGCACAATAGTTTTAAGCGAGGAGAATCGTTGAGGGTGACCACTTTAGACTTAAGTTTTGCGCCAGAAAAAAGTCTTAAGCGCTGCTAACGATATTTAAACTTTCGCTCTTTCTTCTCGGGTCTCGTCACGAGCCCTTTAGCAAAGAAAACAACGAAGTACCCAATGATGATACCGATGAGAGCCCCGGCGATGACGTCACTTGGGTAATGTACTCCCACGTAGACTCGGCTATAAGCGATCGATATTGCGTACAAAAAAAAGAAAGTTCCCGCAAAAGGAAAGAACGCACTCACGACCACGGCGGTCGCAAAAATATTCGCTGAATGATTCGAAGGAAAAGAAGTACCGCCTGAATCTTCAACCCTCAGAACCACGTGTATTCCTGCGTGTGCTGGTCGAGGTCGCTGGATCGTATGTTTAATAATTCGAAAGCAGACCATATCTGTAAGAATGAGGGCGATTCCGAGAGTGATAAGAATCCTAACGCCTTTCATGCGAAACCTATAAAGAAAAAGCACGAGAAAGGCCGGTAAAATTAGATAGAGAAAAAGTGGAGCCTGATGAAAATCAGTCATCGCCGGGAAATAAAAATCACCCAGAGGAAAAGACCAATCTTGATTGATCTTCGTGAATAGACTCTGGTCGAGTTTTTTATAGTACTCTATAAGCTGGGGAGACATTTTTACTCCACTTGTGAAGAGAACAGAATAAGATATCTTCTCATTTTCTTAGGTGTATGCGAAACTATTTTCATGATTGAACTCAAGAAATTGAACGGCGCCTCGATTTTTGTCAACCCTGATCTTATACGAGCTGTTGAATCGATGCCAGACACGATCGTTCATTTCATTGATGGAGATTCAATCTTGGTCAAAGACTCTCCAAAAGAGATTGTCGCGGGTATCGTGGCTTTTCGAAGAAAATATTCTATTTCCGATTTAAGCTCTGCCAACAACGTTGATTTGCAAAAATAAAAGGGTAAGCGAATGGATCTCATAACCGTGTTAGGACTCGTGCTCGCCTTCGGGGGAGTTTTAGGTGGCCAGCTTCTCGAGGGTGGTCACGTCAGTTCGATCATTCAGGGAACGGCATTTTTAATTGTTTTTGGTGGAACTCTCGGAGCTGTCTGCATAGGTACAACGGCTGAAGATTTGAAGATGGGACTTAAGCTTTTAAAGCTTGGTTTCTTTGAGTCAAGCGAACAAAACACAGAAAAAATTGTCACCCAAATCATCGAAGCCGCACAGATTGCGCGCAAAGAATCTATTTTAGCACTTGAGAAAAAATTGAGTGAAATGAGTAATCCATTTATGCAAAATGTCTTTCGTTTTGTCATTGATGGTGTCGACCCTAAAACTTTACGAGAAATTTTTGAAAATGAACTTTTTATCGAAGAAGAAAACCAGCTTGCAGGTGCAAAAATTTGGATGGATGCGGGCGGTTTCGCTCCCACCGTCGGAATCATCGGTGCGGTACTAGGTCTTATTCACGTCATGGAAAACCTTGCCGATACTTCTAAACTTGGACAGGGTATTGCGGTCGCGTTTGTCGCTACCGTCTATGGAGTCGGCTCCGCCAATCTTTTATTTCTGCCGCTTGCATACAAAATTAAACGTAAAATTAAGTTAGAAATAGAAGTTAAAAATATGATTCTAGAAGGTGCCATAGGAATTATGGCCGGAATGAATCCTTTTATTATTGAACAAAAACTCAGAGCCTACGTGCACAGCAATGGCAAAAAAACTCAAATCACCGCAGATTAGACCAGCGGCCTGAGTCGCAGAATTGACCCGCGGCTCAGGCCGCAGAATTGAAAAGAAATGGCGCGAAGAAAAAGACAAGAAGAGCATGAAAATCACGAGCGTTGGCTCGTCTCTTACGCCGATTTCATCACGTTGCTATTTGCCTTTTTCACGGTTCTGTATGCAACGTCTCAGCACGATATAAAGAAACAAGAAGAGTTTGAAAAGTCAATTCGTAAATACTTTAGCGGTAACGGCGTTGGCGAAAGTCCCGGAGACTTCAATACCGAGTCCGAAAATAAAAGTCTGATTGACCCACCCATTAAATCATTTCCGCCTGCAACGGCCGGTCCTCAAGAAGTGCAAGATTACGTTCAACGAGTTTTAAAAAAGTCGATGGATAAAAATGAGTACCAAGATGCGATTCAAGAAATTCATCACGATACTATTGGTGCGAGAATTCAGTTGGCGGCAGCAACGCTTTTTCCGAGCGGTTCTGCTGACTTAAAACTTTCTTCGACGGCAGCTCTCGATAAAATCGGGCAGCTCTTAAAAGATTCTAATCGAAGATTGATCATCGAAGGTCATACTGATAATGAGCCAGTTCATACCTCGAAGTTTCCGAGCAACTGGGAGCTTTCGGCGGTACGGGCAACTAAAGTGCTAAGGTATCTTGCGTCCCATGATCAGATCGATCCGAAGAAAATGACTGCGGTTGCCTACGCCGATCAAAAGCCGGTTGCTCCTAATGATACCGATGCGAATCGGGCTAAGAATCGAAGAATCGAGATTCTTATAGTGAGCGAATCAGCTAACTAATTGATCCCTTCAATTTCTATTTTCTGAATTACGATTCTCTTAAGTGGTCGACTCGTCGGGCCCGTTCTTACTTTCGAGATTTTACGCACGACATCCATTCCGCTAACGACTTGTCCAAAGGCAGAGTACTTGTTATCGAATGAAGGTTGTGGACCTAGAGTAATGAAGAATTGCGAGCCCGCCGTATTAGGGCCATGGTTAGCCATCGAAACCACGCCCTCTTTGTCATGATGTAAGTATGGTGTAAATTCATCCAAAATTTCGTATCCGGGCCCACCACGCCCGTCACCGAAGGGACATCCCATTTGAATCACGAAATCGCGTACCACTTTAAAAATAATTTGTCCGTTATAAAAAGGTCGCGTTGATTTTCGAGATGTTGCTGCCTCGACGAATTCTTTTTGTCCGGTGGCGAGATCTGTAAAATTCTTGACCGTCCTCGGTACGTATTGAGGAAAAAGTTTAATCTTAAAACTTCCTTCGGAAGTCGATACTACTGCGAAAAGCTTTTTTTCCTCGCCCGGTTTCGTCACGCTAACAATTGTATTTTGTTTCGATGAAGCCGGATAGCTCGGTCCCGTTATAGGAGCATTGGCATCGCTCTTTTTGAGTATCGCTCCAGATACCGCCTTTGAAATATCGCCCGGATCTTGAAACGTTGTTTCTGGTGTCGCGGTCGGCTCTGGAGTGGGGGGCGGCGGAATTTCTAGTCCTGCAGACGTTTGCTGAGGTATCGTAGGCTGCGTCAGTCTATCAGGTTGTACGCCCGGGGCTTGCTGCGGAGAAAGAGAATTAATATCTGGAGCGGGCGTCAACGCAGGCGCCGGAGTATTTTGAGCAGGAAGTATCTGCCCATTTGGATTTTGGTTTGTAGGTGGTACATACCCAGGAGGATTTTCAGGATCTAAGCTAAGTTTTGTCTGTGCGTGAAGACCCTGTCCAGAAAAATAAATAGTTGAAACCACAACCATCACAAAGAAAGCGAAAGAAAATTTTATCTTATTCACATTAGACCTCTTAGTTGCTCGAGCAAAAGCGAATTCTGAGAAAATACTTCGTTGAGATTCTGTTCTAAACTTTCGATACTCAAGCTTATGTTTGCGGCCAAAACCTGAAGCGCTTGAGAATTCTTTTTAAGTCTTGCCTGCGATTGAGAGCTTGTCAGTTGATGCATTTGCTCGATCGTTCTCAAAAAAGTATAATTCTTGATGAGAGCGGGTCCGAAGTTCTTCCAGGCTTGATCTTGCTCCATAAGATATTGAATCATGCCCTGAGTCGACGAATCAAGAGAGAATTGCGCGCGCTTAAGCAAAGAGATTTGGGCGCAAAATTCGATATCGACTAGACCTCCGGGATTTAACTTGAGATCAAGCATATCGTTCACTTGTGGCAGAAGTTTTAAACGAATATCTCGGAGGATCACTTCATCGGCACGAGAAAGTCCAGGTGCGGAGGCAATTTTTGAAATTGAAAAGTCTGTTTCAAAGAGAGGCCGAGAACGGAGGTAAGCTTGCCTCTCCCACGGATCAGCCTTTGTGTTCAGAAAATTCTCGAGTTGAGTTTTTGAAACTAAGAGTGGTCCTGCGTGGCCGCTCGGTCGCAGACGAGTGTCGATGTTGTAGATGACTCCGCCACGGTTGGGTTGGTTTAACCAGCTAATCACTTTACGACTTAGCTTTTGTTGAAGCGGAGTTGGCTCATGGTCTGTCAGGAAAATGAAATCAAGATCAGAACGAAAACCAAGCTCGCGTCCACCCCATTTTCCGAGGCAGATGACGTTGACGGCCTCACTCTGCAGTTCTTCTTGCAGTCTGTTAAGAATCGTTTTGCAAATCTCATCCGCCGTAAATGTTAGTTCGCTCGAAAGAATACCCAGATCACGGTCTTTCAAGAATTTTTGAGCGGCTAAGACTTCAACGAGGAGTCTGCGTTCGATTTGCATTTCAAGAAATTCGTCTTGCGCCTTTGGAAGTTCTGCCTGTGCATTAAAGAAAAGGCTATCAATGAGTTCGGGCCGCAAAGCAAAAATGTTTGCGAGGTAGGGCGAGCAAGAGAACAGCCAGGCCATTTCTTCGGTTAATTTTTTTTCACGGTTCAGGAGGCTGTAGAGACTTGCTTTCGCGCGTGTCGCCCGGATGAAATCTGATAAGAGCGCGAGAGCTAAATCTTTGTTGCGATCAATCGATGAAAGGTGTTCTACGAAACTTTCTAAAAACTGAAGGCGTGAAGTTTCATCACTCTCCGTTTTTTGTGATTGGGCACTCGCAGAAATGATTTCGGGCCAAGTCGTCAAGATCGAATCTTCTGAAAAACCCTTTATTCTCAACCAAGCTTGTTGTTCTTCAAGAATCGTAGGTAACGAACTTTTCTGACTGATCTTTAAAAGTTCTGACACAAAAAGGTGGCTCTTTCTGGCAAGTGCCAGAATGTCAGAGACCTTAAATCGTGTAAAGTTTTGTAAGTTTCTGTCGATCAAATAAGTCTGCTGATCCTCTTTCCCTTGGAGGTTATTTTCTACATCTCTCAAAAACCAGTAACTCTCAAAGATAAATTTTGCATCGGTTTCAGAAATAAAATGAGCTTCTTTCAATTGATGAATTGCTTCTGAGGTAGACTGTATTTGGAGCAGTCTATTCTTACCTCCGTGAATGAGCTGTAGAGAATGTACAAAAAATTCAAGATCGCGAATTCCGCCAGGACTGAGTTTTAAATTAAAATATTTTTGATCTTTGAGACTAATTTCAAAGTGAATTTTATTTCTCAGCTGAGAGAGATCATCAATAAGTGTCAGGTCGATATGTTTTCGATAAGAAAAATGATTAGCAAATTTCAAAATCTCAGTCGATAAATTGGTATCTCCGTAAATGCAGCGAGCCCTGACATATGAAAGTCTCTCCCACATTTCGCCGTGGTAGCCATAATGATATTCAAATTCAGTTTGGGAGGTGATCAAAGATCCTGACCCTCCGCCGGGCCTCAGATTGAGATCAACGCGCAGGCAATATGCAAACTCGGTGAGCTCAGAAAGAATAGAAGTAAAGTGCCGAAGCACTTTAGGATCAATGATTTTATCGTCGCGCCTTACGAGAACGAGATCGACGTCTGAACTCAAGTTGAGTTCTCGAGAACCCAATTTTCCTAGAGCTAATATAATAAAATCTCGATCGTCGCCGCCGGCTAGTTGCCATGCTTCCGAAATCAGTTTTTCAGAAGCTAAGGACCATCCGTAGCAAATTTCTTCGGTCGTAGAATTTTTGTAATAAGTTGCTAGAACGGATTCACACCAAACTTTGTGCCTTTTCAGCCTGAGCTTGGATGAATCATTTAGATGCGCGCTCTCTCTATCAAGCAGAGCCAAATAGCGTTTTAAGGCCGGCGAAAACTCTGAGGCTCGCGAAATCTGTTCTTTCGAATAGCTCGCAAGCTCAGGAACTTTATTCAAGGTAAGGCGACCACGAAGGTTTATAGTAATCGTTCTTATCGAAAGTAATTCGACGTTCGTTATCGCCATCAATGTCTACGATGTAGAGTTGATGATGGCCATCGCGATTGCTCGTGAAGAGAATGTGTCTCCCGTCCGGAGAAAAACTTGGATCTTCGTTGTCTGACATTTTTCCGTTTGTTGATTTTTTTGCTGAAGTGAGCCGAATCATATTTTCACCGTCTGCATTCATGATGAACAGATCAAAATGGCCTTTGTCACTGCCGGCGAAAGTAATTTTCTTACCATCAGGAGAAAAGCGGGGACAAGAGTTATACTCTCCTGCAACGGTGAGGCGCTTTACGTTTGATCCGTCTGCGTTCATAACGTAAACCATCGGACGACCATTTCGATCTGAAGAAAATGCAATTTTAGTTCCGTCGGGGCTGACGCTCGGTTCAACGTTTAAAACATCGTGCGCGCTAGATGTGAGTGCATCGAACGATCGACCATCCATCGTCATTTTATAAATGTTGGGACTTTCTCCGCGAGTCATGGTGAGTACGATATGTCTTCCATCGGGGAAGAAACTCACGCCAGAATTAATTCCGGGTCGAGCCGAAATCAGTTTTCTCTCTTGAGTTTCTAGATTGTAGAAAAATAAATCAGCGTTACGAGTTTTATCGGCCGTATGGTACGTGAAGTTTCGGTAACCTATACTTTTGCCATCTGCAGACCAAGCTGGAGAATTTGCGATCGAGTGATGGTGAGTGACCGCGTGCACGTTGGAGCCATCCCAATCCATTACGAAAATTTCTCGTTGTTGAGGCTCGGTACTTCTTGAGGTGACGATTTTAGAAAGAAAAAATCCCTTGATGCCGGTGAGCTCTTTGACGATATCATTCGCAAAGGTGTGCGCGATAAGGCGTGAATCCTTCGTGCGTCCCTGATAAGTCTTCGCGAGCACCTTTTTCTGTTGCGGAACGTAGTAGAGGTAAGCTTCGAGGGTGACGTCGTCACCCACAATTTTATAGCCGGCCCGAATGAGAAAATCGGCTCCGATTTGTTTCCAGCTTGAGAAGTTAAATCCCGAGGCTTCGTCGGCAACGGGCCGAAGGCTCATCTTCGAAACGTCTTCGACAAAAGCTTCTCGTTTCAAGAAATCAAAATAAGAACTCACGCTGAGGTCAAACTGCAGAGTATCGAAAATTTCTTTTCCGGTGCTGATATAAGTTTTATTGATGCCCGGAGTGCCGAGATATTGAAACGCGGGTAATGCCAGGATGCTTTTCTTAAACTTTGCATCACCAACGTTCAGATGGATCGGACTCTCCGCCCTCACGGCATTGATTGAAAATGTGAGCGCGAGAATAAAAACGCTTAGACGACCCGTAAAACCTACCAGTTGTTTCTTCATTTGAGCTCCTCTTAATTTTTATTCCGGAAATCCAAACTCAACTCCGTCTACGGCCAAAATATTTGTCAGTTTCGAAGGGGGGCTTTCGAACGGCCCCGAAAGATCTATCGCCTCGAGACACTTTTCATCAAATACCGAGTTGCCAGAACTTTTTTTAATTTCTTTCTTAGCGATATTACCAGAAGAATTGATATAAACCATTACGGTGGCCGTCAATTCTCGATTTTTAAGAAGGCTCGGCAAGTTCCAGTTCGCTTTGACCTTTTCGTTGAGTTTATCGAGATAATCGTCGTAATCAATTTTGTTAAGCCCGACGAGCGAAGATCCAGGCGAAAGGGCGGCACCGCGGATCGGTTCGGCTGCGGCCTTTGGCTGTGACTTGGCCTTCGACATTTCGGCTAATTTTTTAAATGCTTCAAGCCTTTTGATCGCGTCATCCTCGGCCGTAGATGATTTTCGTAAATCTACTTTTTTTGGATCTAGTTTTTTAACATCGGGTAAAACTTTCTTCGTGACGGGTAAAGGTTTTGGCTCGGCTGGTTTCGGCGCAGCTTTCGCTTTTGGTTCGCTTGGCAATATCGTTGCCGCCTGAGTCTTTGTCGGGAGACCTACCATATCGACACGAATAGCGTGTTGAATGAGAATGGGTTCTGAAGGGTAAAAAACGGTACGCATGATAAAAAGTGCAAGCACCACCACGTGCCCTATCGCCGACCAGCGAATATACTTCGCAAAATTGTCTTCAGGATGGAGCTGTGCGGGGGCGTACATATTCACTAATTCACCTTCGGCAACGTCACCAAACTTATATTTGAAATTCCGGCAGAGCGAATTTCTCCCATGGTTTCAGCGACGAGTCCGTAGTCAACGTTGCGATCAGCTTGAAGGTAAATTTGCTTATTCTTGCGAGTAGAAAAAATAGCTGTGAGCTTTTCTGAGAGAGCCGAGATATGAACTTCAGTCTCTCCAATGTAGAGTCTTTTATTTCTTTTAATTTCGAGAATAAATGGTTCATCGGTTGTTGGTGTACCCGAACTAGAAACCTCAGGGAGATCAATGTCGATCCCTTGCTGCATCATGGGGGTCGTAACCATAAAAATAATGAGGAGCACAAGCATGACGTCAACCATCGGAGTGATATTGATCTCACTCATGGCCATGCGACTTTTAGGTGACGAGCCCGACATTCCCACTATTTATCTCCGAAGAAATTTCGCTTAGCAACGTTCAAAAAGTCAGATCCAAAATTATTGAGATCAATTTCAATTTTGCGAATACGCCCGATAAAATAATTGTAGGCGACCACTGCCGGAATCGCGGCAAAGAGACCAACCGCCGTTGAGAAAAGTGCTTCAGCTATTCCCGGAGCGACAACCGCCAGACTTGCAGAGCCGCTACTTGCGATATTTGAAAACGAAGACATAATACCGATTACGGTTCCGAGAAGGCCTATGAATGGAGCCGTACTCCCGGTCGTTGCTAAAAAGTTCAAACGTGATTCGGCATTCGAAACTTCAGTTCCAACTGTTTTTTGAATTGCTCTTTCTAAGTTATCGATTCCTGAAAGTTTGAGGTTATCAGAATCAGATTGGTGTCTCGCTAAACCCGAGTCCGCAATTCTTTGTAGCTCAACGTACCCGGCATTAAAGACTTTACTGAGATTACTGGTCGAGAATTCATCAATTTTGTTATGAACATTTTCGAGAGCTTTCGACTTCCAGAAGAAATCGCTAAACTCTTGATTCGCAACTTGCATACTCTGAAACTGTTTATACTTGGCGTAGATGATGGCCCAAGAGCAAACAGAAGCCCCGAGCAAAATAATGAGCAGCATCTGCACCGGCAAACTTGCTGCCATGACGGCATCAAACACGCCTGTTTTAACGCCGACCCTTGCGCCACCGGCTGCTTGAGATTGCTGGGACAAAAAAATCAAAGAACGAACGAATATATTTATCATCTGAAAATGTTAAGACTTTTGTCGGTCCTAAGCAACCATCTCCTCGAAAAAATTGCCAGACTGAAGTCTAGTACTCTAACAGATAAGTTTGTAGCCATTTTGCTAGCAGGCTAAAGATCTTTTAGAGACGACGGATGACTTGAGATAATGCCGTCGAGATGCATCTGCATGAGTTGGTGTGCCTCGTTTAAATTTTGGGGATCGCCGGCGAAGACTTTAAGGGAGCGGCGATGAGCTTCATCAATCATTTTTTCGTTGAGGTGGATACGGTTTGAGTTTCTCACTTTTTCTGAAACTTTTTCGACGATTAAGAGATCGGCATCGAGGGGAGCTGCGCTCTCTATAAAGAGATTCGCTAAAATCATGAGCTGAGTGAGTTGCGGGGTGCTTGCTCCATATAAGAGCATCGGTGCGATTTTGCGAGTTGATTTTAAAATTTTATCACGTTCGCTCGTGATGATAAATCTTTGAGTTTTATCATTGTAACCGATTGCTTTAACAAGTTGCTGATCAAAGCCTTCAGAGTCATCTGCGAGGTTGAGAACAAACCGATGATTAGGAAAGGCTTCTATCAATTCTTTGAGCGCTAAGATGTGCAAATTTCTGTCACGAAAAGAATGCTCGCCTTTCGAATTTTGAAACTCAAAGCCCGCGTCTATTTTTTGAATTTCAGAAAATTTTAAAAGTGGGACGTAAGAATTTTCGGCTCCGTAAACGGCGAGATCTTGATGGCGAGTTACAACCGGCACACCATCTTGTGAGAGCATCACATCGGCCCATAAAATAATCCTGGGGCTTAGCTCTGAGGCAGCTTGAAAGGCCGCTAAAGTATTCTCAGGAAAATCGGAGCTTTCACCGCGCAGGGCAATCAGGTCTGGCTGGGAGCTTGAGCGGGCAAAGAAGCCATTTTGAAAAGCGACGTGGGGTTTCAGCATGCTTTTGTTATGCAGGTAAAACCAGCCTAAAAAAAGACAGAGCCCGACAATTAAACAAACGATCAGTAAATTCTTAATAGGTGAAAGCATAGTATAAGTACCTAAAATTGCTAATTATTATAAAAACTCAAATGAAACGAACTCAAATCAATATAAGTTAAATTTAAACCTATTTGATTGACCTAAATTAGATTATCATTTAACTTTCATTCCGCCAGGGGCTGTTCAAGATAGCACCGGCCCATGCTAAAAACCAGAGAAAAGCCCTAAAAAGCTAGGACCAAAATGAACAAGATCAATCGAAAATTAGAATATGCATTGATTGCTCTCAAGCATATGAAAGCAAAGTCTCCGGGCGAGCTATCAACCGCAAAAGAGATCAGCCAGCAGTTTCATATTCCTTTTGATGCGACGGCGCGGGTGATGCAAATTTTAGCTCAAAAAAATATTCTAAAGTCAGAGCAAGGGGTCAACGGCGGATACCAAATTGTTAAAGACCTCAATAAAATTTCACTCGGTGAACTGATGGAGTTTATTCTGGGTCCCATTTTTCTCGCAAAATGTTTGCATAAAGAAGATCTTTTGGAATCACCATGTGAAGTGATCGAGCATTGTTCAATCATGTCTCCGATGTCCACACTCAATCGAAAGCTCAATGAATTCTACGAAGGAATTAAAGTCGGTGAGCTCCTCGATCCGAAATCTTCGAGATTTGAAGAGGTAAACGCCTAATGCAAAATAAAACCTCTCCTAAAGTAGATCTCGAGCAAGAATATAAGTATGGTTTTGTCACCGATATCGAAACCGACGAAGTGCCTCGCGGTTTGAACGAAGATATCGTGCGTATGATTTCGGCTAAGAAAAATGAGCCATCTTGGATGCTCAATTTTCGGTTGAAGGCTTACAAACACTGGCTAACGATGACCGAGCCAACGTGGGCGAACGTGAGTTATCCAAAAATCAATTTCAATGATATTATTTATTTTTCGGCGCCTAAGAAAAAAACGACAGATGGACCAAAATCGATGGATGAACTTGATCCCGAGCTCATCAAAACTTTCGAGCGTCTCGGAATTCCTCTCTCGGAGCAAAAAAGAATTAGTGGAGTCGCGGTCGATGCCGTTTTTGATTCTGTTTCAGTGGGCACCACTCACCAAGAAGATCTCAAAAAAGTTGGCGTGATTTTTTGCTCAATCTCTGAAGCGATGCACACGCATCCCGAACTGATTCAGAAATATTTGGGAAGCGTCGTTCCGGTCGGAGATAATTTCTACGCGGCACTGAACGCGGCCGTTTTTACAGACGGCTCTTTCGTTTATATTCCAAAGGGAGTTCGCTGCCCTATTGATTTATCGACGTACTTTCGGATCAACGCGCAAGATACCGGACAGTTTGAAAGAACGCTCATCATTGCCGAGCCAGAAAGTTTTGTAAATTATCTAGAGGGTTGTACGGCTCCGCAACGAGATGAAAACCAACTGCACGCCGCCGTGGTTGAGCTCATCACCCACGACGATGCCGAAATTAAATATTCGACGGTGCAAAATTGGTATACGGGCGATAAAGACGGCAAAGGTGGCATCTACAATTTCGTCACTAAACGCGGAAAATGCCAGGGCAAAAATTCAAAAATCAGCTGGACGCAGATTGAAAGCGGATCATCAATCACCTGGAAATATCCAAGCTGTATTTTACTCGGAGACAATTCTCAGGGAGCATTTTACTCGGTTGCCCTCACGCATGACCGTATGCAAGCAGATACAGGTACTAAGATGATTCACATTGGTAAAAATACCAAGAGCACCATTATCTCAAAAGGAATTTCGACGGGTCACTCGAGCAATTCTTATCGCGGCCAAGTAAAAATTATGGCTTCGGCCGACGGCGCCCGCAATTATTCGCAGTGCGACTCTATGCTGGTGGGTCCCAACTGCTCGGCAAATACTTATCCATACATCGAAGTTAAAAATAAGTCGGCGGTGCTTGAGCACGAAGCGAGTACGTCTCGTATCAGCGCAGACCAAATATTTTACCTCAAATCTCGTGGTATTGATAGCGAGTCAGCAATCTCACTTCTCGTGAATGGTTTTTGCCAAGATGTTTTTAAGCAACTTCCTCTCGAGTTTTCGGTTGAGGCAGTGAAGTTAATTGAAATGAAATTAGAAAATAGCGTCGGCTAGTTGAGGAAGTAAAATGTTAGATATTCAGGGTCTGCATGTAGATATTGACGAAAAAGAAGTTCTAAAAGGCTTGAGCCTTAAGGTCAACGCCGGAGAAGTTCATGCCATTATGGGGCCGAATGGTTCTGGCAAAAGTACTTTGTCAAAAGTTCTTGCAGGTCATCCAGATTACAAAGTGACAAGCGGCAAAGTCCTTTACGAAATTAATTTCAAAATGAAAGATCTCCTCGAAATGGCTCCTGAAGATCGCGCTCGCGAAGGCGTCTACATGGCATTTCAATATCCGATCGAAGTTCCGGGCGTGAGTAATTTTAAGTTCTTACAGATGTCTTTTAATTCGATTTGCAAGCATCAGGGTGTTCCCGAAATGAGCGATACGCAGTTTTCAGAATTCGTAAAGACGAAAATGAAGATGATCACGATGGACGAAAAGTTTTTAGATCGCTCGGTTAACGTCGGATTTTCTGGTGGAGAGAAAAAGCGAAATGAGATTTTGCAGATGGCGGTCTTATCTCCTCGTCTCGCGATCTTAGATGAAACTGACTCGGGCCTCGACATTGACGCCCTGAAGATTGTCGCCGAAGGTGTGAATAAAATTAAGAGCAAAAGTAACGCGATCATCTTGATTACTCATTATCAGCGTCTTTTAAATTATATAGTTCCAGACTTTGTTCACGTTTTGGCTGGCGGTAAAATTATCGAAAGTGGAGACAAGAAGCTTGCACAAAAGCTTGAAGAAAAAGGTTACGATTGGTTGATCCAATGAGTTTTTCAAATCTTGAAAAAGCCTTTTCGACGGCTAAGCTTGCATCGAAAGATTGGTTTTCGAAAGTATCTTCATCTAGTTTTGAAGGAGAGCTCGAGGAGCTTCTTCAAAACTTTTCTTGGCCAACGCCCAAAAAAGAGAATTGGAAGTACACAAATATCTCAAGGCTCTCAAGGCTCGAGTTCTGGCCGTCGGAGCAAAAAGCTCCAGCCAGCCTATCTTCTTCATGGCAAGATTTTTTGAAAAGCGGATTTGAATCCAGTTTCGTTTTCTGGAATGGTCAGTATGCGCCGTCCCTTTCGAAAGTTTCAAAATCGGACCAATTTCAATTTTTGCAAATTCAAAATGGTTCTAAGTTCTCTAAGCTTGAATCGGCGAGTGAGTTCGAGAAGGTCAATCAACTTTTACTGAACGACCTTTACGCCTTTGAAGTGAATGCGCAGCAAAAAATCGCTCAGCCTGTGGCGTTTCTTTTTTTGAATTCTTCTGATGTAGGCCGTCCACAAATTCATTCTTCTCGAATGCGTATTCTCCTAAATGAATTTTCTGAGGCGAGCATCTTAGAGATCCATGCGGGTCTTACTGAAGTTTCAGATCAGATTGAAAATCACGTCTGCGAAGTCACGTTGAAAGACTCGGCTCATCTCGAGCATAATTTTCTCAACGTAACGTCTCATGGCAGCAATAATTTTTTTGTTAAGAAATTTGAGCAAAGCAAAGCGAGTGTTCTCAAAACTTTGCACATTGATTTAGGCGGAGACCTTACCAGAACCGAAACCAACGTGAACTTAAACGGAGTCGCGTCCGAAGCTTTCGTGAATGGCATTTATTTAAATGAAAACAAACAGCATACTGATCACCAGGGTATCATTCGGCACGTGGCTCCTGAGACCTTAAGTCATCAATTCTTCAAAGGAATTCTCGCAGATCAATCGCGCGCGGTTTTCAACGCGAAGGTTCGCATTGAGCAGTCGGCCCCGAAGTCGACTGCCGAACAATTAAATAAGAATCTTTTAATGAGTAATAGGGCAGAAATCGATTCTCTTCCGCGCCTTGAGATTTTTAACGACGATGTCAAGGCTACGCATGGCTCTGCTTCTGGCCAAATAGATCAAAATCAAATTTTTTATCTTGTTTCGCGAGCAATCTCAAGGGACCAAGCCGTCAGAATGCTGGTTGAGGGATATGCATACGAAATGCTCGACAGCGTTGATTCAGTCGTTGTTCAAAAAGTGAAGAGTCTCTTATCTGAAAAATTGAAACATTTTAAAAGTGAAGAAGTAAAATGAGCATATCGGCCGAACTCATTCGCAAAGACTTCTCGATCTTGAATCAAAAGATTCACGGTAAGAATCTGGTGTACTTTGATAACGCGGCATCGAGTCTCAAGCCAGATATCGTTATCGAGCGCATTCATAAATACTATTTGAACGAGGTTTCGAACATTCATCGAAGCTCTCACTTTTTGGGCTCACAAGGTACCGTGAATTATGAAGGTGCTCGCATTATCGTTCAATCTTTTATCAATGCGAAACTCTCATCCGAAATCATATTCACTCGCGGGACGACGGAGTCGATTAATTTGGTAGCTCAGTCTTGGGGACAAAAACTAAAGCCCCATGACGAAATTATTATTTCTGAACTCGAGCACCATTCTAACATTGTTCCGTGGCAATTGATCGCCGATCAAGTGGGCGCTACCCTAAAAGTGATAGAGGTCGACACGAATGGAGTGCTTCAGTTTGAATCTTTCAAAAAGCTCCTTAGTAAAAAAACAAAGATCTTAGCGCTCACGATGTGCTCCAACACCTTAGGAACCATTATCGATGTTCAGAAGTATGTGGATCTCGCGCACGAAGTGGGAGCAGTTGTTTTACTTGATGCCGCTCAGGCTGTAAGCCATCAAATGGTCGATGTTCAAGCTCTCGATTGCGATTTTCTAGCTTTTTCAGGCCACAAAATTTTTGGTCCGTACGGCATTGGCGTGCTCTACGGAAAAGAGAAGTTGTTAAACGAGATGCCTCCTTACCAAGGGGGCGGCAGCATGATTTCGGAAGTAAGCTTTGAGAAAACAACTTACGCAGATCTGCCGCAAAAATTTGAAGCCGGGACGCCTTCGATTGCAGACGCGATTGGCTTGGGCGAAGCGATTCGTTATTTAAATAATGTTGGAATTGCGAAGGCTTCTAAAATGCTCGACGAGTTACTCGTTTACGCGACTCAAGAATTTCAAAAAATTTCTGATTTAAAAATCTTAGGACCGCCGGCACCGAAAGCCTCGATCATTAGTTTTTCGATGAAAGGGATTCATCCGTCCGACTTAGGAACACTTTTAGATCAAGAAGCCATAGCGATTCGTACTGGGCATCATTGTACGCAGCCGCTTTTAAGAAAGATGGGCCTCACTACGACGGCACGTGCCTCGTTCTCTATTTATAACACTCAAGATGAAGTTGATTACTTTGTAGAAGCCACTCAAAAAGCGAAAGGTCTCCTCTTATGAGCGACACACTAGAGAATAACGAAATTTTAGTAAGAGTATTGCCAACGCCTAATCCAAACGCGATCAAGTTTGTGGTCAACCGAACTCTTAAGGCAACCGGTAAAGCAACGTTTGCCAGGCCAAGTGAGGCCTTCGGAGTAAAACTTGCAGAAGAGATTTTTCACATTGATGGCGTCAGACAGCTTCACTTTTTCGAAAACGTTTTGACGGTCACCCATTCTGAAGAAACAAATTCTGAAAAATTAAAAGCCGATGTCAGCTCGATTATTCAGTCGCGTATCGCGATCCATGATCCTGAGTTTTTGACTGAAGAAGAAGGCAAAAAAGTTGATCGTTCGAAATTACCGATCGAAGTTCAGCAGATCGAAGAAATTTTAGATCGCACGGTCAGAACTTACCTGCAAGGTGATGGCGGAGATATTGAGGTCGTTAGTTATCACGGCCACACCGTTGATATTCGGTACCAAGGCGCTTGCGGAACCTGCCCGAGTTCCTCCGCCGGAACTCTTGATGCCATTCACGGAATCTTAAAAGAGCAATTTGATCCCTTGATCGAAATTAATCTTGTTTAGCGTGGTGTTGAAGAGCTCGGACTTCGCTGAGCCTCAATCTTTTTAGCTAAAGCTTTTATTTTAGCAATCTCTTCTGGATTGAGAAACTTAATGAAATCTTCTGGGCTTTTTTGTAAGCTTTCGCTCATCAGTTTCACATTGCCGTTTGATTGATTGGTGACTGTTCCCATGATTTCAGCGCTGAGATCATATAACTCTTGAGTATTTTCTTTTCCGACAAAACTCTCGGCTGACTTCATGGTCGCGGCTGCCTTAGTTGACTCTCCGGCCGCCTTTTCGCGCGCCATTCGATCGTGGAGTAGATTTTGAGTTTTAGAAAGTGCTTCAGCCGTTGTCGCGTCTGATGCCGCATCCGCAGACGCAAAATTTGCCTGCATCGAAAGAACTAAAATACCGATTGCGAGTTTGGTTATTGCCATATTTTGGCTCCTTCGCTTTGAGCATGTGAATACATTTTTGCATTTTGTTGATCGAGAGTATTGAACTGAGATGTATTTCCGATCTTGAGATCGCCTTGTTGGTAGCTTGCCTCGAGATGAATTTGTTGATTGACGTCAGAGTGAGAGATGACCCGAATGCTTACTTGCTGAGTTTCTCCGGTGTGAAGATTTGACAAGCTTTGCTTTTGAACTCCATCAAGTCTCTCTACTCCTGCAGGCAAATGCCAAGTGATATCAACTTGAGCGAGGTCACGGCGAGCAGTCACTTTCCCTATAAGTTCGGTTGATTGGCCCGTGAGGAGAGGTTCTACGTTTTGATTTGAAATTTCGATTTCAATCGCACCATGCGGTTTTTTGAAAGCTTTTGAAGGAGTACGGTACGCAGGCTTTTCGTTTAAGTTTCGACCGGCAATTTCTTCAGCGTAATTCATTTTAACTGCGAGAAAACCTAAAAAACTCAAGAAAAGAAGAGCCGCCGGAATTCTGAGGAGTTTTAACATTTCGATTCGAGAATTAGACTCTTTCATGGCTCTTCCTTTAATTGGTCATGCAAGCGGGTTGAGAATTAATTGTCAGATTAAAATTTGTTGCACCCGCGTTCGAAGCGGCAGCAGAAACATTGATCAGATAAAATCCAGCATCGAGGGTCGCTAAGACATGTTCGGCGCATTGTATGGATGAGCTACAGTTTGTCGGAGGACTTGCTTGGCTAGCCACTTCGATCGTAGATTTATCTTCAAACACATAGTCTTCTTTGTAGACGATCAAGTCGAGATCTGCGAGGGCTCCTGTAGGGGTCGAATAATTTAAGACAACATCAAACCTTCCGCCGGGGTGATGATACGAGAAAAATCGATTGTTACGAAAGTAATCAGTATTGTAAGTTGCAATAGGAGTGATGCTTTCGCTGCTACTACTTGCACATCCAGAAGTCGTTACGACCGCGCCGTAGTTTCGACGATCACCATCTTGATATTCTGCCGCCCTTAGAGTCGACCAATCGGTGTGGCCTGATTTTGAGTTTTGTAATAGATGAAGAAGGCCTATGCTTCGAAAATGTTGTTTCATCGAATGAAAACCACTTGTTGGTCCACTGAAGATCGCCCAGATTTCTGCGAAAGGTCCTTGTACATTTTCATCTGGCGGGTTTGCGCCAGCTCCCGTGACGGGATGAGGATCAATGGCATCCCATAAAAGACGCGTGATTGAAAACTCGTGATAATTTCCTTCTCCGAATGGAGTCGAAGCCGGGCGATCCGCAGACGTAGCTGTTAGATTCTCGATGTCTTCGTTAAAAAATAAACCAGCGGCTCCGTCGGCATTTCCGTAGGTGTCGCGATAGACAGGACTACCGGTGACGGCAGCTTGAAAGAAATCGGCCCAGCCTTCACTCCACGCAAGTCTCGGATCAAGTTGCGAGTATCCATCATGGCTTCCACCGGGAGAATCGGATTTTCCGTAATGCTCTTCCATAAAGTGGCCGTACTCGTGAATGATCACTGAGTTGTCGAAGTGATCGGTATCAGAAAAATTTACGTCACCATTTACTCCACCCATAATGTAGAGTTGGCTCTTTCCGGGAAGGTAGTAACTAATTCCGGAACGAGGGTCCATGCCTTCGTAAGTTCCCGGGTTGAAGCCTTTTTTCCAGTAAACAGAAACCATCGGTCCTACCTGAAAAGGAACACAATCGGGAAACTGCGAAGCCCCACAACCTTGAGACGCCGAAGTAAAATTGCGTAAGAAAATATTCGCACGCGCAAGCTGATCAAGAATATTAAATGCTCCCCCCTCGAGTGTTCCTTGCGCGCTCGCGATCAGTTTTAAATTTTGCGACGAGGTTGCTGCCGAGGCCTGAGTGCTTACCGAATAAGTTTGGCTCGTATTTGGATCCTTTAAAACATAAGCCTGCAAATTTGAGTTATTAGCGCGTGGGCTCACCGAAACCGTGTAAGTTGCCAATCCTTGCGGAAGCGCAAAAGAGAAATTTCCTTGAGAATCGGTTTCGGCACATTGAACAATTGTTCCGTCGCTGTCACTTACGCTGACCTCTGCAAAACGAATGGCGTTCGCCGGAGCACCTTGAGTGACGAGGAGGTTGTTCGAAACGCTTAAGTTTAATATTTGCGTTTCGTCGTTTTGATTGAGAGTGAGATTCGTTGCAGCCGTTGCTTGAACGACAGAATTCGAATCGGCTTGAATAACCGCTGCGAGATGTCTCGCGACATCACTCGTCGTAAAATTTGCGGGAGAAATCCAAGAATAAACTATCGAATGAATCGTCACTGAAAATGTTTGAACACCCGTTGCGGATTGCGGAGTGATGATTAAAGTGCCATTCGCGATGACGCCGTTTCCGTTGATGCGATACTCATAAACAGCGCGACCAGATAGCGTCACTGAGTTTGCAAATGTCTTTGAAGGCAAATATGGGCAATACGGAGCTGCGGGAACAGAGTAAGATGAATTACTAGAGGTAGAGCTTCCGCCCGAGCAGTTGTTATAAAAAATGTTCAGAGTCAACATAGACAAAGAGAATTTGAGCGCAGTTTTTAGTCGAGAACGAAATTTAAAAGTCATGTCTTATGTCATCGGCAGGAAATAGAAATTCTGTTAAAAATGTCTTCAAAAAATAAGTCGAATTTTCATTGTCAAAATGAGACAGAATCATATAAGTTTTTGATCATGCAAAAAGGTTTTAATTCAGATGTAGATTACGACGGTGGGAACTACCACATTCAAAGTGAAGACTGGGGTTTTGATAATCCATTTCTGGTGAGTCGAGTTTATTTAAATGGAGCCGTCGTAAAAAATATTAAAACTTCTTACCGAGACATCCTTAAGCCTAGTTCCTACAAGGATCCGCGGGCAATTCGTCTAGCTCTCATCGCGCAACATCAACATGTTCTAGACCAACTTGTGTCGGGTCAATTGATTTAGATATTGGTTCAAATTGAGTCGCGGTTTAGACTAAGAGGATGATACATTTTTCTCACGTTTACAAAACCTACTCGGGCAGAAATCATGCGCTATCAAACGTCGATCTTGAAATTCACAAGGGCGAGTTTCTTTTTTTAACGGGACCAAGCGGCTCTGGAAAGACAACTCTCTTTCGAATGATTAGTGCGTTTGATATGGCCACGTCGGGTAAGCTCTTCGTTGAAGGCTATGATCTGAGTCGCATCAATCAAAGAGAGGTTCCGTATTTACGCCGCAAGATTGGTGTTGTTTTTCAAGACTTCAGACTTCTCAAAGGTCGAACTATTTTTGAAAATGTTGCTTTGCCTCTCCAGATTAAAAATGAACGTGCAAGCTACGTTCAACGTCGCACAAACGAAGTTCTCGACCAAGTCGGCCTCATCTACAAAGCGAAATCTTTTCCCGAGCAATTATCGGGTGGAGAGCAACAAAGAGTCGCGATCGCACGGGCCATTATTCACCAACCAGGAATTCTCATTGCCGATGAGCCAACCGGAAATTTAGATCCTCACCTCAGCGAAGAAATTATGGATCTACTCACCAAAGTAAATTCTCAAGGCACGACGGTTTTTATCGCGAGCCATGATCACGAAATGGTGCGAAGACGCGCTAAAAGAATTATTCAGATTCAGTCCGGCAAAATTATTTCTGACAACTAAGGGTTCTTAATATGTTGAGAGAAGAAATTTCAAATTTAAAACGCTCGTGGATTCACCACACCGGAATGCAAATCACGACGCTCTTAGTTCTGGTCGCAAGCTTTTCGATCGTGAGCTTTGTTCTGATATTCATGCTCAACCTTGAGTCTATCATCACGAGCTGGGGAGATTCGATTCGCGTAACCGCCTACATAAATGACGAAACGCTCCCCGCCGAGATTGAAAACCTAAAGCAAAGTATTTTGAAACTCCAAGATACCGCAGCTGTAGATTTTGTCGATAAGGCTTCGGCGAAAAATTCTTTTAAACTTCAGATGGCGACGTACGCTCCCTCGTTGTTGAGCGATTCTGAATTCTCAAATCCTTTTCCGGCGAGTTATATCGTGACGTTAAAGTCGGGTCTGCGCGATCAGGGCGGAGCGTCGAGGCTTGAAAGAATCGCAGGAGAAATTCAGAAAATGAACGGCGTCGAAGACGTCTCGTACGGTCAAAATTGGGTAAAGAACTTTTCTCGACTTGCTGATGGAGCTTCACGTTCCGGCTGGGTCCTGATTTTGGTTTTGCTCGCGGGCAGTCTTCTCATCATCAGTAACTCAATTCGCGTGAGCATTTCGAGCCGTAAAGAAGAAATCGAGATTCTTGAGTTAGTGGGTGCGACTTCCGCAATGATTCGCGGGCCTTTTATTTTTGAGGCCGCTATTATGGGATTTTTAGCGATGTTACTAGCACTCGGAACAAATTATGGTCTCTACATTTTAGGTTCTGACTTTATTCGCGAAAACCTATCCTTCGCTAGACTTTCGGATCAAATTCTTTTCTTGCGGCCGCTCTTTTTGCTCGCGCTGATTGTTTGCGGACCGGCCTGGGGTGCTCTCAGTGCCTTTTTCACAATTCGCCGGTTGAATAGTGGTTGGGCAGCCTCCGAAGGCAAGTTCGAGTGAAGGATCTCCTATTGGCTCTAACATTTTCGGTTCACGTCTTGGCGCAGACTCCTGCGCCAGTCGCGCCCGTTGAGATTCCGACAGAGGTGAAAGAAGTTAGCCTGGAGGTTCAAAAAAATCGCGAATCGATTGCGGATAGCGATCAAGAGAAAAGAAAGATCTTAGGTTCACTTTATGAAATCTCTAAGAGAATGAAAAAGATTTCGCAAGAAAAAGGCGAGATGACAGATAAATTATTGAAGACTCAAGGATCGGTCAAATATATCGCGAGAGATATCGCGAAGCTTGAAAAAAGAGTCGCCGTCGAGCAAAAACAGCTTAGATTGAGTCTTAGGAACCTCTATAAAATTTCGGGTCAAACCTATGTCGCAGTCATGTTTTCTCAAGAAAGCGCCTTATCACTTGATCGCTCGATGAAATTCTTGAAGATTATTTCTGAAAAAGATTTTTCGCTGATCAAATCTTACGAGCAGAATATTGCCGAATTGAGGTCAAAGAGATCAAATCTCAATACTCAAGTGAAGAATCTCATGCACATCGAGGGCGATATTAAGAAACAAGAGTCGCTTCTGGTAACAGAACATTCAGAAAAATCGAAAATTGTTTCGCAGATAGAAAAAACTAAAATCGCAAATGTTGAGAAAATTAAAACTTTAAGGACGCGTGCTCAAGAAAAGAAACTCACGAGCTTCGATGCGGCTCTTTCAGAACTTTTGAAAACGGCATTTTATGAAAATAAGGGATTGTTGCCAGCTCCCATTTCGGGAAGCATCACTCAAGACTTTGGTCTAAGTAAACATGAGGATTACCCGGTTGAATTCAGCCATAAGGGTTGGTTATATTCGTCTGCGATTGCGGCTTCAGTGATCGCGGTATACGACGGTAGAGTTTCTTACCGTGGACGCATCGATGGCTACGGCGACACAATTATCATTGATCATGGTGATCATTACTACTCGGTTTACTCACACCTTAGTCAGGTGAAAGTGAAACAAGATGAACTCGTAAAGAAATCACAAGTCATAGCGAGTGCCGGCTCGACATCGAAGGCAAATAATGTTGGAATTTATTTTGAGATAAGACACTTTTCGGAGCCCGAAAATCCAAAGAATTGGATTTCGCCCCAAGAAGTGAAAGTGTCTTTGCAAGAGTAGTCAGCGTTTCGGAATCAAAAGGAGATTTTGTGAAATTTAAAAAGTTTTTGGTAGGCGTAGCGTTTGTGTCCGTCTTGGTCGTTGCGCTGACTCTGGCTTCAGCTAGTCGTTACACAGCTTTTGCGGCCGAGCGCTACCAAGATTTGCAAATCTTCACAAAAGTTTTGAACTTTGTTCAACAGTATTACGTCGAAGAGGTCGATACCAAAAAATTAGTGTATGGTGCGATCAAGGGCATGCTTCAAGAATTAGACCCACACACAAACTTCTTGCCTCCAGATCTTTACAAAGAATTTGAAAATGAAACGAGCGGGGAGTTCGGCGGACTCGGAATTGAGATCACGGTTCAGAACGATGTGCTCACGGTCATCGCTCCGATTGAAGACACTCCCGCATGGGAAGCCGGCATTCAAGCCGGCGATAAAATCGTTGAAGTGAATGGTGAAAGCACGAAAGGTTTAAGCCTCGCCGAAGCGGCCCAAAAGATGCGCGGTAAAAAGGGCAGCAAAGTTCGGATGGGCATTTTCAGGGACGGTTTTGACAAGCCAAAAGAATTTGTTGTTCAACGTGGAGTGGTGAAGGTTCGATCAGTGAAATACACTGATCTCAATGACGGTTTCGGTTACATTCGCCTAACAAGCTTCATCGAAAACTCTGGCGCCGAAATGGAAAAGGCCGTCAAAGAACACGTAAAAAACGCAAAAGGTAACGTCAAAGGAATCATCATCGATTTGCGAAGAAATCCTGGCGGACTTTTAGACCAAGCGATTCGTATTAGTAATCTATTTCTCGACAAAGGGATTATTGTATCAACCATAGGTCGTAACCAACGAGAAAAAGAAATCGTGATGGCAAAAAAAGATGGCGCCTACATGAACTTCCCGATCATTGTTTTGATCAATGAATATTCAGCGAGTGCCAGCGAGATTTTAGCCGGAGCCTTGCAAGATAACAAACGTGCGTTGATCATGGGCCAAACCAGCTTCGGTAAAGGATCGGTTCAATCGGTGGTAAAACTTGGCGATGGTTCGGCCTTGAAGTTAACGGTCGCGCGTTACTATACCCCGAGCGGAAAATCGATCCAGTCAGTCGGCATTAAACCTGACGTATTTATCGATGACGTCGATGCAGAAAATTATAAGAAGGCCATCATCAAACGTGATGTTCATCGCGAATCAGATATGCAAAATCATTTATTAGGAACTTCTGAGCAAGAACAAGCGAAAGAAAATGAAGCTAAGGGTGTCGCGACCGAGAAGAAACCTGGTGATGACGTCAACTACTGGTGGAAGAGCGACACTTCTAAGAAAAAGCCTAATTCTCCTCGAGAGAAATTGCTCAGCGAAGATTTTCAGGTCATGCAAGCCTACAATTACCTGAGAGCATGGCGCACGATCGAAAATTATGCCGGCACGGGAATTGCGGCAGCGTCGGTTCCTGCAACGGCGGTCGTTGCTCCGACTATTCCTGTTAAAAAAGAGACTCAGTAAAGGTTTTAAAGCGCAGCTTTTCCCAAGAATTCAACGCCCACTCCGCAGCCACCGTTCATTCCACGGTCTGAACACCAGATGACTTTGGCTGGCATCGCGTAGCTTTTACGAACTTCATCGAGAGTGATATGCACTTTGAGTTGGTCGCCCTTTTTCACGAGAGCGCTGCCGACGAGCTCGATATACGCTCCACCTTTTGAAAGATTAAAAAGAACGCTCGTCGCTTTTGGTCGATTGTCGCCCCACTCCACATCGGCAGACATCACCGTGTTGTAACGACGATGAATACGTTGAAAAACACTTCGAGCATTTAAAAATTTACGAATAATACCTTGGAGGTCTCGTACTTCAAAAGGCTTTTCTAAAAAAACTGTATTCTGCATACTTTGAAGTTCGCGAATTGCTTCTAAGTTTTCGACTTTTGACGTAACCAGAATCGGGCCGTTGTAAGCGGCTCCGCGTACGGACATGACACTCGCGCGAATTTCTTTTGTGTAGTTTGCAACATTCATGATGACTAAACTTGAGTTCGGATCAAGAACCGAACTAAGTCCTTGGGGGCGAACACTGATGAAACGCATCTCGCCGAGTTCAGTTACGAGGGGATCGATCTTTTTCTTCATAATAAAATTTTCTTCTTCAGAAATGCTGGCGAGTACGATTCGGTGACTCATAAAGACACTCCCTTTTTACCACACTGTTCTGATAACTTTTCTAAGCTTGAAAAACAAAGTTGAGAGGACTTCTGAGAATAATCACTCAAGAGAGCGGTGTCGCTCGACCACGTATCTTTACCGATGATGACTTCAAGTCGTGCCGAAAACTGAACTCCGGTTGCGGTTTTGCTGCAATTCCATCTGGTTTCGCTAGCGATTCCGAGTTGGCTGAGTAACGCTGAAAAAAGTCTGAGGCGGGCACGTTCACTCGGAATGATTTTCCCACCAAGCATTTCGTCAACCGTCACCTGTTCGCTTTCTTGCTCGAGTAAAGCCGCCTCAAGATCTTTCTTGAAGTTCTTTCCGCCCGCGATTAGTTTATCGTAAGCAATCATCACTTCATATGCCGACTTACAATTTTGTGAGACGCATGTGAGTTTTTGAAGAGCGGCTTTCCAGCGTGGATCAATTGTTGCTAAATTCGTCAGTTCTGCTTTCATCGATTGATCGAGACGTTTTTCATTATAACCGACAGCACCTAAAAGACGCGCTCGGGATTGTACAAGCACTGGAGAAGAGTTTGAATCGACGTCAAAATTGTTTTTATACACAGAAGTTGATTGCATGAACGCATCTTTTAAAACTTGAAGATTTGGAGTCGTCACGTCTTGAGACAATAAATTCTTGATTTTAAGTGTTTTAAAAATCTCAGAACGAGACGCAAATGTAGGAATTTGAAAGCCGAGGGTATTGATCGTAAAGCAGCTCGCGGCAGGCTGCGGGGCTTCTGATTTCGCTTCCGGGAGGGTCATCGGAGTATTGAGTGCACCAATGAGGTTTCTCGCCTGTGCAAATCCTCCGATAATAATTAAAAATATAAATAAGAAATTCTTCATAAGTGACCTATCGGAAGATTGGCAAACTGGGTTGATTCTTAATGTCTAACTATTTCAAGAGGTTCGACTCTCAATATGAGGCATGTTCATCTTAGGGCCGCGATTCAATTCGTAAAAAAATAAAATCGTCAAAAAAGTAAGCAAAATTAGGTGAATTAAGTCGGCAAACTCTTAAACAAAATGATGAGATCTTTAGATCTGGTTTCAAAATGTCGATGAATTCTTTGTCAGCTATCAACATATATTTTATTTGGAGAATCTGGTGGGAACTTTAGATCGCTATCAAAAAACCGGAGGTTTTATGCAGCTCTTGCAACTCATCGAAACTTGCGGTCCCGCAAAGAAAGAGAAATTCTTGAGCATGGTAAGAGAAGAAGATCCTAGATGGAGCGAGGCCATTCAAAAGAAAATGCTCACGATGGAAAGGATCATGAGTTTTTCTGACGAAGTGATTTCTGAGATTGCAGGAGGTCTGCAAGACCTTACCATCGCAATTGCTTTTCACGGCTTTAAACCTGAAGAACGCCAGCGATTTTACCGTACTTTTAGCTTTTCCCAACGTCGAAAGATTGATGATCTTTTTGAAGTGAATCATCCGTCTCCGGCAGACATTAGTGCTGCTTTTATAAAGATCATCACCGAAGTGCGAAAGCTCATTCATGATGGAGCTCTTCGTGCTGATAAAGTCGATCCTGAAGTATTTGTTGAAGACGCTATCGAAGATGCGCTACGCAAAGGCTCAGACATGACAGTCATTAAGACGATACTTGCCGTTGTTCCCACAGCAAGTGAATCTGAGTCTCAGTCAAAACCTGTCGCGACTCTTGACCCAGAGGAACTGAAACTTCTTCGTAAAAAATCATAGCTTTGGCTGAAGAAAACAATTCATTGAAACAAGATATTCAAAATTTAAAGGCGCGGATTGAACAGATCAAAAAAATCGCGGTTTAATTAATCGTCTAGTTCTTTATGCAACGCTTGGGGAGCCCAAAATTGTTTGTACTCATCGATAAAACTTAATTTCGTTAAGTCTTTCACCCGATCGATGTAGAGAATCCCGTCGAGGTGATCAAACTCATGTTGCAAAACAGTTGCGAGAAATCCGCCGGCCTGTATTTGTTTGAGTTCGGCATTTTCATTGAGGTACTCAACGTACACGCCGCTCGGCCTGGCAACGGCTCCTCGCAAATCAGGAACTGAGAGACATCCTTCCCAAAATATTTGTTCGTAAGTTTGGGTAACCTTCAGAACAGGATTTACAAATACGGTCAAACCCTGCGCTCCCATTTCGGGGTAGCGAGCGTTGTCGCTTGAAAATTCAACGACGGAGAGACGAACGAGTTCACCGACTTGGGGAGCCGCAATTCCGACTCCGTTGGTTGCGTGCATCGAATCACTCATATCGACGACGAGATTCTTAAACCAATCAGATAGGATTTCTTCTTTGGTGAGTTCGCGCGCGCGTTTTCGTAAAAGTGGATTTCCCATTCTTAAAATTTCACGTACTGCCACAGTGTCTCCTTGTACGTTCACGAAAAAGTTTGCTAGGCTTAAACCATGAGTGAAGACCAGCATAGCATTATCAAGAGCGTTTTTTCAAAAAAAATGCTCATCATTGGTCTCATGGGTTTCTTTTCCGGACTACCATTGTTACTGGTGGGTTCAACGCTCAAAACCTGGCTAACCGAATCGAGTCTTGATCTTAAGCTTATCGGTTTTTTCTCTCTCGTACAGCTTCCTTACAGCGTGAAATTTTTGTGGTCTCCATTTATGGACCACTTAAAAGTTTTCTCATTCGGAAGGCGCCGCAGTTGGCTCATCCTCACCCAAATTTGTTTGGGCTTGAGTCTCTTAGCGCTTTCATTTTGTCACCCAGCAGAAAATATTCAACTCGTTGGGGCTTTCGCTATCTTGATCGCATTTTTTAGCGCGAGCCAAGATATCGTGGTCGATGCTTATCGCCGAGAAATTCTATCTTCTGAAGAGCAAGGTCTTGGATCAAGTCTCTACGTGAACTTCTATCGCCTAGCGCTTCTCTTTAGCGGAGGCTTCGCCCTTTACCTCGCCGATCACATTCTGTGGAATCAGGTTTACCAGATCATGGCCGCCACCATGATAGTCGGAGTCGCGCTCACGTATTTTTCGCCGGAGCCTGAAGAAGTCGCGCATTCGAAAAATATTTGGGGAGCTTTCATCGAGCCGCTGAAAGAATTTTTCTCGCGCAAAAATGCCTTGCTTGTTTTGGTCTTCATTATTTTATACAAAGTCGGTGAGTCGATGGCATCCGACATGACGGCGCCTTTTTACATTAAGATCGGTTTTACCAAAACTGAAATTGCCGGAGTCGTTAAGCTCTTTGGTTTCTGGGCAACCATCCTCGGCGCGCTCACGGGAGGAATATTATTGATCCGCATCCGGGCGGGCCGAGCACTTCTTTTGTTTGGAGCTCTTCAGGGTTTCGCACTCCTCGGATTTGCAGTTCTCGCTTCGCAAGGTCCGAATATTCAGCTTCTCGCGGCTGTCGTTACGGCTGAAAACTTCACGTCAGGAATGGCAACGTCAGCATTGCTAGCGTTCATGGCGAATCACTGCGACAAAAGATTTTCGGCGACCCAGTATGCTTTGCTGAGCAGTCTTTCGAGTGTCCCTCGGGTCCTTGCCGGCAGTCTCACCGGTATTCTAGCGATTCAACTTGGCTGGACGAATTTCTTCATCGTCTGTGCGGCGATTACCATTCCTGGATTATTACTGATTTTTGTTTTAGGCCGATTCGATCATCGTTATCAAATATGACCGAGAAAACTCTCAAGTTTCGAAATAAACTCCGACGGATGATCCCAAGGCGCTCTGTGAGCCGCTCCTGAAATCTTTTCGAATCTGTGAGACTTTGCTACTTGGGCAAAACCGCTTAAGAGATCGCAGTACTTTTCGTCATGCTCTCCCGCTATCCACAGCACAGGAATATTCACCTGAGCTAATCGCACAGCGAGATCATCCTGCTGCGCCAGAGACCACTCTTCGATGGCCCGAGCTAAAGCTTTACGATCAAAATCTTTTTCGGAACGAGGTAACGAAATCGTGTTTTTAGCTGAAAAATTATTTGTAAACAAAGTTTGTTGATTCCAGTCAGAGACAACTTTTTTCCAATCGTCTTTCAAAAATCTTTGAGCCCATTTACGATCAAGCTCTTTGCGAGTTGAACGTTCGGCAATGCTTGCCGTACCCGGGTTGGCCGATACGAAAATCGCAGCATCCCAAAGACCAGGATTGGCAAGTAAGAGGTGCATGGCGAGTCTTCCGCCCATGGAGTAACCTAGAAGAACCCGCGGGCCAGCTTTTGCTGCCACTTCTTCAGTTTTCTGCTGAGCCCAAGCTTTCATGCTGAGTGAAGTCTGCCACAAATTATCGGTTTCGACTTGAAGTCGTGCGTGAGACAAGAAATGAACTTTTAAAAAATTCCAGTCGGAGGGAAGACCTAAAAATCCGTGGAGGGCATAAATCATAATTTTTTTACAAACTCGCTATGTTCATTCCAAAAATTTTGGGTCTGTTCGGCGTTTGGCACAACTTCGATCACGCGTGCTCCACCACTCTTTAAGTTAGCGCTCTTTAAATTTTTGCCTGTCCAGAGTTCATAGTCAAGGCTCCACATTTTGGCCCAGTCTGAAAAATTGAGTGAGTGGCTATTTTCGAAGAGAGGGTTGTGGTATATGCGGTGAAAGATTTGTCCGCCACCGTTATTAAGAATCACAAAAATCTGATTTCTCGAAGAGAAATTCTTTAAAATCCAAGGAGCGGTCATATCATAAAGTGCCGTAAGGTCACCGACGAGACACCATGTACGCTTCGTCGCTGAAGCGGTGAGGCCTAAGAAGCTTGAGAGTTGTCCGTCGATGCCATTGACTCCACGATTGGCATAGACGTGATGCGAGCACGAATGCGTTGCCGCGAAATCCCAGTGGCGAATCGGCAAACTATTTCCGACGTAGATAGTTTCGTCTTCTTCGACCAGGTCCGAAATAGCACGCACGAGGCTTGGTTCCGCAAGTGGATATCTCTCAAACAAAGCGAGATTAAACTCTGAAACTTGAGCATCGAGAACGGCGAGTTTTTTCTGCCAGTCTTTTTGTTTGGGAGTTCCGTGAAAAGAAAAATTTTGAGCAAAATCTTGAATACGGCTTTGCAAAAACACCGACTGGCTGCGACCCGTAAATTTGAGCGAACTCACGCTCAGTACTTCGCACGCTCCATTTTCGAGATCACGCCAGAGACGGGTGGTTGGCACTGAACCCAAACGCAATACGACATCGAATTTTTTGTATACGTGGCTGAGTAATTGTTCACCGCCACGAAGAAGAAATTTTTGAAGTTGAGAAGATTCTCGTAGGCCCGAACAAGCTTCGGCGTAGGTTGGCCATTCTAAAGCCAAGCAAATCTCAAGGGCCGCTTTCATTTCGTTTGCATCTTCTAGGCCGCTTAATAAAATAAGGGGCTTTTCGGCGTGCTCCATGGTTTTTAAAATTTCAACCCGCGCCAAAAGATCCGACGAAATCAAGGCGGGCTCTCGAAATAGAGTAGGCAAGCTCCAGGGGGCGATTTCGGCATCGAGCAAAGGTTCATCTAAACAAATATTGATGTGAATCGGAGCCCTTAAAGACCACTCCTCTATCTTAAATTCTTCTTTTTCAAGATCGAAGGCCCTCTCAACAAAACCTGACATGAGGCCGGTTTGATCCATACTTTGAGGGGCTCCGGTGAACCTGAGCTTTCGCGGCCGATCGGCCGAGATCAAAACGAGCGGCACCCCCGAATGAAAAGCCTCGATACAAGCAGGCAAAAGCTCGGCCGCTGCCGTTCCCGAAGTTGTAATAACTGCAACCGGAGACTTCAAAGCCCGCGCTCTTCCGAGAGCGAAAAAAGCAGCCGACCGCTCCTCAAAAAATGAATAAATTCGAGCATTTTTGAGCTGTCCGAGGCACGCGATGAAGGGTGCATTTCGAGATCCGGCGCAGAAAACAATCTCGCTCAGGCCGTGTCGTGCAAGCTCACTCAGGATCTGCTGACAGGTCTCAATGTTGTTCAAATTTTTTAGATTCAAAAGCACTCCACCTCAGACTTGAAAAAATTCATGCACTATAGTCTAATGTTGTTCTTACCTGAGAAGATACTTGTGATACAACGCTTTTAGTTCTTACAGAAGAAGAGATTATGAATCCAAATCAAGTTGTGAAAATCCAAAATTCGGGAGCGGCCGAAGCTTCTCTTATTGAATTTGGCGGAGTGAACATTCCGGTGATTGCGGGTCCTTGCGCGATTGAGTCGAAAGAACAATTGCTTCAAACCGGTCAAGGGATTCGAGCCCTCGGTGCGAGCATGTTACGCGGCGGAATTTACAAGATGCGCACGAATCCAAATTCTTTTCAAGGGCTCGGCGACAAAGCGTATTCATTTATCAATCAAGTAAAATCAGAAATTCACATGCCTCTGATTTCTGAGGTCATCGATCCTAGACAAATTGTAGACATGATGTCGTCGGTCGATGTTTTTCAAATTGGTTCGCGCAATATGTATAATTATTCTTTGTTAAAAGAAGTTGCGA
>JAYTQQ010000128.1:0-5289 GCA_043746635.1 Bdellovibrionales bacterium | reverse complement strand
AGATCAGCTCCACGATTATTTTTGACGAGATAAGAAAAATCTTTATCGGCATTTGAGGCGTTTACGCAGAGAAGATAATCTTGTTCAGGCTCGACGCAGTAAACGATGAGGTCATCGACAACTCCACCATTTGAATTTGGAAAAAGTGAATACTGCGCTTGATTTTTTTTGAGCTTCGAAACGTCATTCGTCGTGCACCACTGCAGCGTTTCGACAGCCTTTGGGCCCTTCAAGCGGATCTCGCCCATATGAGAAACGTCGAATAGTCCGACGTCTTTACGAACCGCAAGGTGTTCTTCTTTTACGCCTTCGTATTGAACGGGCATGAACCATCCTGCAAAGTCGACCATTCGAGCGCCGAGTGCTTCATGTTCTGATTTGAGAGGTGTGCTTTTGAGATTGTTCGTGTCCAAAAAAACTCCGTTAAAAATGATCAGCTACTTTCGCTTTCGACTGGGCATCAAGTCAAGCTTGACGATGCCAGTTCGGCTAGGAAGAAAGTGTTTTCCATCAGCATTTGGATCGTCATGGGGCCAACCCCACCCGGAACCGGAGTTGCCGCACTCGCCCAGCCTTCGAGCTCTTCAAAACGAACGTCACCGCAAAGCTTGCCCGCAAATTCTCCCGAGGTCGGACGATGAATCCCGACATCAATGACGACCGCCCCCTTGGCGAAGGAGTCCTTACCTAAGAAACGCGGCAAACCCGCGGCCACAACGACAATTTCGGCTTCGGTCGTATAGGATTTGAGGTCTTTCGTCTTTGAATGGCAAATCGAGACGGTGGCGTTCGCCGTGAGAAGTAGGCTCGCCATGGGTTTGCCGACAATTTGGCTTCGCCCGACGACAACTGCACGTTTGCCGGCGGCTTCGATTTTGTAGTGTTCAAGAATTTTCATGACCCCATTGGGGGTGCAAGAAATGGTGCGAGGCCTTCCCGCCCAGAGCAAACCCTGATTTTCGACTTGGAGGCCATCGACATCCTTGAGAGGCGAGATTTTATCCAATACACGCTCTTCGCTTAAGTGCTTCGGGAGCGGCAATTGCACGAGAATCGCGTGAACCTGATCGTCGCCGCCCAGTTCTTCAATTTTAGCTTCGAGGGCCTCTTGCGAAATGTTTTGAGGCAAATTGATCTGCGTTGAATTCATGCCGAGATCTTTTGAGGTTTTGGTCTTATTGCGAACGTAGACTTCGCTTGCCGGATCTTCGCCCACTAAAATCACTGACAAACCCGGAACAAGGCCTTGTTTGGATTTGAAATCCGCGATTTTACTTTTGAGCAGCTCAAATCGAGCACTCGCGACGAATCTTCCGTTGAGAATCAACATGGATGGACCTCTGGTTTTTGTTGACGTAAACGCCTCTCATCCCTATAACGGAGGACTAAGAGGTGCAATGTGAAAAAGCCAGATAAAGTAAAGTTATCGAAAGACGGAAGCTCAATTGACTTTGTGCAATCTGACAGTCTGCCAACCTCGCTCAAAAAGTTTCGTCAAAGCCCCGAAATCGAAGGTTTTTATCGTTTCATCTTTGAAAACGATTTAAGATCTGAAGGCGCTGAAATTCTTGACCGCATTATTTATCGCCGTAAAGTTGATAAAGAAGATGCCACTAAAAAAAGCAAAAAAGCGAAAGCTTAGATTTTTCGGACGTTGGATCCGAGCCCCGTCCACTCTTTCATCTCAGTTTGCATCCCATTGGTTGACAAACTTCTCACGTCTTTGCATCAGACCCTCCTGAATTCTTAAACAGGAGGAACCACTTGAAATTAAAACTCATTCGCAACTCTGCCGGTCAAGGTTTGATCGAATATCTTATTATCGTGTCGATTATGGCGGTTTCATCGATCGGCATTATCTCGCTGATGGGCCAAACCATGAAAGCCAAATTCGGCAGCATCACAAGCTCACTTCAAGGAAAAACTCAAAAACTAGGTCCAACAAATGTTGACTCAGGTCTCTATCAAAAAAGTGATCTCGGAAACTTTTTTGAGAACTCGGGCGACAATCGCTAATGAAAAAGAAATTCAATCAGCGTGGGCAGGCTCTCGTAGAGTCTGTCGTGGCAGTGGTCGCCCTTTCGATTATTTTGATGGGTAGCTTGTCCACGCTTTATTTTTGCTTTTCGAAACTCTGGCTGAGGCACTTCACGCACGAAGCGCTTATCTGCATGGCCAGTCAGCGAGAGCCCATTCATTGTCAAAATCAATTCATTAAAAATATGCACGGAGCTCTTCCTTTTGGAAGACTGATGGTCGACGAATTTTTTATTTTTTCTGACCATCTCGTGGTCAAAGCGAGATGGAGCTTCGGTGCGAAAGACGATTTTCAACATCAAAATCATTTTCGAATCAGTGAACACCAGGAACTTCGACTACCGCTCGTTTTCGTAAAAGGTATTAAATGATGCAAGCAATGATATTCTTACCTTTGATTCTTGCAGCGAGCGTCGTGAGCTTTGCGGGCGCGATGAGTCTTCACGTAACCGAAAAAACGAACGCGATTTGTCGTAAAGGATTATTAAATACGGAGGCTCATGCAATTGAAAAACTCGAGGCGCTCAGAAGTCTTAATCCGACCGCGCGCATTTTACGTGGCGCCGATAAGGTTTCTAAGCTTACGATGGTGATTCCTTTTTACGGACAACTGACGGCGGTGAGCCTGCAAGAAGCGCGAATCATTTTTCATATGGTGCAACTCGGAATCATTCGGTCTGCCAATCTCGAAATGAAAAATAACTTACTCCGCACGACTCAAGATCTTAGGCAAGTGAATGACTTCGGAATTCAAAACTTTGTCAAGAGTGAGGTGGTCAATTCGCCCACGCTCGCAGTTGATGCGAGACCCAAAGAAAATCTGACCCCCGACTATCAACCCAAGATTGACTTCGCAGAGTTGATGACGACTCAACTTAAGTGGACCCTACAACTTGAAAAAATGTTTCCGGCTTGGCTGGTCGATCTTTTAAATGATCAAAAACTTCGGACTCAAGATTTTAACCTCACTCTGACTTGCGCCAGTTCAACCCAAAAAAAGGAAAACAATCAATGGCAACCAAGCTTAACCGAAAAAACTCAAAATCAATATGCAATCATCAAGGCCAAGCAATTATTGAGTTGGTACTAATATCTTTTTTTGTTCTCGGAGCCGTTTTATCAATTCTTGAAGGGATGCAGTCTTTCGAGGAAAACAGTCAAAAATATTTATTCTCTCGAGAACTTAAATAATGAAATTATCTTTTTTCAACTCTATCCTCGAAAAAATTCAAGGATACTTCGTGAGCCTACGCCTGAAAGCGAAAACTTCTAAAGACGAAAAGTTTAAAGCGCGGCAGAAAATGATTTTCATGATTTTACTTATGGGATTCATCGCGTTCCTCTGGGAAAAAAATCACGAGATCGCGCCGGCGACGGTTCAAGAGTCTCCAAAAAGTGTAGACACATATATCCCCGCAGGCTTTGTTCTCGTTCCGATTCAGATCAGCAATGCTGAGGCGCTCGATTCGATGATTGGGGCAAAGGGAGTTGTCGATTTGTTTGTCCCTGACTTGAAAAGACCTGGTCGCAGTAAAAAAGTCGCGGAGCATATTAAAGTTCTGAGAGCGCCGTTGAATCCAAATCAATTTGCAGTTCTTGCCGAAGAAAGTGCTTCTTCGGCCCTTGTCCATTACGAAGGTGCCTATTTTGCCGTTGTTCAAAATCCGAAAACGGTTGGTACGCAATTTGAAGCTCCACCTAAACGAAAGATCTCATCGAGGTTTATAATGGAGGACGGTCATGAAACGAGATAAATATCTCAATTTTCGAAAGTTAATTCTCAGAAAAAGTAATTTTTTAGCTCTCATTTGTCTTTTGGCCTACTTGCCAAGCCAGGCGGAGCTCGTGATTCGGGCGGGACTCACTCCGTTTTCAGAGTATGCCGCTTGGGTTGCCACCCATCCTGAAGATCGTAGTTGGATTCACAATCTTGAATCTCAACATCCCTCTAAAGCAGAGGCCTCGACGCTTACCGATTTGGTCGAAGCCACACAGAAGCTATTTCTCACAGGATCGCTCGACGAAGCAAAAGTGAAGTTTCGCGACATTGCAGACCTCGCAAATTCAAACGACTGGAGAGCCTCCGAACGTGAGGCCATTACCTACTCCATGCTTCGGTATTTTCAGCTCGAAAAATCTCACGCGCGATGGACGTATTTAAAGTATGCCGCAGTTTTCGGTTTTGATGTTCACTTTAATCCACGTATTTTTCCTCCACCGATTATAAAGTCTTGGAGAGATGAGATCTCGAAGGCCCGCAAGAAGTCGGTTCAAATCTCAAATCTGAAAGACTTTAAAGGATTTGATATTCTGAAGGTCGATGGACGAAGTTATTCGTTCGCCGATTCCGAATTTATTTCAATTCTTCCAGGGGAACACCGAATTTCTTTTCTCGGAAGCCAGGCCCAGTACTTCGCTCAAAAAATTGGAAGTAATCAGCTTCAAGTCATGAAAGTTGAACCCGTGATTCTTGTCTCGGGGACATGTGAAAATCCAAAAGTAAGTTCAGAGATTCATTTTGCGTTTACGGCAATATTTGAAGAGACCTGCGTTCGTAGCTACAGCGGGCAAGCCTGGCTGGCTCCGCTCAGTGCGCAGCGGGCAGCGCAGCTTGGTAAGTTAGATTTGCAATCCGCCTCTTTTAAGAACTCTGAAAGTCAGTTCAGTAGAGACGTAACGTCAACCGTAGTGCCTTCGCCGCACACTTGGCTATGGGCAGGGGTCGGCGCCGCAGTTTTAACTTCACTCGCACTCGTTTACCAAAATAATCAAAGTAGCTTTGGAGGATCTTCGAATTCTTCACGCGTACGCGCCGTTCACAAGCAAGGAAATTAAAAAAAGGGCCGTGTGAGCCCTATTAAAAACTTAAATTATGAAATGAATTTATCGACCCGTTGTGGGTGAACCGAATGGTCCGCTGCCGAATTGCGAATAGCCGCTGAGACCCGCGCTGATGCCAAGATCGAGTCCGCTTCCGACGCTACCGGATTCAAGCAACTGAAGCTGCAACGTGATCTTTTGATATTGTTGCATCAAGCTTTGTTCAGCATTGTATCTTTGCATTTGTGATTGCTGTTGCTGAATCAGATATTGCTGTGAACCAAGGCCACCGTATCCGCCGCCGAGGCCGCCGCCGAAACCACCACCCAGGCCGCCGCATCCGCCAAGACCACCGCCGAATGAGCTTCCGCCGTATCCACCCAGGCCGCCGCCGAATCCGCCAAGACCACCGCCGAATGGGCTTCCGCCGTA
>JAYTQQ010000127.1:0-10376 GCA_043746635.1 Bdellovibrionales bacterium | reverse complement strand
GCTCGGTTTTCCGGGTGGGGTACAAGTCGATCGGCTCTCGCACTTTGGAGATACGAAGGCTTTTATCTTTCCACGTCCGCTCATTCATGATGATCATTTTGATTTTTCTTTCTCGGGACTTAAAAGTGCTGCGGTTCGTCTCGTGTCTGCTTTGCCGCCAGAAGATCTTGCGAGCCTTGAAGATCTTTCACAGAAGTGGTTGAAGAGCCAAACCTATACGCCTGATCTGTTGTTGCTTGCAAATCTCTGCGCTTCTTACCAAGAGGCGATCGTCGACGTTCTAGTGAACCGTCTCTTCCGGGCTGCAGAGAGATTTAATCTCAAGCAAATTGTGGTCACCGGCGGCGTTAGCGCTAACTCACGTCTGCGGGCACGTGCCCAAAGTGAAGCGGACCAAAGAGGTTTTAAAATGGTGATTCCGCCGATTCGTTATTGTACCGATAACGCCGCGATGATTGGCCTCGCCGGAATTACCAGACTCAACCGAGGAGAGCATTCCCCGCAAGATTTAGCGCCGAGGGCCCGCGCCCCGCTGGGAGTCAGAGCATGATGAAAGAAAAACTTTTAGCGCGTCTCGAAGAACTCGGAAGCCTAGGGCCTAAGCGTTCGCTTGGGCAAAACTTTTTGGTTTCTGAAATCGTGATCGAAAAGATCATTAAGGCCGTCGAACGGTACGCGATTCAAGATATCGTCGAAATTGGCCCCGGGCTGGGTTCTTTGACCGATGAACTCGTGGCTCTTGGTAAGCCGCTCACGCTGATCGAACTCGATAAAAAATTTGTACTTTACTGGCAAACCCGTGCCGAACATGAAAAGCACCTGAAGGTGATCGACGGGGACGCCCTTCGCATTGATTGGTCTGATCTTACTCCAAATAAAAATTCACTTCTGGTCAGCAATCTTCCCTACCAGATTTCTTCAAGCTTATTGATCGACAGGTCGCTCGAGCCAGCCCAATTTTCAAACATGATTTTAATGTTTCAAAAAGAAGTGGCCCAGAGAATAACGGCAGAATGCCGAAACAAAGAATATGGTCTGCTCACGGTCATTGCGCAAAATTTTTGGAAGATTGATCTCCTCTGTGATTGTTCTCCGAGAGATTATTATCCGGCGCCGAACGTTGCGAGCAGGGTTCTTGTTTTTAAAATTCGTGAGGACGCGCTCGAACTCTCAAAACGTGCCGAGTTTCTAAAATTCGTGAAAGCGTCATTTTCTCACCGTCGAAAACATTTATATAGTAATTTGAAGGGGCAATATTTTTCGAGCCGGCAACTTCCTGAAGAATTGCTCGCAAAGGCTTTTGAGAAGGCCGAAATTTCAGCGAAGGCGAGAGCTGAAGAGCTGACTCCCGAAAAATTTAAAAATTTGTTTTTGCTTTCACAAAATCTTTGATTCGAATTGTTCAAGTTCAAGGCTAATTTGCGATCCATCACTGGTGACGCGAATTTGTTTGACCGTAAATAGCGGAACGAGCGTGCTCAGCCACACTTCTTGGGTCACGGTATTCGGATCCGGTTGTTTGAATAAAATATGACAAGTGCTGTAGGTGCCAGAAGAAACTGTTACCGATTCAGTACTTCCACCGGTTTGTTCACAATGGCTAATAAAATATTCGGTATTTGAAAAATAATTACCCGAGAGAGTCCAGAGTGCTGCCTCGTTGACTTGCCCGACCACGCTGATGTCTGTTTTGAGCTGAAAGCTTTGTCCATCACGGGACACGATGCTGTCGGTTTGGATGCCGCTCGAAGTGCTTCCGCTTTTAGGTTCAGACTTATATAAATACTTTGCGAAAGACCCTGCTCCAGGATCAGCGAAAGCTTGAACACTCATCAGGCAGAACAGGCTCATGATTTTAAACATAAAAATCCTTCGTTTTGTGACCGAGATACAATAAGTTTCTATAAATCCCGATATCTTGTCAAATCCCAAATAAAGAGTGTATAAGAGCTCATGGCTGATGACATAAAGATGATTGCTGACAACAAAAAAGCACGTTTTGATTTCGAACTCGAAGAAACTTTCGAGGCAGGAATTAAACTCACAGGCTCAGAGGTAAAATCTTTGCGGGCCGGCCAAGTGAATTTGAAAGATTCATACATCTCATTTCAGGGAGACGAAGCATTCTTACAAAACGCGCATATCAGCGAATATCGGGCAAGTTCTTACAACAATCACGCTCCCGAGAGACTCCGAAAGCTTTTGCTCTCACGTGCCGAAATAGACCAGATTAAGCGCGCGGTTCTTGAAAAAGGCTATACCTGCGTCGCCACCAAAATATATCTTAAAAAGGGTTGGATTAAACTCGAAATCAGTCTCGGCGTCGGCCGAAAAAAAGGTGATAAACGAGATCTTTTGAAGGATCGCTCTGTGAAAAAAGATTTACAGAATCGAATGCGCAAAGAGCGCTAGACCTATTTCGCCGAGGCCGGACGTCTTGCTTGATGATCGATAAACATTTTTTCTTCTTGATTTAGGCTCGCAAAATTTTTTGAGAAATAAAAGCGCGGAAGATGATCTTCTGCCTTCGAGGCGAGGCTCGAAGTGAGTTTGATTTCGGGAGCATCGGTGATACCGATCAACGAAAAGAGGCTCATACTTTCGATCGCCAGTTCAAAATTTTCATTACCTCTTGAACCTGCCGCTTTGAGTGGAGAGTTCTGTAAGAATGCAAAGCGGATATGATTGAATTCGACCGAACCCGTAAGGTTTAAATTTTTGAGAATTTCTTCGGGTTGGTCGAAGACTTGAAATGAATTAATTTGCCGAATCCGAATCGCAGTGCTCACAAACTCGCTCGGACTAAATGAGTTCATCGATAAAACAAATTTGCTGCCAACAGAGTCATAGACCCGCAATTTATTTTCGAAGGCAGCTAGGTTAACGTGAGTTATCTTTTTGTCGACTCCGTCGACGACTCCGCTGAAATCGACTTTTTTAAGAATTTTTCTACTCCAGCTGGGTGCGAGTTCGCCCTGAATCTGAAATCCAAAAGCTCGTGTGTTCTGCTCAATATGGACATCGGCTACCATAACGTTAAAATCCTCAGACACGGCGCTGAGGCTTGTCAGCAGTGTTTTATCCTCTGAGAAGTTAAGTCCTTTCATTTCTACTTCTGAAACCTTGAAGTTGAGCTTGGGACTTTGAAAATCAATATTCTTAAAAGAAAGTTGATCGACCAAAACGGATCTAAAGATAATTTCTTTTTTTTGAGCAGTCTTCTTCTCGGCAGTGTTTGGCGACGAAGGTTTTTGAAACTCGTCGATGTAGGATTGGGAAACTTTGATCGTAATCGAATCAGCCGAGATATCTTCGAATTCAAATTTTTCGGATTTTAAGGCCCAGTAGAGACTTTTGTACTTGAGTTTGAAATTCGTGAGTTCGGCATGTGCTGATTTATCGGAGTAAGAAATTCGATCTGCGCCAAAGCCCTTTAAAAGAGAACCATGAATGCCATTAACTTCGATGTTTGACTGTTCTAGATTTTTTGCGAATTGCTTAAGGGGATACGAAGTATAAAGAAGAACATAAAGACCAATGGCGCCAATGACAGAAACGGCCCCGGCACTGGTAAGAAGCATTTGCAAAAAGCTGGTTTCTTCATGTTCTTGAGTAAGACTGACGACTCTTGTCTTGCATATGAGGTCATGCCAAGCCCTACGATCTTCTCGAAAAAGTATCGATAGGTAGCCGAGAAGTAAAAATAAAGATGAAATATATTTTGCGAAAGTCTCACGCAAAATGGATTTCAAAATCCCGATGCGTGCGTCTGAATTGTCGGCTATCACTTTAAGGTCGAACAGACGTTTACCGATTGTTTGACCGGTTAAATGTTGGGGAACCGCATAATATAAAATCGAAATGATAAAGTGAAATACGGCACCTGGATCAGCGCTGAAAATAGCGTGAGAAATTGTTTTAACCACAGAAAAAACAATCGAAAATAAAAAGAGATCAACGAGGCCAGCCTTAAGCCTCTGGGCGCTCTTCGCATCTGAAAGAAGACTATGCGGCTTTAACATAAGATCTCTCTTTTAGAGCTTTAATTTGGGTTTCGAGACGATTTAAGAAAGTATGATCAGTAAGTCGACTTCGTTTGAGATCAAATATAGCAACGATCTCGTCTCGTTCACGCACACTAATTTGCGTGATCTCAGATTCGAGAGTGTTCATTATTTTAATCCATTGGTCGCGCGCATCTTTTTGCGGAATCTGATTTTCAACGTCGAGATTCTCGGCAATAGAAAGCGAGATCCTTCTGCGCTCGAGCCAAAGATCTTGAACACCTAAGCGCAAAGAAATCGGAACATGCTTAAAGACGAGAGGATAGTTAAGACTCGCCGGCAGTTGACTCAAGTACTTAACCACTTCTGTCGGTGATTCTTCTCTGAGTTTCTCCCGAACAGAAATGCCGACTGTCTCGCTAATAAACAAAACGTGATTTTTAAAAAAAGCCGGATGCTTGAGAAGATCTTTAGTAAACCATTCGGTTGCTTGATTAAGCACGAACGCGTTCTCGGAGTTGATCGATATGAGTTTTTTAAGCGCCAGCATTTGGAGACGAAACTCCGTGCTCTTTTTAAAAACTTTAAAGAGACGATACTCTTCTGGGAAAATAAATTCTTTCGGGACAATATCGATAGATCCAAAAAACTGAGCCATCAGAAACCCTGAGCAAAAGCCTCCAAGGTGGGCGATGTGCCCAACATTGGTTGTCGAGTCGAAAGCTCCTATGAAATCCTGAGCGAGGGTTAGGAAGGGTAAAGCAACCATTGCGGGCACGAGCAGAACCCGATTGTAAAATAAAAGGGTGACCCAAACCTTCACTTTTTGCCTTGAGAAAAGTGCCAGTGAGGCGCCCAAAATGGCGCTCACGCAACCAGATGCTCCAATGAGATGAATCGTCGGCTCCATAAAAAATTTTGTTTGCAAAAACATACCGATGCTTCCGCCGACGAGGTAAATAAACAGGGTGAGTAGCGCGCCAAGCCTGCATTCGACAAAAATAGCAAACACGATGAAGAACAGCATATTGCCGATGAGGTGTAGCCAGCCTCCGTGCAAAAAGTTCGCTCTGAATAAATTAAGCGGCGTGATCGAAATTTTACTTAAGAGCTGGTGAGATCTTAGAAAGGCTTTGTAGCTTTCGAGGGTCTGGTTTTTAATATAACTATAGTGAGAGTAGATCTTTGAGTAACGGGCATCAGACAAGTCGGCTCGATTCTCTTCTCGTCCACCATACTCTAAGAGATCTAAAAATGTCTTGATCGGATCTGAAGAAAATTGCTCTCTTAAACCTCCGACACTTGTTGAATCTTGTTTGTTTTTATAAAATTTTAGAAGATAATCGGTTTCAAATAAAATTTTGGCTTTGGCGAGAGATTCAAGTTTCGAGCATTGATTTTGAGTCATTCGATGCAATGTGCAATGAAGCTCTGCTAGATCTTGCCTCAGTTGAATCGCCTCTTGAAAAGATGGACTCTTAGAAAAATTAGCCTGTTCGGTTTCGATCTTATCAAACCAAAAGATTGAGTAGCCACAAGTGACTATCAAAATCAAAAAACTCATCCACGCAATTTCTGTTGGTTTTGCGTTAAGACCAAGAAAGATAAACATGTTTATTTTTCGGCTTAAGTCTAGTCCGGCATGAGTATTTTCATTGCCTCAAATTGAGAATTTGTCTCCAGTGTTGCTCCTTGGGTCGATTTATGTGAGCATCAATGTAAGTATGTCGATTCAAAAAATAATTTCTTCTTTATCGCTGATCTTTTTAACATCTTTGGTGTTGGGGTGTTCCCATGAAACTCTCAAAGAAATTTCGAAAGATCATAAATCTGAACAAACTACCGACACTCATCCGCAAGACGAGCTCAGTCTAAAGGCCGATCGTTCAGCACTTGAGGAAGAGCGAAAGCAAATACCTGAAGAGACTAAGCGTAGTAATGACGAAATGGCATTGGTGCTTCAGCTTATGCAAGCGAATGATTTAGGCGAGATGCAAGAGCCATCGAGGATTCGTGACCACTTTGATCGCGCGGTAAGAGACAAACGAGCAAAAATTGATAAAGAGCTTCATAAAAGCCGCGATGCTTTTGCGAAAGAAGAAAAATCGAGCCGCGATGCATATTTCGCGATTCTCAAAAAGTCGCGTGATGATTTCACGAAAGAAAGACACGACAGCGAATCGCGAAGCCAATTTTTTTCTGACCAAGATGAAAAGCGACGTAACTTTACTTCTGATCAGCAAGAAAAACGAAGTGGCTTTGAATCAGACATTCGTGAAAAGCGAAAAGATTTTGAGGACTACGTTCATGAACGGCAAAATTATTTCAACGAAGAATATCGCTCTTACTCAAAACGTTATGATGAGAATCGCAAAGCGAATAGTTTAAAAAAGAACATGCAAGAAAAAGATAAGAAGATGAAAGATGAGTCTGCCAGAAAACTCAATCAACAATTTGAGTCGGGTTCGTCAGCGTCTCCAAAGTTAAAACCTTCGGATCAAAAAGATCTTGAAGATTTGCAGAGCTTTCCGAAGAGCCCTAGTGAGCCACTTGATCAGTAACTGGATAAACTTTTAGTTCATCATACGTGCTCGCAGAATCATGCTCGCGTTTGAACGCAACATCGTTCACCGAACCAACGGCGACCTCGAGGGTCGTGTAAACTTTGGAGCCCTCCATCAGGTGGCCGCCAAGAGTTTTACCGGCATTATCCGAAATGCTGATGTGAATGTGTGAGTCGCTCGTTGAACCGAGCGTACCACTGAGTGAAACGATTTCGAAATGTCCATTCAGGGTCGCCGAGTTGTCTTTGTCAGCGTAGCGGATGACCGCACGGGTGAGGCTGCCAACGGCAGAGAGAATGACGGCCGCTCTGATATTTTTTTCTTTCACAAAATTTTGGAGTTTTACTTTTGGATCGTCCCCAGGAACGAACCGTAAAACATAGGTCGTCATAGTTGAGGCGATCGCCGCTGAGTGGACAGTCGTCATAGAAGCTCCAGAGGCAAAAAACATCATTAAGAATATTTTAAATATCATGGAGCCGAATCTACTTTAATATCGTATCGACTTGCAAGCGATCTCGCCTCGACCCCGAAAAATGGTCGACGTAGCCTGGTGCACTTTTGCGTTCAACTTCGGCGAGGTTCGCGGCAGCGAGCGATTCTTCAACGACTATTTTGTGATCGACGTTGATTTGCTCGAGTTCCAAATTAGTTTTTAATTCTTTATTCAGGTATGGGAGCCATTTTGTAAATGCTTTTCGCGCAGCCGCAACTTGCAGTGCGCGCTTCGTAGCTTTCGGCATGCGCGCTTCATAGCGCTTTAGCATCGAAAAATTTAAGTTTGTGGGCTGAAAATAATCCTGCTTGGTTTCGTCGGTGACCGCGTTTAATAGCGAACCTAACGCAGAAAATCTTGGAGGACCTTCGAAGGCTTGCCCGCGAACTTTCTGGTCGCAAAATTGAGCGACGAGATAACCGATGGCCGCCGATTCAAAGTACCCTTCAACGCCCGTGATCTGGCCCGCGAAGAAAAGCAAAGGATCTTTCGGACTCGACAAATCTTTCGATAAACATTTTGGAGTGTGTAAATAGAGATTTCGATGCATGCTTCCGAGTTTGAGAAATTCGGCCTCTTCAAGGCCTGGAATCATCCTGAAAACTTTTACTTGATCACCATATCTCATTTTAGTTTGAAAGCCGACCATGTTATACGCAGTGGCTTCTCGGTTATCTTGCCTCAATTGAACGGCCGCGAAAGGTGCGTATCCCGTCTTTGGATTTCGAAGACCTTTGCCCTTCATTGGACCGAAGCGGGCCGTGAGAAGGCCTCGTTCGACCATCGCTTCGATTGGCATACAGCCTTCGAAGTACGGAGTGTTTTTTTCAAATTCCTTTGGTTCAATTTTGCGCGCATCGAGAATCGCCTGCATGATCGCAAAATACTGTGCTTTGTCGAGCGGGCAATTATAATAATCTTTACTGCCTTTGTCCCAGCGATCTGCCTTCCAAGCGATTTCTTCGTTGATTGAGTCTGCAGAAATTACCGGCGCAATCGCATCGAAAAAATAAAGAAAATCATCACCGAAATGTTCGCGCATGCTCAGCGCAAGACTTTCATGCGTGAGTGGTCCGGTAGCGATCACGCAGGGCCTCGGAACATCGGCTAGCGACATCACCCGCTTGCGTTCAATCGTAATATTGGGATGATTCGAGATTTTTTCAGTTACGAGCCTTGCGAAAACTGCGCGGTCCATCGAGAGGGCCTGGCCAGCCGGCACTTTTGACCTCAGGCCCATTTCTAGAATAAGAGAATCAAGATGGGCCATCTCCCATTTCAATTGTCCAGGTGCCGAGGTATCGACGAAACTTCCGAAGGAGTTCGAACAGACAAGCTCTGCGAAATCGGTCGTCTTGTGGGCAGGAGTCAAAGTCTCAAGGCTTTCACGCATTTCGTAGAGATGAACTTGGTGACCGAGCTCAGCCAAGCGGTAAACGCATTCGCTGCCGGCAAGGCCAGCTCCGACGACGTGAATATGTGAGTTTGGTGGCGTCAAAAGTTTCTCTTTTTGAAGAAAAATGCTATACCATAAAGATGAGCCAAAAGCCGAATCCGAAAACGAATCGTAAAAGCCATCTTTATTCTGTGGAGAATGTCTTACAGTCGCTTTTGCAAAATAGCAAGTCAGGACTGGCGCAGGGGTTTACCCGCTTTCGCCTTGAGCGCGAGTGGCCTCAAATCGTTGGCGAGAGTATCGCCCAGAATACCCTCCCATGCGCGATGGAGAAGGGTGTCTTGTACGTTTGGGTTCGCCACTCAACGTGGATGCAACAGCTTTATTACTTCAAAGATACGATCCGTGAGAAGGTCAACGCGCATCTAGGATACCCAACCGTGATCGAAGTAAAGTTAACCTTAGATAAGCGGGCTGCTAAAACCCAAATGCCTGAGACTGAACTTTAGAACTCGTCAGTTTTGCTTCTCTTCCCACACTTGCTGAGGGCATCTGCTCTGCGATAAGATTTCTCCCATGCTATTCTCCTATGCGTATGAAAAGTGATCAAATCCGCCAATTAAATTAAATTTAGCTCATTAGCTCAATCTTTGCTCTTCTGAATCGTCTCTTTCAATACATTCTTAATATAAGATTGTCTCTGCGACCCACCGAGCAAACTCTTCAAGCTTTGGTGGATGCTCGGATCATTAATCAACGCACCCAAAGATCCCTGGCCCTTATCAATCTTCTCTAGAATACTCGCAAGATCCGTGACTGCAATATTCAATTTATGATTCTTCGGAATCTCGTCTTGAATATCCTTAAGCAATAAATCAAGAGATCTTAAAGTCGTTTTAAGCTCACCGGTTGTCTCGGTCAAATTAATCATCAGTTTTGCGGGTCTGCCTTCGCTATTTAAAGAAGCGACAAGCACCCTAAGTTCTTTAATCAGATCAAAAACTTGGCTAATACCCTGGTCTTTATCGGTTATCATTTTAATGATGTCTCCTGACTCTGTAGATTCAATGAAAGAACCCGCAGCAAGAGTCTCGGCCATGGAATCACCGGGATTTAAAAAAATAAACTTATCACCAAGAGCTCCTTGAGTTCTGATTTCTGCAGACGTTCCCTTTTTAATTCGCGACGAATATTTAGAGTCGATCGCAAGAGAAATGGTGAGACGATTTGCTTTTTGCGAGAATGTAATCTCTTTCACGTTACCAATTGGTAAGCCCTGAAGCGAAATGACGCTTCCTACGAAGAGGCCAGACACTTCGCTGAACTCGGTCGTATAGTACGCGTACTTAGTAAGAACCATACGATTTCCGCCGAGGGCCAAAATCGAAACCATAATTGCAAAAAGGCCAAAGGCCACGAATGCGCCGACTTTGTATTCGAATTTATTTTTACCTTGTTCCATTAGGCTTCATCTCCGTTGATAAAATGAGTCATACGAATATTTTCTGCATTCGGATTTTTTGGAGTCATCGAACCATCAGGATCGAGACTATAATTTTCAGTGAGTTGCTTAGTCGGAATGACGGCATAGATCATGCCGTCGAGCAGAAGCGCTATGCGATCGCAAACCGCGAACGCCGTTGGCATATCGTGGGTAACGAGCATTGAACTGACACCTTTTGATTTCAATGATAAAATCATTTCTTGAATTCGTTTTGTATTGTATGGATCGAGGCCCGCCGTTGGTTCGTCGTACAGAACTACTGAAGGATCTAAGATAATAGCGCGTGCTAGGCCGACTCGTTTCTGCATTCCGCCAGATAGATTTGCTGGAAGCAATCCCTCACTACCCTCGAGACCAAAATCGTTTAACAAATTAATGATTCTCTCGCTAATTTCACTTTCGCTGAGTTGAG
>JAYTQQ010000126.1:0-2273 GCA_043746635.1 Bdellovibrionales bacterium | reverse complement strand
TTGCAAATTTTATGATTGGTTCAAAGCTCATTTCTTTATCCTTTGGTATTTCGGCTATAGAATTCGAGGGCTTCTCGAAATTTATACAGACAAGATTCTGAACCACAAGACATTGCGGATCTAAATTTTTTTGCATATTCCCCTCTCTTCTCTATGCGAAAACTTCCGTCGATCGCTTTCACCGCTCGGTAAACAGTTGGGTAAGGATTTGAGACCTTAAACTCAAACAGGATTTCAATTTGGCGGCGGGCTGAGGTTCGAAGGCCTTCAGAACTTTCTCCGATTTTATTTTGTACTTGATCCATTCAATAGCTCCTTTGTTATTTGTTTTTGTTTAGTTCGATTCTTTTGATTAAAAACTCAATTCCTTGTCGACTCCATTTCTTGTTCATTCGAGTTTTGATTTTTTTCGCATTCAAGTGAGCGGCGATGGAATTCGGGGACCGACCGCTTTTCCATAGGGCCTCGATGTTTTTTAAAACGAGATACTCTTTCGGTTCCTTGACGAGCTCCCCGTAAAGAACTGCGAACCCATACGGCGGGTTCGCCGATGGGCTAGGTTTGGTCTTGAGTTTTCGATATTCCGGAGATCCGTTGGAAGGTCTCAATGAAACGCCCGCAAGCCGAAGCGACTTTGTAACAAAGGTTTTTGAGCAACCGAGACGAGCGGCGATTTGGCGTGTTGTGAAACCCTGAGCGTAAAACTGGGCCGCTTCAGCCGAAATGCCTGCTTGAGTGATTTTTAAAAACTGAATGAAATCATGATGATGCTGTGGTTTAGTTATTGTGTGGTTTGCTGCTCCATTTTGCAATCTATTCGAACCAAAAATGGAAAAAAAATCACGACGACGACCAGGCGCTCCGGAGACGGAAGCGTCAGGGGCGTCTATTGCCTTTTGAGCCACTGACTCTGCATTTTGCGATTTGCTCTTGTTATCTTTGAATCTCTCAATGTGGCCCTTCCCTACATAGTAATGTAAGCGATAAGACTCCGGTAGAATTTCAATTTTATGCACGAACATCTGAATCACACGCTGTCTTAAATCCTGATCTTTTTGCGTAAGCAATGCCTCATGTATTAATTCACAAAAACTCTTATAGTCTTTCAAACTTGCCGGAAAATCCGTAACGTCTCCACTCGACATAATTCTCTCAAGCTCTTTTTGTACTATTGTTTTTTGTTCTTGCAGCCGTTGCATTTGTGCAAAAATTGGCGCGGGCGAAACACCTTTTGGTATTTTACTTAAGTGCTCAGCGAGTGCTTCGGTTTGCTCATCAATCCCGGCCATTTTACTTCGGCATTGATCGGCCTCGGTAATATGCGCTTGAGCTTGATGGATAAGGTTTGCTTCGGCAATGATGTCCTCGGCGACTGTTGGATCTGAAATAAGCTTCAGCATATTTTCCCAAATCCAGGGCTCAATTTTTTTCGACTGAATTCGAGCGGGAGCGCAAGTGAACACCTTTTTAGTTAAGCACGCCTGTCTTTTTGTCGACCATCCATGTTCATAGTAGGGAATCTTACCCCCATTGCCATTCGCAGATTTACCAATCAGTCGATCACCGCATTTTCCGCAGACGATCGAACCCGTGAGAACATAAGGATAACGTGTTTCAGACGAAATTTTTAACGAGTGGCGATTTTTCTTTAAGATCTTCTGAACTCTTTCAAAAGTGATTTCGTCAATTATGGCGGGCCAACAGGCCTTTACCATTTTTGATTCTCCAGATTTTTCAATGACTCTTCGCTGAGCAATGTAGCAAGCATTAGTCAAAATCTCATGAGTATTTTTTATAGTGAAATGTCCCATGCGTGGCTTACCTGCGCCCTTACGTTTACGCGGAAGCCTAAAGCCACGATCATTGAGAAGTTTACCAGTTTTAGAGAGATATCCTGCATCCAAAAAAGTTTTGAAAATTTCTCGAACGAGTGAGGCCTCTTCTTCGTTAACAAATAAAAACCCCTTTTTCTCTGGCAGAATATTGTAGCCAAGGGGGACGGAGCCTCCGTTAAAGAGGCCCCGTTCTGCTCTGGCATGAAAGTTCGCCACAATACGTTCTGAAGTTTGTTTTCTTTCAAACTGAGCGATATTTGCAATCGTATAAAGAACCATTTCACCTGCGGCGGTGGTAGTGTCGAACTGCTCTCTGAGACTCAGAAACTCGCAGCCGTTTGCACGCATGAGTTCCCAAATCTCACAAACATCTTTGATTGAACGAGACAAACGAGAAAGCTCGGTCACCATAACGAGACTAATTTCTTTTCGGTGAAC
>JAYTQQ010000125.1:0-2280 GCA_043746635.1 Bdellovibrionales bacterium | reverse complement strand
TCTCAACTTTGATAATTCCCATTCGTAGATGCATAGCTCATGTCCTTCTGCTGGTCACTCTGACGCAGCTGCTTGGACACGCTTTTTCTTACGCTACCGCTTGAACATCCCGAAATCTTCTACCACGAACTTCGAAAATTTTTATCCGCTCAATGAAATGACCAATAATGAATCTCGAAAAAATGTCACGATGAGGTAGTCACGAGTTTACCGGGAAGCTGAAATCGAGTCATCGAATTTCTAACCATGCGCGGAGTACGAGGACTGATGGTTCGGCGGGCCGATGGCTCATGAAGACGATCCACAAGATTTTGATCCAAACCCGAGCCTCTGGAAGTGCATGAATTTTATCTCGACCAAATTGATAAAATCCGTTAAGAATCACTGACCGTTAACAAATTGCCCAGCTTAGGCTATAAAATGAAAATTATTTTTATCCCGTTTTTACTTTTAATTGGCGGATGCGCCTCTGTTCAGAGGGCCAATGCAGCAAACCCTTTCATCGCTTGCTCACAAGACAAAATTCGTTTGGCGGCAAGTTCTGAAGAGCTTCAGAATTTGGTCAATGCGGATCAAGAAGACCGTAAGGGCCCGTTCGATTCAATTAATTGGACAGTGGTTTTACCAAGAGATGAAGTGCGCCGCAAAAGAGTCGGTGAGGTTTTCGGAGAGGGATGCTTTTCAACCTCCGCAGACTACGCTGCTGCCGCACTGGTTTATCAGCACGGAAATGTGCCCGATCACTTCTTCCAAACCTTTTTGTGGGCGAAGAAAGCGGTTGAACTGGGTGATCCTCGGCAAGTTAAGGAAATGCAGGAACTTAAAAAACTGATGGCTGAAGGTCTTGATCGCTACCTCATGAATAGCAACCACAAGCAGTTGTTTGGAACGCAGGCATCGAGGCCTTCGATGAATCCAAAGGACTGTTGGTGCCTGGAAGAAATTGAGCCTTCGTTCCCAGATAAGAAGCGAGCCGAATATCTGAATAGAGATATAAAGGAAATTATGAATTGGCTCAATACGATGAACTCCCAAAACCCAAAATGCAAAGCAAAGCCATACTGTGAGAAGGGTTTCAAGCCGTCGCCAGTCGGTACGATTCCAGGTTTTTGGTGAGCAACAGAATAATTTCGGAGGCCTATGAAAAAAAATGAATCGCAAAATCAAAATACCTTTTTAGGACTCCCCATGCAGTGGGACGCTAAAAATGCCCTAAAGGGTCTCTGGGATAAAAACGATGATAGAATTCTTTTGCCGAAGTACTTTGGCATTGGATGGACTTTAAGTTTCCATCCTCTTCTCAAAGCAACAGGATTTTTGAGAGACGACCCTCGAGTGAGAGATCTCAATAAACTTCCACAAGATCTACCTGTGCCACAGGATGATGGCGCTTGCGATCACCTGACGCAAATGGAGCTGCCCGAAATTCAACTGCGCTCTACGAAAGATCGGTATGTAAATCTCTCGGCGCAGTCACAAAATCCGACGATTTTGTTTTTTTATCCACGCGCGGGCGAGCCTGAAAAACCAGCTCCAGAAGATTGGGATTTAATTCCGGGAGCACGGGGTTGCGCACCACAGTCTTGCAGCTTTCGGGACTTGTAATCCGAGTTCAAAAACGAAGGCTATGAGGTTTTTGGTATTAGCACTCAGTCGACTCAATACCAAAAAGAATTTGTAAGCCGAAATCACATTCCGTTTGAAATTCTAAGTGACTCCTATCTCAAACTAACTCAGGCGTTGAATCTTCCGACCTTCACCTATAACGAAATGAAGCTCATTAAGCGCATAGTCCTTGTCTTGAAAGATGGGCGAATCGCGAAAGTATTCTATCCAGTTTTTCCGCCAAACAAAAATGCAGAAACTGTTTTGAGCTGGATTCGCAAATGAGTTCTCCAATCAGTCTTCATGCTATTGGGTCAGTTCGATCAACCCGAAAAGAAGTTCTCGACGACAATTGGGATCGAGAAAAAACGTTCATCGAACTTGATGGTGATAACTTTTCGTTAGACGCCCTTTCCGGCCTTGCGGATTTCTCACACGCAGAAGTGCTTTTCTTCATGAACAAAGTCGATCCGAATAAAGTGGAAAAAACAACGCGACATCCACGAAACAATACAGGCTGGCCTAAAGTTGGAATTTCTGAGCACCGAGCCAAGAATCGCCCGAATCAAATTGGCTTAACTGTAATGGTTGATTCTTCACACTCTTCTTGAAGCAGCTCGCTAGACCGGCATTTGATGGACCGGATTCCTCGGCGTTGATAACCGTTTGACAATG
>JAYTQQ010000124.1:0-4248 GCA_043746635.1 Bdellovibrionales bacterium | reverse complement strand
TGAAGCAGCAATTTTAAGGCCTGCTTTTTCAAATTTATTGATGATTCCGCCGATGTTATTTTTCTTAACGGCGTTCGGTTTAATAATACTAAAAGTCATTTCGTTAGCCATGGGATTCTCCTCTGTTTTTTGAGTTTTGTAAGTAACATCCTTAAGCAAGGATTTCAAGAAAGAAGGGATTGCGAAAGGGGGGCCGGCAGCGGTTGACTGCGAGTAGCCTTAAGTCTCTGTAAGCACGGACCACCCCTTAAAATGCTCCGCATCCGAAAAAGTAACCAAATACCTACATATGAGCTTTTAACGTACTTGCGAGATCCGCTGGGCTTCTCGCGATTGAACAGCCGGCACTTTGCAAAGCTTCGAATTTCGCTTCTGCAGTGCCTTTGCCGCCACTGATGATCGCACCGGCGTGACCCATGCGTTTACCTTTTGGGGCAGTTGCTCCTGCAATAAAACATGTGACCGGTTTTTTGAATTCACGTTTAATGTATTCGGCTGCATCTTCTTCTGCCGTGCCGCCGATTTCACCAATCATGATGACCGCATGAGTATCAGGATCGCGATTGTACATCTCTAAGATGTCGATGAAGTTTGTTCCGTTCACGGGATCTCCACCGATGCCGACGCAGGTACTTTGTCCCATGCCGATGCGGGTGAGTTGTCCGACTGCTTCGTACGTCAAAGTTCCTGAGCGTGAGAGAACGCCGATATTACCAGGTTTGTGAATCGCGCCCGGCATAATGCCGATTTTGCATTCGCCCGGAGTGATCACGCCCGGACAATTCGGTCCGATCAAACGTGTTTTCTTACCGACCATGAAACGTTTCACCACAACCATGTCGAGAACCGGAATTCCTTCGGTGATGCAAACAACGAGGTCCATTCCTGCGTCGACGGCCTCCATGATGGAGTCAGCCGCAAATGGTGGTGGAACATAAATCACGCTCGCTGTGGCTCCAGTTTTCGCAACCGCCTCTTCAACCGTATTAAAAATGGGCAAACCCAGATGGCTTCCCCCACCTTTGCCCGGAGTGACTCCCCCGACCATTTTTGTTCCGTATTCGATAGCTTGTTGAGAGTGAAAAGTTCCTTGGGAGCCAGTAAAACCTTGGCAAATAACCTTGGTATTTTTATTAATGAGAATCGACATTTATTTTCCCTTCACGGCAGAAACGATTTTTTTAGCACCATCGGTGAGATCATCTGCAGGAGTAATATTGAGACCACTTTCAGCCAGCATTTTTTTACCCAGATCAACGTTCGTACCCTCGAGGCGAACCACAAGAGGAACTTTCAAGCCGAGCTCCTTTGAAGCCGCGATCACGCCTTCAGCGATGATGTCGCACTTCATGATTCCGCCGAAGATGTTGACGAAAATACCTTTCACGTTTGGATCTTTCAAAATAATTTTGAAAGCCTGAGTGACCTTTTCTTTATTGGCTCCGCCGCCGACATCTAAGAAATTCGCAGGGTTTCCGCCGTGGATTTTAATGATGTCCATAGTGGCCATTGCGAGACCTGCGCCGTTCACGAGACAACCAATGTTGCCGTCGAGTTTAATGAACGCAAGATCATATTTGCTCGCTTCAATTTCTGAAGCTTCTTCTTCGTTGAGATCACGGTATTTTACGGTGTCGCCGTGACGGTAGAGAGCATTTGAATCGAAATTCATTTTGCAATCGAGCGCTATAACATCGCCATCTTCGGTTTCAACAACGGGGTTGATCTCGGCAATCGCGCAATCATTTGCGGCGTACGCTTTATAGAGACCCATGAAAAAGTTCGCGGCCTTGGCAGCGACTTTATCTTTCATGCCGATTTTGAAAGCGAGTTGACGGGCTTGAAATGGTTCGAGACCCACCGCCGGATCGATCACTACGCGGTGAATTTTTTCTGGAGTGTGAGATGCAACCTCTTCGATGTCCATTCCGCCTTCGGAAGATGCCATCATGATGAGGCGTCCGACGGAACGGTCGAGAAGAACGGCAACGTAGTATTCTTTTTTAATGCGGCAGCCTTGTTCAATCAACACTTTCTGAACGACTTTTCCTTCGGGACCCGTTTGGTGAGTTACGAGAGTCATGCCGATGATTTTCTCAGCGTAAGCGCGAACCTCATCTAAAGTTTTAGCAACTTTGACTCCGCCGCCTTTACCTCTGCCACCGGCATGAATTTGGGCTTTAACGACCCAAACATTTCCGCCGATGTTTTTAGCTGCGGCCACTGCTTGGTCCGGGGACTCAGCTATTTGACCTTCTAAAGTAGGCACTCCGTATTTTCGCAAAACCTCTTTGGCCTGGTACTCATGTATATTCATATATTAAAATTCCAATTTTTTAAGTGCATCAACAAGTTCTTGAACCGCTTTTGTCGAATTCGCGAGACCTGCTTTTTCTGTGTCGTTTAATTTGAGTTCGATGACTTTGTCCATTCCGTTACCGTTGATGCGGCAGAGAACTCCAACGAAAAGATTCTTAATGCCGTATTCACCTTCGAGAAGTGCAGCACATGGTAAAATTCTATTTTGATCTTTCAGAATCGCTTCGGCCATTTGAACTGCAGATGCACTCGGAGCGTAATAAGCAGAACCTGTTTTCAAAAGTCCAACGATTTCGGCTCCGCCATTGCGTGTGCGAGTAACGATTGCTTCAACTTTTTCTGGTGAGAGCATTTCAGTCAAAGGTACGCCACCTACCGAACAATGTCTCGGCATCGGAACCATCGTATCGCCGTGTCCTCCGAGGACAAACGCGTTTACGTCTTTCACCGATACGTTGCACTCTTCAGCGATAAATGAACGCATGCGAGCGCCGTCGAGAACGCCTGCCATGCCGATCACGCGCGAGCGGGGAAATCCCGTTGTCTCTTTACAAACAAATGCCATCGCGTCGAGAGGATTACTCACGACGATGACAACTGAGTTCGGAGCGTATTTTTTGATTCCGAGACTGGCTTCTTTGACGATTTTTGCATTTGTTGCGAGCAGATCATCGCGGCTCATGCCTGGCTTTCGAGGAATACCCGCAGTTAAGATCACAACGTCTGAATCTTGAATATCGGCGTAGTTTGCTGTTCCCGTTACTTTCGAATCGAAAGTCTCAACCGGAGAAGCTTCAAATAAATCAAGTGCTTTTCCTTTCGCGGCACCTTCATTGATGTCGAGGAGAACAACATCACCTAATTCTTTTTGAGCCGCCCAGTGTGCGCAAGTTGAACCTACGAATCCAGCGCCGATGACTGATATCTTTTTACGTTTATGCATAGAGATCCCTTCTTAAGTTAAGTAAATAATTTTTTGAGTGATTTCGTCTCCCAAGATCTATTTACGAAAAAATACGTTTCAATTAATCGCGAAGTATATAGACTACTAACGAACACTGCTCACGGCAAGTATTCGAAAAAGCTGGAGCTAGAGTATATAATTTTAGGTGGACTCGTTCAGGATGGCGTCATCAGAAATTCAACTTCAAAACATCGGCTTTAACGTCGGCGATGAAATCATCCTGAAAAATGTGAATTTGCATCTTTCGAGCGGTGAATCTTTTGTTCTCGTTGGTCCGAGCGGCCTCGGGAAAAGCCTTTTGCTTAAAATGATCGCTGGACTATTGTCTCCCGCCGAAGGAGAAATCACGATTGGCGACGAAAATTTGCTGACGTCTCGTGGCAAAGCGAGAGAGAAAATTATTCGCCAGATGGGGATGCTTTTTCAAAAAAACGCGCTTTTCGATTCGCTTTCGGTCTCTGAAAACCTCGCTTTTGCGATGCGCGAAGTGAATCACTCGCCACCGCAAGAAATCGAGCAGGCGATTCAAAAATACCTAACGGCCGTCGGTTTGATTGAATCCAAAGATTTATTTCCCGATGAAATCAGTGGTGGAATGCAAAAACGCCTCGGCATTGCCCGCGCCCTCGTTTTACAACCTAAAATCTTGCTTTTCGATGATCCGACAGCGGGTCTTGATCCGATCACGAGTCGTAAAATCGTCGAACTCATTTTACAGGTCAAAAAAGAGAACGAATGCACGATCATTGCGATCACAAATGATATGCACCGCGCTTTTCAGATGGCGGATCGCATCGGACTCGTGGTTGATCAAGGTTTAGTCATTACCGGGACGGTTGAAGAAACCAAAGCCCACAAAGATCCGCGCGTTCAACAATTTATTCATGGGTTTCTTGATGGTCCGCTTGCGAATCACGAGGTAGTCACATGACTCCTACTCCCATGATTGAATTTCGAAATTTGGT
>JAYTQQ010000123.1:0-3741 GCA_043746635.1 Bdellovibrionales bacterium | reverse complement strand
CCTAGACTAAAAAAGAATAAAAAACTTTTAAGCATTTTTTGAATCAAAATGATATTTATTTAGCATCTCAACTTGATACTTATACAAATACCACTGACTCCCAGGTTATGTCGAATTACCAGACGAAATTGTAAGCCGTTCGAGTAGGGAACTTTGTGACATCATCGGCATATTTTAAAGTCTGAAGTTACTGACTGAGCCGAGCAGCTTTGCCTACCTGACTTTTAGCTTGAGATTAGGAATCGCTTTTCTGATTTCTTCGACATCAACCAATCCACCGTTAATATATTGATGGATAAGGCTTCCAAGCAAGGTTTGATAACCGATACCTTTTTTTGTCGAAATTTTCTTGAAGTCCTCAAAATCTTTTTGCGAAACCCATGCTGTGAAGCGTGATTCCTTTTTCATTTTAGATAATGCGACGGCCTCGATTCGCCCTGGCACCGTTCCCCGAACTCGAACAATAGAATCAATGTCGATCGACTGATTCATAAATTCTTCGTCGGTCACTTTTTTACGTCTTGCCATATTTTAACCTCTGCCTTATTGGCTTTTCTTGCCGAAACGATTCGAATCATATCCTCGTCTCGGTAACAGTAGACAACCAAAAGAATCTGCGACTTATTCGACATTCCAATCGCTTTAAATCGATGCTCGTCGCTGGAGTCATCCATAATCTATGCATAATCAGCAATTACACGAAGCCGTTCTTTCACAGCGGTGCGACTGATTTCGAAATGATCGGTCAATTTTTCGATTTTCCAGTTCTCGATCCAACGTAATCTTCCAGTTCTGTCAGATCGAGATAGATTCGCTCCCTGGTGGTTTTGTAAGCCTTTGAAATCCTTGGTCCGCCCAGTTCGAGTAGCTTCACGGTAGCAGTCGATTTGGGAATGAATTTAGGATATTAGTGAAAATCCGATCTCAAAGCAGCTTCGAAAGATTATAAAAGAATCACCGTTAAAAGTAAAACGACCGCCTCATGACGTTATCCTATTGGCACTGACTTTCAGCCCATGCATGAATTTGTGCTGAGTTGACATCCTTCGAATTCTTAGGAGTGAAAAATTCAGTAGCAGCTCTTGGCGAGTAATCAACTTCAACGTTATAAGCGATTAATTTTGCTCCATAAGCGGCTGCTTCTTCGCCCGTGGTCATGATGGGCCTCCAATTTTTAGTAGAGTAAGGGCAAATAAACCACTTCGCTCTTTTAGGACCTCCCGTTCCGTTTTTTGTATCCATGTCTAAATGGCTCTCTTCAAGAACGTGAACCACACGCATTGATTTACCTTTGCAAGAACAAATATAGTGGCACCCGAAACGACCAAATGTATGAATCCCGCTATGCTTAGGAATTCCAAATCCCGGAGAATCGTAATCTTTGTGATCGAACACACAGACGGCGTCGTTACTGATTGCAAGAACTTGAACCGTAGATATGAGTAAGAACATCCCTAATAAGTATTTCATTTAAAACCTCTTTGAAAGAAACCAATTTACCACAAACCCGAACTCACAAAAATACAAAATGTTTTCAATCGGAGGGACAAACTTTGTCACTGGGTCGTCAGTTGGTCTGCAGATTTTTGATTCCCCGCTCGGGGTAGTATTTCAACTCGCTATGCGAGTCACAAATAGTGGATCGTGAAATAAGAGCACCGGGGAATCCGCGCGGAAGAGAGACGACCAGCGCCGAGGGGCACGGCAAATTTTAAGGATGAGACGAATATGAACGTCCTGCTTAAGCTAAGTTAGATAACTTTGTAACTTATTAGGTTTGTCACGTAGGCGTTGCGTATCAATCCAGCAGCTGAAATTATGCTTTGAGACTAATGCGGTCAGCTCAGCAATATCTATAAATCCTCCGCAAAAACTTTTTCAGTGATCTTCCAATACTTATCTTGCATCCGGGCAATCACAAACGCCGGCAATCGAAAAAGCAATTGATACTTGATTACTTGTATCGGGCTACTGAAATCTACAGCTAACTCGGGCCTCCGCAAATGAGAACGCAAAAAATCAATATTGAATTTCTTAATGGCTGATGGATTATTAAAAAAATGCGCTTCACTTACATACTGAGCATCGTGATCGTAATACCGAACCTCGAGATACGGCCGATCATTCTTATCAAACCGCTCCTCAAACGTAATTCGGTCTGGTGTTAACACATGCGCGTTCTTAGAAAGCTTCGCCTGCTTCAATTTCGTGTCGGCATCAATTAACACCGCCTTACACTTCTCGCAATCACGTGCGGTAATATCATTATCGGCACCGCACACATGGCAGATCTTCAAACGAAATCGATACCCGCAAGCCTTAACTTCCAAAGTTTGAGGATCCTGATTGGCGCCACGACATTTTCTTCCAAAGTGCTCATAAACAATTCCGTCGTCGTCGGCATAGCCCCAGAAATTATTCTCAAAGCCGCACTCGGGGCACGGCACAATGACCGCGCGGGTATCCTTCCTTGGCCGCTTGTCACTAATCTCGGGCGCGTAGATGTCGTGACCCATGCCGGTGTAATCTAAAACATAACAATCTTTCTTAGCTTCTGAAAGCCGTAAGCCACGGCCAACAATTTGTTGATACAAACTATTCGATTCTGTCGGGCGCAAGATCGCGATGACATCTACATGAGGAGCATCGAATCCTGTTGTGAGAACCGAAACGTTGACCAGATATTTAAATTTTCGCTCTTTGAAATCATTTATAATATCGCTGCGATCCTTCATTTCTGTATCACCCAACACGAGCCTTGCGTAGCCAGCAGGTAAGTACGTCATGATTTCTTCTGCGTGCTTCACAGAGCTACTAAAGATCATGACGCCAGTTCTTTCGTAACGTTCAGTAATATCGATAATATTTCTGACGATTAAAGGGGTCAGTCGTTTTTGACTTTTTAAAATTTCTTCGACGTCAGCTACCGTAAAAGCTCGATCGCTATTCATAAGCTCTGAAAAATCATAACTCGTGACCGGAATATCCACTTTCACCGGGACCGTTAAATATTTATTCTGAATCATGTATCCGAGTGACAACTCGTAAACACATTGTTTAAAAAATCTTTTCTTATCTGTTTTGATCTCGCCACGTTGCGAATATTCGTAGATCCAGCCGAGGCCCATTCGATAGGGTGTTGCGGTGAGGCCCAAAATACAAAGTTTTGGATTGCGATCCATTAATTTTTTAATTACTTCTTGGTACTGAGTTGCACTTTCGTCGGCGACACGGTGACACTCATCGATAATAAGTAACGAGTAATCATCAAAAAATTCATCTCGAGCTCTCGCAACCGATTGAATGCTACCGAAAATTGCTTTATGATCTGAATCTTTTTTGCCCAGGCTGGCCGAGAATATCCCTGCTTCGAGGCCATAGCATTTGTACTTTTCGTAATTTTGCTCAACCAATTCTTTTACGTGAGCTAAAATTAAAACTCGGCCTTTGGCAATACGAGCAAGCTCAGCAATGACGAGACTCTTACCAGCTCCCGTTGGCAAAACGATAAGAGCGGGATCGCGCTTTTTCTGAAAAAATTTGATGACGTTGTTAACGGCTTGCTGTTGGTAGTCTCTGAGTTTGTACACGAAAGCATTCTATGCTTCAGAGATGGGTTTCACAATGAAAATTCCGGCGGTTCTCTTTTCAGTTGAAAACTGGCCCCTTAGCGTGTTGATGAAGATTTGGTTTTTGTCATCCGGGGAGCTTTCGAATTTCGGTTTTCTTTATTTCTGAATG
>JAYTQQ010000122.1:0-4458 GCA_043746635.1 Bdellovibrionales bacterium | reverse complement strand
CGCTCTTCTTTTCATATGATCGACGTCGGCGAAAAACTAGCAACGAGGCGCAGGGCCGAAGCTCAGGGCGAAATCGTTTTATCGAGGGCCGCATTTCTTGCCGTGAAAGAAAATAGAAATCCCAAAGGAAATGTTTTGGCCCTCGCAGAAGTAGCCGGGATCATGTCGGCTAAGAGAACAAGTGATCTCATTCCGCTTTGCCATCCGTTACCTCTTCATTCGGTGCATCTCAAATTTGAGCTGAACGAAAGCGATTTGTCGGTCAAAGTATTTTGCGAGGTCCGAACGACGGCCCAAACAGGCGTCGAGATGGAAGCCCTTTGCGGCGTCAACGGCGCACTCCTGACTATTTATGACCTTTCAAAAGCGGTTGATCCAGTCATAGAGATAAAAAATATCAGACTCAACTTTAAAGAAGGTGGCAAATCTGGTCTATGGAGAAACCCTCATTTTCAAAACGAATTTTTGACGGCGCAGCTGAAGCCTAAACTTCAAGATATTACCATCGCCGTCCTAACCATCAGTGACCGAGTCTCGAAAGGCCAAGCGAATGATAAATCGGGAACTTACCTCAACCAGCGACTCGCTTCTGAAGGCGCCAAGCTTCTCGATCATTCTTGCGTGAGTGATGACATTTCTGAAATTCAAAAAGCGATTCGATACGTGATCGAAACAAAAAATCCTCAACTGATCATCACGACGGGTGGCACAGGCTTAAGTCCGAGAGATGTTACGCCCGAGGCTATTCAAGCGATTGCCTCTAGATTGATTGCCGGCTTTGGCGAGCTTTTAAGACAAGATGGCTCTAAACATATTCAGACTGCTTGGCTGAGTAGATCTCTCGCCTGCGCGATTGGCGAAACTCTCGTCATCGCACTACCAGGAAGTCAAAACGCTTGTCGCGAAGCTCTCGATGCGCTGGCTCCAATTTTAAGGCATGCACTTCACACGATGCGCGGAGGAAATCATGATCCCGTATCGTGAAGCCCTGGAGTCCATCCAAGAAATCGCGCTTGCAAAGAGAAAGTTTTTAACGACTGAAAAAGTGAGCTTACTCAAATCTGTATCAAAAATTTCAAGTCGTTCTGTTAGGTCCGAAGAGCAAATCCCTTCATTTGATAATTCAGCAATGGATGGATTTGCACTCAGGTCTTCGCAAACTCTTTCGGCGAGCGAGGCACACCCTTTAAATTTCGAAGTTTTAGGAAGTCTCGCCGCCGGTGATCAGTCAGTCGGGAAGTCGTCAGCTTCTTTGATCACTGCTTACGAGATCATGACCGGCGGACCAATACCTGAATCTTACGACTGCTGTGTAAAAATCGAAGACTGTGAGGTCGTCAAAAACTTAAGAGGCGACGCTTTGAGCATCCGTATCCGTGCACCTTTGGCTCCGAAAACAAATTTACGTGAAGCGGGCCACGATTTTAAAATCGGTTCTGTCATTTTAAATCCAGGTGACTCGATTATGCCCGAGCACGTTCTTGCTTTATCTTCGCTCGGAATAAACGAATTAGAGATCTATTCTCCAATTAGAATTGCTCTCATTGCAACCGGCAAAGAACTTGTCCGGTTCGAAGAAACGCCAAAGCCATGGCAGATTCGTAATTCAACTCAACCGTACCTGCAACTCGCTCTCGACTCTTGGCCTGCGACCATCGAAAAGTTCTTACTTTCAGATGATAGCAAAGACGAATTTAAAAACTTGGTGCGTACCCTCAGCGAAAAGAAATTCGACCTGATTATTACAACGGGTGCAGTTTCGATGGGACAGTTTGATTTTGTTGCCGAGGCACTCAACGAACTAAAAGCAAAAACTCATTTCCATAAGGTTGCGATACGCCCGGGCAAACCTATTTTGTTTGCCGAACTTGGCCAGACCACGATCTTCTCTCTTCCTGGTAATCCTGTTTCGAGCGTCGTCGGCTTTCGATTTTTTATTGAAAGCTTCTTACAAACTCTTTTTTCGAAATCCAAAGAAAAGCCGATGCGCGCGCAACTCCAAAAAGATTTAGAAAAGCCAAAAGGCTTAAAACTGTTCTTGAAGGCGCGCCTTGATCTTACCGATATGGTTCCAAAAGTTGAAATTTTAGAAGGCCAAATGTCCTCGATGGTTTCATCGCTCCTCGAAGCCAATAGCTGGGTCGTTCTTGATGAAGAAATTTCATCACTTAAAAATCAAGACTTTGTAAATGTTTTTACACTCCACTCTCAAGGATTTGTCGCATGATTGATGTTCAAATACTGACAAACAAGCTGCTGCTCGACGATATTTTAAAAAGTGGGCCGTCTCCGTCCCACGGCGCCCAATGTATTTTTTCAGGAATAGTCCGAAACCATAACCAAGGCAAAAAAGTCTTGGGAGTGAGTTATGACGCCTTCGACCCTTTGACTCTCAAATCCTTTCAAGACATTTGTTTCGAAGCCCAAGAGAAGTGGGGCAAAGATCTTCACGTTCATCTCTGGCACCGCAAAGGCCGCCTCGACATTGGCGAGCTGAGTGTCGTGATCGTCGTGTCTTCGCGGCACCGTGACGAATCTTACAAAGCAAGTCGGTACGTCATCGAGCAATTAAAACACCGCTCACCCATTTGGAAAAAAGAACATTACGAAGATGGCGATAGCGAATGGCTTCAAGGCCACGCGCTCTGTTCTCACGAACCCGAAACTCAAGAAGATCATACTCATGCTTAAAAAATATTTCGTTCTTTTGCTTCTGTTTTCACCTGTTGCTCAAGCCGCTTCGTTAATTAAAATTGCGGGAGCTGCCGATCTTAGATTCGTCATGCAAAAACTCATCACGAGCTTTAAAGAAGTAAACGGAGATATCGAATTTTCTGAAAATTATGGCTCTAGCGGTAACTTCGTTACCCAAATTAAAAGCGGCGCCGATTTTGATATTTTCTTTTCGGCTGACTCTACGTACGCTGACGAAATCGCGACATCTGGCCTCAGTGTCGACAAACCTCAATCCTACGCCCAAGGCGTCCTCGTCCTTTGCGGAGCAAGCAGCATGAAAGCTCTCACCGGCTCCAAATACAAAAAAATATCGATCGCTAACCCGTCGCACGCTCCCTATGGACGCATCGCCGTCGAAGCTCTCAAAAATTCGAAAGTCTATGATCAAATTAAAGACAAACTGGTTCTTGGCGAAAACGTTTCGCAAGCGGCACAATTTCTTCAAGTCGGTGCTGCGGCGGCTGGTCTTATCGCGCAAAGCATAAGTCTCACCCCCGAGATGAAGTCTGCGGACTGCCATGTGGTTGAATCAAGTCTCTACCGGCCTCTTATACAATCTTTTGTTATTTTGAAAAAATCAAAAAATAAAGCGACTGCTGAGCGGTTTACAAAGTTTATTTTGAATGAAAAAGCGCAGTCGATTTTTGCGCAAAATGGTTTTCATTCTATTGGAGCGAAATGATTGAACTGAGTGCCCTTTGTCTCAGCCTCAAGCTCGCAAGCGTCACGAGCATCATCTTGCTTGTTTTTGGCCTGCCGCTTGCCTATTTCGTTGCGAATTCAAAATCACATTGGACGAGCGTCTTCGAAACTTTTTTGTTACTTCCCATTGTCCTTCCTCCAACGGTTTTAGGCTTTTATTTATTGATCGGGCTTAGCTCGGTCGGCTGGGCATTTACTTTCACGGGTCTCGTCGTCGGGTCGGTGATCTACAGTTTCGCTTTTGCGTTTCAAAGCTTCGTCACCGGATTTCAAGGAGTCGACCGTGAATTTTTTGAAGTGTCGGCAAGTCTTGGCGACTCCCCAACGAAGACCTTCTTCAGGGTCGCTCTGCCCCTCGCGAAAAATTCTATCTACACCGGAGTACTCTTGAGTTTCGCCCACACACTCGGCGAATTTGGTGCCGTCCTCATGATTGGCGGTAACATCCAAGGCGAGACGCGAACGCTTTCGATCTCGGTATATGATCAGGTTCAGTCTCTCGATTTCAAATCGGCTCACCGCACTTCTATTTTTCTACTCTGCTTCAGTTTCGGAATTTTGCTCTTCATCAGTGTCCTTAAAAAGAAGACCGGGTACAGACGATGAATTCTCTTCTTAAATTTAGCATCGACCACCCTATCTCAGATGAAGTTCACCTCAAAGCAACCGGAGAAATTAAATTCGTCGACAATAACTTCATTAAGTCGATCTTCGGCCCTTCGGGCTGCGGCAAGACGAGTCTACTTAAAATATTCATGGGCCTCACAGAGAATGCGAACGCGAAAATTAAATTCAAAGATGAGACTTGGCAAAACTCTCAACATAAGATTTTGGTTCCGACCTATCGTCGAAATATTGGCTTCGTTCCGCAGCGAGAATGCCTCTTTCAATTTCTGAATGTTCGCGAGAACCTTTCTTATTCAATCAAAGGCTGGAATTCCGAAGATATTCAAAAACGCGTAAACGAACTCCTCAATCTTTTTCAAATAGAAAAATTTGTCGACCGCAAAGTCTCCGACC
>JAYTQQ010000121.1:0-27279 GCA_043746635.1 Bdellovibrionales bacterium | reverse complement strand
CGAAAATTCTCGAAATCAATAACGGCCGTGCGCGGGCTTATCCTGGCACCTATGACGAATACGTTTGGAGTGTCGAAAAAGGGGGGTTTTCAAAGAACGTAAATACCGATGCGGCTTTTGATGTTGTCTCTTCGGATTCGCGTTCGCTTTCGTCTGGCTCGGCTTCGAATTACAAAGAGACAAAAAAGCAGCTCGACAAAACTTTACGCCAGAGCGAGCGCAATTTGGTGGAGCTCGATAAATCTCTTCAGCTCTTACAAACACATCTTCAACATCTCAATCAGAAAATAGCGTCAGGCTCAGGCGGCGCGGAGCTTCGTGAGTTAGTCATTGAACTCAGTGCCGTGCAGTTGAAGGTCGACAAAGTAGAGGCCGACTGGCTTACGAACAGCGAAACCAAAGAAGCTGCTGAAAAAGGTTTAGCCCAACTGAAGGGTTCCTAGTTTCGGCAATGGAGAGACTTCTTGGTGCGGGACTCTGTAGTTTTAACGGTGTATACACCGCGAGATTTTGCGTTATGTTAAATAAAATAATATTTAAATACGAAAGGCTGGCAGGTTTGTTTTCGGGCAACCGTTTACAGTTGTCGGTCTTCAGTCTGTTCACGTGAACGGTGGTACGTTTGGATTATGATGGTATGCCGTTGGTTAGTATCGCTTTCGTTGAGCGCGTAACGTTTCGCGAGCGAATGTTTAGAGATCGACTCCGAATCCAACCGTGAGTAAGAAGCTTTGGTTACAAATACCAGCCTGCAAATTATCGATCGGAACGAAACCGCGATTATAGGTTGCCTGAATGAGTAAAGTCTTGTTTTCACTATACTTGAAGCTTCCCCCAATGCCGATCACGCCCGTAATGTCGTAAGTTGGAGGATCGAACTCGGTATCGGTCGGCTGAGTCGATTGAATCTTTCCGCTCGTATCTTGACCCTGAACGCTGATGTCTTTAGAGACTAAAAACTGCGGTGTGACTCCACCAATAATAAACGGAGTATTCGTCACTCGGCCTGCCAAATTGAACTTTTCCAAAATCGGAAGCCCGATGTAGGTTAGCTTACCAACGACTCTCACGTTTTGAAGCGTCGATATGTCAGTTGTTCCGACGGCGGTGAGTTTTTCAGACTTGTAATCAAAACCTTGTTGGGTCATAAAAAGCCCCGTTTCGGCCGTAAAATAATGTTCGCCGTAGACATCAAATAAAAATCCACCAGAGAGTCCGTGTTGCACGTTTGAAAAATCGCTTTCATCTGTGCTGATCGCGCCAATATAGCCGACTTCAATGATAAAGTGATCGCGAGAACTTTCTTCTGTCAGCGGAGCCGGATAACCAGCGCGGAGGCTTCCTTCAGTTTGGGCTTTTGCTAAGACCGCAAACAAAAAGACAAGGAAGAATAAACTAAAATTTCTCATACATGACCTCTTCGATAGGTTTTATCTAAGCTTAGATGTTTCAATTTAAGTGCCTGAGAAACGCCTATGGCAGAGAATAGGGTAAGGCCAATTGTCTATCTTTTTGACATGTTAAAAACCTAATTGAGCCTAGGCCTTAAAGAGGTACTTTAGAGAACTTGATCCTTTCATGGGTGAGCAAAGTTTGATGTACATCGTGAGTGAGCTTGACCGCACTGTTTACAAAGTAAATTGAAAAAAATTCCAACCTATTGTTATAACTCCTTATTTGACTTACATTGGACTCACATAAATCAGAAGTGAGACAGTGATGGAAAGACCCATAATCAATAGTTACGGAGAACCGTCCGAATTTATTCGCGACATGCTTCTGTATCGCAAAACCACCGAGCGTCAGTTCAGCGTTCGCTTGGCGACCCGCCGTCTTCGTCGCATTTCTCCGGCATTGGTTTCACTCGTTTTACAGAAAAAACGTAAGCTCACGCTTGACCGGGTAGAAGAGTTTGGTCGGCTTCTCAATTTAAATTCTGCCGAAAGAATTTTTTTTCAGAAATGGGTTTTGAGGCTCGAAGAGAAAAATCAAAATGATGGATCGACTTGGTTGCCAGAAAAACCAAAGCAATCGAGCAAAAATGTAGGAGTTGGTATCTTGAGTGATTGGATTAATCTTTACGTGAAAGATCTCTTCCTTATTCCGGCGATCCGAAAGAATCCATCGTTGTTAGAAAGTCAGCTCGGATCGGTTGCGACCTCAAGCCGCGTGAAAAAAGCTTTACAGTTTCTGTTACGCGAAGGGCATTTAAGAAAATCGATCGATGGGTCGATCGTCATAGATACGAACTTATCGGTTACCGACCCCGGAGTTCCAAGCCGTAAGATTCGGCAATTTCATAAAAATGCTTTGAGCTTAGCTCGTCAGGCTCTAGATCTTTATCCTCAAGAAGAGCGACGAGCTAATACGCTTCTGATTGCTCTCAATGAAGATCGTCATAAAGAATTGCTCGAAATGTGTAATGAATTTTCAGAAAAATTACTGGAGTTTGCTTCTCATGAGACTCCTTCTGCCGAACGCCTCTACCAAGTTGTTTTAAATTTAAGTCCCGTCGGAGGGAAGCTCGCATGAAACCAAGGATGATTTCGGTAAGGCCGGAGGATTTGATCCTCTTTTTAGTCTGAATCACACATACGCGATGTTTCGAGCAAACGTAAATAGACTCTTTAGAAGAACCTGGAATACGACAAAAAAGCCAGAGCGATTAGCCCTTCACATGCCCTTGTACGCGCTCTACCACAATCTCGTTCTCATCCAGAAATAAAGAATACGAAATCCGAAGGCTCCCGGACAAGGAAAATACAACATCCCATCAACACGATAGGGGTCCAGTTTCGAGAATGCAAGACAAATTCTCATCCATTATTTTTACATCAGCTTTTTGAAAGAATACCGAGTTATTTAGCCAACCGATTTAGATAAAATCTAATTAGTGTTGCTAACGACTCACGACGAGCGCAGCTTTGTACGGTGACGCTAAGTCGCATAATACTTCAAATTCGACGAGAAATCGAGAGTCAAAAATGATCAAAGAAAACTTTCAAGTTCGAAAAGCCGCCAAAAGAGCTAAAATACTGAAAGATCCTAAGGCTCCCGTGAAGCGAATGGGTTCACTCGAGAAATTTCGTCGGATGGCGACCGTCATTAAGGATTCCAATGATGCAATTACGTTTCAAGATTTAGATGGCAATATTTTGGCTTGGAACCGCGGCGCAGAACTTATCTACGGTTACTCGGAGGCTGAAGCCTTGAGTATGAACATCGTTGATACCGTACCCAAGGAGTACCAGGAGGAAGCTCGAGAGTTTCTCGCCTCTCTGAAGCGAGGTGAACTCGTGCCAAACTTAGAAACGAAACGAAAGCATAAGGACGGTCGGATCATTGACGTCTGGTTGACCAATACAAAGCTGACCGACGATAAAGGAAAGCTGACTGGGATCGCTACTACCGAACGCGACATTACTGAGCAGACGAAAACCTTAGAGAAGTTTCGTCGAATGGCGACCGTGATTCAAGACTCCAATGATGCGATCACGTTTCAAGATTTAGACGGAAATATCTTAGCCTGGAATCGGGGCGCAGAACAAATTTACGGTTACTCAGAAGCTGAAGCTCTTCGCATGAACATCGTAGATACGGTACCCACAGAATACCAAGAAGAAGCACGTGAATTTTTGTCTTCGCTTAAGCGCGGAAAGTTAGTGCCAAGTCTAGAAACAAAACGCAAAACAAAAGATGGCCGCATTGTCGATGTGTGGCTGACCAATACAAAGCTCACTGACGATAAAGGAAAGCTTACCGGAATCGCCACGACCGAGCGTGATATTACTGAGCGAATGGGATCATTAGAAAAGTTTCGTCGAATGGCGACCGTGATTCAAGATTCTAATGATGCGATTACGTTTCAAGACTTAGAGGGAAATATTTTGGCTTGGAATCAAGGCGCCGAAATCATTTATGGATATTCGCAGGCAGAAGCTCTTCGAATGAATATTGTCGACACCGTACCTAAAGAATATCAAGAAGAAGCCCGTGGTCTCTTGGCGTCGTTGAAGCGGGGGGAGCTGCTACCCAGTTTAGAAACGAAACGTAAGCATAAAGATGGCCGAATTATTGATGTCGGCCTCACGAATACAAAGTTGACTGACGACAAAGGAAAACTGACTGGGATCGCTACTACAGAACGTGACATTACTGAGCAGACGAAAACTTTAGAGAAGTTTCGTCGAATGGCGACCGTGATTCAAGACTCTAATGATGCAATCACGTTTCAGAATTTAGAAGGAAATATTTTAGCCTGGAATCGTGGCGCTGAAATCATGTATGGTTTTTCAGAGGCCGAAGCGCTTACCAAAAACGTCGTGGATACGGTGCCCACTGAGTATCAAGAGGAAGCACGAGGATTTCTTGCCTCCCTCAAACGGGGAGAGCTCGTTCCCACTCTGGAGACAAAACGTAAAACGAAAGATGGTCGAATCGTTGATGTCTGGTTGACCAATACAAAGCTCACAGATGAAAAAGGGAATTTGACCGGAATCGCCACGACCGAACGAGATATATCTGAGCGTATGGGTGCGCTTGAAAAGTTTCGCCGAATGGCGACGGTGATTCAAGATTCTAATGATGCGATTACTTTTCAGGATTTAGAAGGAAATATTTTAGCATGGAATAAGGCGGCCGAGATCATTTACGGCTATTCGCAGGCAGAAGCCCTCAGCATGAATATTGTCGATACGGTTCCGACAGAATATCAAGAGGAAGCTCGTGGATTGTTGGCTTCATTAAAGCGAGGTGAGCTGCTTCCAAATTTAGAGACAAAACGAAAGCATAAAGACGGCCGGATTATTGATGTTTGGCTGACCAATACAAAGCTCACAGACGAAAAAGGAAAGCTCACGGGAATCGCTACCACCGAGCGCGACATCACCGAGCGAAAGCAGTCCGAGGCGTCCCTCAGAGAAAAATTTCGTGAACTAGATTATCTTCGCGAAGGCCAAATCGCTCTATCCGAGAGAATGCGCGGCGAACAAATTATCTCACGCCTCGGGGAGCGTATTTTAAGTCATTTGGTGCCTTTCACAAATGCTCAGGTTGGAGCATTTTACTTGGTCACTGATGACAAAAAACTACAACGGGTGAGTGGATATGCTCTGCCAGAGCTTCAATTTTCAGAGCGACTGATTAAATTCGGTGAAGGCTTAATTGGTCAAGTCGCGAAAGAGAAACGCCCGTTGATTATTGACGATGTTCCACAAGGTTATTTTAGTAAAATTGAATGTGCACTAGGAGAAATGATCCCGCGTTCGCTTTTAATATGCCCCATCCTTTATGAAAATGAAGTCACGGGAGTTATCGAATTAGGTTCATTACGACCATTTACGGAACATCAAAGAGCATTTTTAAGCCACGTATCTGAGAACATCGGAATTGCTATCAATACATCAGAGGTGCGGAAGAAAGTTCAGAAGCAAAATGAAGCTCTGAACAAAGCTCAAGTCTTGCTAGAAGAAAAAGCGAGCGAGGTCCAACGAGCAAGTCAATATAAGACCGAGTTTCTTGCGAACATGTCTCATGAGTTGAGGACTCCTCTGAACAGTTCTTTAATTCTTGCTAAACTTCTCATGGATAATCCTAATGATAATCTCACCGAGGAGCAGATGCAGTTTGCTGCCTCGATTTATTCATCGGGTAACGACCTGCTTAATTTGATCAACGATATCTTGGATCTGTCGAAGGTTGAGGCGGGTAAGCTCGACATCAGGATAGAAAAGGTCATTATCGTAAAAGTCATTGAAGGGCTGAAACAAACTTTTCAGTCTTCGGCGCAAGAGAAGAATATTAATTTCGAGGTGACCCAAGCGGTCGATCTGCCACAAACTTTTTTGACTGATCGGCAGCGGCTTGATCAGATCTTGAAAAATCTCATTTCAAACGCTTTGAAATTTACCGAGCAGGGCACGGTAAAAATCAGATTGTACCGTCATTCGGCAGCGGCAATTGCGTTTGAGGTGAGCGACTCCGGAATTGGAATACCGAAAGAGCAACAGTCGATTATCTTTGAAGCCTTTCGACAAGCCGATGGGACGACGAACCGAAAGTACGGAGGTACCGGTCTCGGACTTTCAATCTCCAGAGATCTTGCAAAACTATTGGGTGGGAGTATTGAAGTCGAGAGCGATGCCGGCAGAGGAAGTCGTTTCACTTTGATTTTGCCAGAGTTGTTGAATGAGTCGTCGATTTCGGATCTTCCTGACCCGACCTTTCAAAAGGACACGGGGAAGCCTAGGCATTTTGAAAAACTTTTACCGCCCTCGCAACTTCCATTTGAAGATGATCGCGCTGATCTGGGTACTTCCGGCCGGACAATTCTCGTTATTGAAAACGATGTAAAATTTGCGAAGATTTTATTTGATCTTGCTCACGAGCTAAAATTCAAATGTATTGTGGGTCAGGGTGCAGACGAAGGTTTCGAGATGGCGCTCGAATACGCTCCGAACGCAATTGTTCTCGACCTTAAGCTACCAGACCATCAGGGACTCACCGTATTGGATCGTCTTAAAGAAAACCCGAGAACTCGACATATACCGGTACAAGTGATGTCGGTCGAAGACCATGCTGACGCCGCACTTAGGATGGGAGCGATTGGATTCATGCTTAAGCCCGTCAAGCATGACGAAATTATAAATGCGTTTGAAAAACTCGAAGCAAAGTTTTTACAAAAGCTCAATCGGGTCTTAATTGTCGAAGGGGATGGGCTTCGGCAAACGAGCATCTCTAGTCTCATTGCTGACGAGGCCACCGAAATTATCACTGTGGCATTAGCTGCAGATGCTATTGATCAGCTCAAGAAAACCGTTTTTGATTGCATGATTATGGATTTAAACCTTCCCGATTTGTCGGGCAGGGAACTTCTGGAGAGACTAGCTTTCGAAGAAATCGCGACGATTCCTCCAGTTATTATATACACCGGAGCTTCACCGTCGCCAACCGAAGAGGTTAGCTTACGAAAATTCTCGAAAGCGATCATCATTAAAGGTACAAAATCGCCCGAAAAGCTCCTCGACGAAGTCATCCTGATTCTTCACCGCAGGGAATCCAAACTTTCGCAAAAGCAACGACAGATGATTAAAACCGTGAGGAATCGCGAACAAACTTTCAAGGGCCGAAAAATTCTTTTAGTGGATGATGACATTAGAAATATTTTTGCTTTGACTTCAGCCCTTGAACAAAAAGGTGCTACAATTTTCGTTGGAAGGAATGGCAAAGAAGCGCTCGAGAAGTTGAATCTAGATCCTTCGATCGACTTAGTTCTCATGGACATTATGATGCCAGAAATGGACGGCTACGAAGCCACCAGAAAAATAAGAAGCCAGAAAAGATTTGCAGATCTTCCGATAATTGCCGTCACTGCAAAGGCCATGAAAGACGATCAGAAAAACTGTATTGAAGCGGGCGCAAACGACTACGTCTCTAAGCCAGTTGATCTAGAAAAGCTTCTTTCGCTCATTAGGGTCCGGATGCCTCAAACGGAAAAACATAGGGTGAGCATTGTATGAACAGTATAAGTCAGACTGAAATGAGTTTTAGAAACTCCGCAGATCCTCAGCCGAGCGATCTGACTAAGATTCTCCTCGTGGATGATCTGAAAGATAACCTTCTTGCATTAGAGGGTTTACTGAGGCGGGATGACGTGATCATTTTTGAAGCCAAATCTGGAATAGAAGCTTTAGAATTTATGGTGCTACATGAATTTGCGCTTGCACTCATTGATGTTCAAATGCCAGAAATGAATGGATTTGAACTCGCCGAACTGATGCGCGGGACCAGTAAGACGAGATCCATCCCTATTATTTTTGTAACTGCGACCGCTCAAAATCAGAACTTTTCGTTTAAGGGCTATGAACTCGGCGCGGTGGATTTTCTTTTAAAGCCTTTAGACCCTCACGCGGTTAAGAGTAAGGTGAATATTTTTATCGAGTATTTCCAGCAGCGTAAAGCGCTTGTCTCTGCGGAAGCAAGATTCCGCGGGTTGCTGGAGACCGCACCTGACGCCATGGTCATCGTTAATGAACTGGGCAGAATCGAACTCGTCAATAAGCAGACCGAAACGATTTTCGGTTACCAGAGTGTTGAACTGATAGGCCAACCGGTCGAAATGTTAATGCCGAAACGTTTTCAGCAATCTCACATTCATCAGCGTGCTCATTACAATGCTCAACCTAAAACAAGACCAATGGGACTCGAACTTGAACTATACGGAATGCGAAAAGACGGTACAGAGTTTCCTGTCGATATTTCTCTCAGCCCGCTTAAAACTGAAAAAGGCATTCTATTTTCTAGTGCAATTCGCGATATAAGTGTTCGCCGAGCTTCAGAAAATGAGCAAAAAAAACTTTTAGAAGAACTTAAAAAAGGCCAGACTGAGCTAGAGCAGGCAGTCGGGAACGCGGAGCGAGCAAACACTTCGAAAACCCAGTTTCTCGCGAATATGTCACACGAAATCAGGACCCCGATCGGAGCGATCTTGGGTTTCATTGATCTCATGAAAAACCCAGCAAACAGTTCAGAAGAAAATCAGAACTACATGGCGATTGTCGAGCGCAACTCCCAACAACTCTTAAGACTCATAGACGACATTCTTGACTTTTCAAAAGTAGAATCTGGGATGGTGAGTGCGGAAAGCGTACAATTTTCTCTCACTGAACTGCTGGCCGAGGTCACTTCGATCATGCGATTTAGAGCCGCCGAGAACGGAATCAGGTTTCAGTTCACCGCCGCCACTGCTTTTCCCGACGTGATTTCTTCGGACCCAGTACGACTTCGACAGATACTTAACAATATGATCGGTAACGCGATCAAATTTACCGAAAAAGGCTACGTTGAATTGAGTATCGAGTTTGCTAGCCCCGTGTTGAAGTTTATCGTGAAAGATACCGGAATTGGTATTTCAAAAGAACAGGAATCAAGACTCTTCCAGCCATTTACGCAAGCGGATACTTCTACAACGCGAAAGTTCGGCGGAACTGGTTTAGGATTAGCCTTATCGAAGCGTCTCGCAGAAGCGCTCGGCGGAAAACTCGAGCTCATAGAAAGTGAACCAGGATTGGGTAGTGCATTTTTGGTTGAGGTACACGCAGAAATTTTATCTCACGCAAAGCTCGTAGGTATAGATGCTTTGGGATTGGTTGCGGGCGCGCCGACCGGGTTTCACAAGGATACTCAAGTCTTACGTGGTCTAAAAGTTCTTTTAGTCGAAGACTCTCCAGACAATCGAATGCTCATCACGACTTATTTGCAGAAAGAAGGGGCTGTGGTGAAGCTCGCTTTTGATGGCGCGGCTGGAGTGACTCTCGCGCTGGCAGAACACTTTGATGTTGTGTTGATGGATATTCAAATGCCAGTCTTCGACGGTCATGAAGCGACAAAAAAACTTCGTCGGGCTAACTATTCGGGGCCGATCATCGCGTTGACGGCTCACGTGATGAAAGAAGAGAGAGACAAATGCTTCGAATCAGGCTTTACCGAATTTTTGACAAAGCCCATTCAGAGAAATTTACTGACTGAAGTCTTGACCCATTACGTGGCGCTTTAAGCCTCTAGTTATTAAGCCTAGACCTAAATAGTCGTATTTACTAATGCAACATGATGCAGTAAAGTCTATTCATGTTATACGATAACGAATCTATTTCGCAATATACGCCAGCCAACATCGCCATTTGGATGTCATTAGCTTTTCAGGCTGGCCTTCTGAATATCGGCGGATTTATGGCCTGCCACCGTTTCGTATCGCACGTGACGGGTTTTGCGACGTTTTTTGGTTACGAGATCAATCAGCCTGACAATAGCCATGCTTTTGGAATGTTAATCGTCCCTTTATTTTTTCTTTTCGGATGCATGTTGAGTGGACAACTCGTGGATGTGCGAGTGCGCCTTCACAAACGGCCTAAATACTATCTCACTTTTGGATTTATTTTTACACTCATCTGCACTGTTTTAGTTTTGGGTCTTTCTGGTTTCTTCGGTAAATTTGGCGAACCTATGGAGTTCTACAGAGACTACTTCTTGCTCATTATTTTATGCTTTACCTGCGGTGTTCAGAATGGGACGATCACGAGCGTTTCTAAGTCGGTGATTCGGACGACACACTTGACCGGGATCACAACCGATCTTGGCCTTGGAATTGTGAGATTTTTAAATCGTGAAAAACTCAAACATGATATTTCAGGAGAAGTTCATGCGAACTTGATGCGCGCTGGAATTATTTTCTTTTTTGGTTTCGGTTCTGTCTGTGGAGGCTACGCCTTTACGAAGCTGCAGTATTTAGGATTCGTCGTCCCGGTTGTCACCTCCGGTTCATTATTTGGTTTGATGCTCTATTTTCAAATTTTAAAGCGACACGCTAATAAAAATTTATTAAACGCCGGGGGTACTAGGCCTTGAGTCAGAAACTGACTGCTCTCATCACGCGACCTCCTATCGAAGGACTGGGCATGAAAAAAAGAAAAGATCTCAGCGAGTATTTAAAATCAAAAGGGTTGCGGATGACAGCCTCAAAAGAATTGCTCATTCAGTTCTTTCTCGATAACCAGAATAAGACAGTTTCAGCTAAGCAGGTTCATGCGCATCTTTGTCTCCACTTGCCTAACATTGATCGCACAACTGTCTACAGAAATATTGAGAAATTTATCGCGCTTGATCTTATTCAAGAATTAGATCTTCCAAAAACAGGAAAAGCTTATCAGTTCATATACGACAAAAAAATACATCACTTTTATATTTGTAAAGCTTGTGGAGAAGTTAAAAAAGGCGATGCGAAGTTATTTAACAGAATTGAAAAAGCTCTCAAAGAGATCCACGATTTCTCGAAAGCGAAACTTTCTGTCGTGTTTTATGGATACTGCTCGGACTGCGGAACCGGTGGAGCAAACTAAATGGACCTTTGATTTATGCTGAGATAAATTTAAAGTCTTAAGCTGATGTTGGCTCAAGCGTGGCGACCGTTTTGAATTTTATCCCGGTCATTAAGTCTGTATTAACTATTGGTCCGAGAGAGCCCGTGGGCAGCGTTAGCAAAAAAGTACTACCAATCTGATAGGCACTTTCAATGAGTTCGATGTTGCCTCCCAAAGCAATCGCCAACTTTCTCGATAAGTCTAGTCCCAAACCCGTCCCCCCGAATTTGCAATTTCGGCCAGAAGCGGTTTGTTGAAAAGGCTTAAAAAGATCTTTCTGTTCGCACTGAGCGATGCCCACTCCTGTGTCTTTTACAGACAACTGTAGGTTGGCGCCGTTCGTTTCCACGTCGATGGCCTGTTTAAAATCCAAGCTTATATTTCCCTTGTTGGTAAACTTGATGGCATTCCCGATGAGGTTCGTGATGATTTGGCGAAATCTTTTTGGATCGCAGTTTATATGAGAAGGTAGCTTCCCAGAAATGTGATGTTTGAGAGTGATATTCTTCGCGAGCGCTGTGGGCAGTAAAAGTTCAATAACTTCTAAAAAAATGAGCTTCCAATCAAAGCTCGTATTGATGATCTCAAGGTACCCGGCTTCGATCTTTGATATTTCTAGTATATTATTTATAAGTTCGAGCATGTGTTGCCCATTTCTTTTAATAACACTCAGACACTGTGTTTTTTCATTCTCTGTTGCGCTTAGATCAAGCGCAAGATCAGCGTAGCCAAGAATCGCTCCGAGGGGCGTGCGGATTTCATGGCTCATATGTGCTAAAAAGCGGCTTTTCGCTTGATTAGCTAAATCTGATTTTTCTTTTTCAAATTTAAATTTTTCTGCATTTCTAATTTTGTGAAGGTCTTCTGATCTTTTGAGGCAATAACGAATCGATCTCTCGAGCAGTTGACTGCTTAGCAGATTTTTACTTAGAAAATCGGAAGCTCCTTTTTGCGTTGCCGATAAGTCGATTTTATGGTCGCCCTCTCCGGTGAGGAGAATAATAGTGTTGTTCAACTCGAGAGGTCGGATCTCGTCGAGAATATCAAGCCCCGTGCGGTGATCAAGGCGATAGTCGACAAGATAAATGTCGGCCTGCTGAGATTTGATAGACTCGATCGCCGAGTTCGAATTTGATATCCACTCTATCGAATACTCAACATCTTTTACTTCGTTTAGTAGATCTTGAATTAAGAGAAAATCTTCTTTGTCATCATCAATGACAACCACGCTGATTTTATTTTTCAACATTAGTTCTTCCTCCTGATAAGTTAAAATACCATTGGCTGCATGATAAGTGCCAAAAATTTCTAAAGCTAGAGCGCTATTAAAGAGAAATAAATTGACGTATTGTCGTTGCGATTTGGACAAATTGGCTAAGCGAAAATTATTTTCTCGGTTTTTCGAGTTTCAACGTGAAGATTGCACCAAGGGGCTTTGAATTCTGCACAAAAATAGAGCCGCTCCAAGAATGAACAAGGCGATAGGAGGTTGCTAATCCTAGTCCTGTTCCGAGACCGATATCTTTTGTAGTGAAAAACGGTTTAAAAAGGTGTGGAAAATTTTTATCTGGAATTCCGCAGCCGGTATCTTTGACAGATATTTCGATCGAGTCAGCGAAAGATTTTGTCGATAGGGTAATCTGATGTCCCTCGGTCTTTTCAATCGTTGCTTGCCTCTCTTCAATTGCATGGATGGAGTTCACTAGCAAATTAAGAAGGACCTGGCTCAGCGGGCCGGCTTCAGCCTTTACCTGCAAACCGGATTGTACCTCAAGCACCAAAAGAATTCCTTTGCGACTAATTTCGTGCTTTATGAGATTGAGAATGTCTTCGATAACTAAATCGAGATCGACGGAAACGGCATGGGTCGCCTTTTTTTCTCTCGCTAAATTGAGAAGCGACTGAACAAGTTTAGTGATGCGATCAATTTGCGTGATCACCACTCCCATGTCCTGTTTGAGCGAATCATTTATTGCCGAACGCTTTTCGACAAGTTCGGCGCGACTACGAATAATACCGAGCGGTGTTCCGATTTCATGAGCGAGACTAGAGGCGAGAAGTCCCAGAGATGCCATTCTATCTTGCTGTAGAATTTGCGCTTTGCTTTCTCTAAGCTCTTGCATGTCAAGTGCGTGCTTAATTGAATACCGTACGGTGCGCTCAAGCAAGGGCGCCGTGAGCTGTCCTTTTATGAGAAACTCGGCCGCTCCCATCTGCATTGCCTGTAAATCTAGATCGAAGTCGCTATGGCCAGTCAGTAAAATGATGGGGCAGAGGTGACCAAGTGTACGGACTTCATTGAGGAGGTCAATGCCTGTATGTTCTCCTAATCGGTAATCAAGCAGACAAACGTCAAAGTGATGTTCATTCAGCGCCTCGAGGCCGGCACGGTATGACGACTTCCAAGTAATTTTATATTTACTTCGGGTGATCTCGGCGAATAGGTCTCTAAGATTTATATAATCATCTTCGTCATCGTCGATCAGCAGAATATGAAATTCGTTAACGGTCATCTCGGTTTCAGATTTGGCGGTTCAGGAAGTTTAACGATCTCGAACCAATAGTGACCAAGATCTCTCATCATGCGTACGAGGTCCTCAAATTTTACGGGCTTCGTGATGAAAGAATTCACTCCCAAATCGTAAGTTCTTAAGACATCCTCTTCGGCCTGAGAAGTCGTAAAAACAATGATCGGGATTTGTCTTAAATCGGCATTACTCTTGATTTCGCGAAGCGCTTCTCTGCCGTCTTTTTTCGGCATATTGAGATCGAGTAAAATCAGTCCCGGCGTCGGAAATTTCAAACGATCCTCAAATTTACCTTTATGACAAAGATAGTTCATGAGCTCTTCGCCGTCTTCGACAAAGTGAAGGGAATTGAGCAAGCGACTTTCATATAAAGCTTCTTTAATCATCTGACAATCGTCGAGATCGTCATCAGCGATAAGAATAGGAACTGGTATTTTTAAGTGAGCAGAATCTTTCATTGGGTACCTCCGGAATTTTGTCTCATGGGTAAAGTAAAAAGAAATGTCGAACCTTCTTCAAGATTCGATTGAGCCGTTATGAAACCACCATGTCGATCAATGATTTTTTTGCACACGGCAAGACCAATACCGGTACCTTCATACTCGTGACGTCCATGAAGGCGCTGAAAAATCGTAAAGATTCGATCCAAATATTTCTCATCAAAGCCGATGCCATTGTCTTTTATTTTAATTTGGCAGGCCGGGCCCGACCTCGCCAGCATCGACTCCTGAAAGATCTGCGCTTCGATATGTACGACCGGATTTACATTGGCCCGATGAAACTTGAGAGCATTCCAAATGAGATTCTGAAATAACTGAGACATCTGCGTGGCGTCTGCGTCGATGGATGGGAGGTTCTGCCATTCAACTTTACCCTTACTCTGTTCAATCCTCACTTCAAGATCTGAGACGACTTGCGATACGACTTGATTGAGATCGAGCAATGCAAAGGGTTGCGCCTTTGTCGTTACGCGAGAGTACGTCAGCAAATCGTTGATGAGAACCTGCATACGCTGAGCAGAATTTTGAATTCGGTCGACGTAGTCGATAGATTCCGGCTTCAGTTCGTCTTTGGCTTTCGTTTTCAAACGATCTGAAAAAGACTGAATCTTTCTAAGCGGTTCTTGAAGGTCATGGGCCGCGATCGAGGCGAAATCTTGAAGCTCTTTATTACTGAACTCGAGTTTCTTAGCATATAGCTTAAGTTGCTCTTCGGCTAATTTTCGCTCGGTGATGTCGTAGCGAACGGCAACGTATTGTTCGGGCTTAGCGTTTTCGTCCATGTACGGAACGATCGTCGTATGAACCCAGTAGAGGCCGCCGTCTTTTGCTCGGTTGCAAATTTCGCCGTCCCAAACTTTTCCTGCGGAAATCGTCTGCCACATCTCGATGAAAAATTCTTTAGGATGAAACTGAGAATTAATAATCCTGTGGGTTTTACCGATGAGTTCGGTGGTAGAATATTTCGAGATTTTACAAAACTGCCGGTTCACATACGTAATGTGGCCGCTCGCATCGGTGATGGCGACAATGGCAGCTTCATCGATTGCAGACTTAAGGTTTGCGAAATCCTTATTCGATAGGCTATTTGTTGATTGTTTCATCGCGCTCCTCATTTGGCTCGGGCGTTTCCTCGGATACTAATCCGTAACTGCGTTCTTTTCTGTAAAGAGTTCTTCTGCTTATTCCGAGGACATTCGCTGCGATCTCTTTACTTTGCCCTGATTCACCAAGTACCAGTTTGATGTAACGCTCTTCTACCGTTTCGAGCAATGGCCTATCCGTATAGAGCTGCTCGATACTTCCCTTCGCTTCTTTCAAGGCTCCGTCAAAGACGGAGGACTTTTCAATGCTATCTCCTCGACTTAAGATCATCGCTCGTTCAATGACATTCTCAAGTTCTCTGACGTTACCCGGCCAAGGATGCGCGAGGAGCATCGCCATCGCTTCGAGGGATATTTCTTTCACTTTAGAGTTATTGAGTGCCGAAAATTTTGAAATAAATGCCTCAACCAAAAGGGGAATATCTTCGGTGCGTTCACGCAGTGGGGGAACCCGAATTGGCACGACGTTGAGTCGGTAAAAAAGATCTTCGCGAAAAGTGCCGTCTTTCACCATCACTCGTAAATCGCGATGGGTGGCGGCGATGATGCGAACATCGATCTGCTTAATGGTACTGCTACCTACGGGGCGAATTTGCTTGTCTTGAAGTACCCGCAGGAGTTTTGCCTGGAGAGTGAGGCTGAGATCGCCAATTTCGTCTAAGAAGAGAGTTCCTTTATCGGCTTCTTCGAATAAACCTTTTCTATCGCTCAAGGCACCCGTAAACGATCCTTTGACGTGACCGAAAAGCTCACTCTCTAATAAATTCTCGGGGATTGCGGTACAGTTAAGAGGTACGAACGCTTTCAGTTTCCGAACACCGCTGTTGTGTAATGCACGCGCGACAAGTTCTTTTCCGGACCCGCTCTCCCCGCGAATCAGGACATTTGCAGAGGCCGGTGCCACGAGTTTAATCAAGTCGAATACGGCGGTAATGGCGGGACTTTTGCCGATGATTGATTCTAGATTGAAGCTTTTTGTAATTTGGTTTTTTAAAAATGCATTTTCTTGTTTAAGATTAACATTTGCGAAGGCCCTGTTTACAAGCAAAACGAGTTCATCATTTTTAAAAGGTTTAATAATATAGTGATAAGCTCCAGCCTTCATCGCTTCAATCGCCGTTTCGATGGAGCCAAACGCGGTCATCATAATTGTTACGACCTCTGGATGATCGACACTCATTTTTCTTAAAAACATGAGTCCGTCAACGTCCTTCATTTTGTTGTCTGTAATTAAAACGTGCGGAACATCTTTTTTAAATTTAAATAGGGCCTCGGAAGCCGATGAAAACCGCGTGACCTCGTAACCCTCATCAACCAAAAGATCCTTAACGACACGGCCCATTTCTAGATCATCGTCGACGACTGCGATTCTGTGTTTGATGCGCATATTGCTCCTCAGAAGCGATTTTGGAATACTGACAAACAAGTTTCAAAAGATGTGCCGAGCCTAAAAAGCAACCTACTAGATTGGGATTATGCTTGCGCTGACATTATGTCAACTGGCGATTTTCTCCGTGGACAACTTGTCGTTTGAATTATGTCGGCAGACATCATGGGCGAGATCACAGTTGGCCACTAAATTGTAGTGTCTTAAAGAGTATTTTCAAAATTGTTCCGGGGAGTATAAATAAGATGAAAGTCATGCCGTCTGTGCAGAAGTTTATGACTTATTTGGTGAAGACAATTGACGTTCACCAAAATGTTTCTCATGCCAACGATCTCATGAGGAGGCTCCATCTCAGATTTCTTCCGATCGTTAAGGCCGGAGCTCTCGTTGGGGTTCTCACGGACAAAGAGGTTCACATGATTCTAAGTCTAAAGGAGCACGACACTTCGAATATGAAAATTGAAGATTTTTATTCGAACGACTTCTTGAATTTTTCGCCCGAGGCATTGATGGATGAAGTTTTAATAAAAATGATTGAAAAGAGAGCCTGTTGCGCGATTGTGAGCGAGAAAGAAAAACTTATTGGAGTATTTACTGAAACTGACGCCTACAAACAATTGTTAAATTTATTACGGAGCGATATCAGTTAGCGGACGCGCAAGAAAGCGATTTTATGAGTGTGCCAGACTTGAAAAAAATGACCGACCTTGAAGTGATGACAAAATTAGAAAATCGAACTGAACACTTGAGTTTCAAAATTTAAAACAAAACCCCTTGAATGGTTCTGGGGCGGCGAGGAGTGTAAACCATGGCGACGAAAATAAAATACGTGATCGTTGCGGTCGATATGTCAAAGCATGAAAATGCTTCGTATAAATTAGTGACCGAACTCGGCGGCGTGGTCGAGTGCATTCGGGCGCGGGCAAAGAAATTCGATATTATTGCGTTGTCACCTCGGGAGCATAAGACATCATCCCGTTTTATGGGGAGCGTAACCGCTCAGTTACTCGGATTCGGAAATACGCCAATTGTTATTTTTCCATAAATAAGTTCAGTAACCACGGAGCTCAAGATGAAATTTTTAAAAATGATAGTCTACTTTGCCGCACTTACAGCCGTGAGCCTTACTGCACGTCAGGGCTCGGGCAGCGAGCCTGCGCCGTTAGTAGTTTCGGTACCAACGAAAGAACTGATGAAGCAGTTTTTGACTGAGCTCACGGCGCTCAAAGTTTATTTTGTATCTGAAGAGAAGTTTGTAGACCCTAAGAACAATGCGGTTATCTTAGATCATCTAAAACAGTTTTCGAGACTTGCAAAGACCGCCGTGCACGATCCAGTTCTTAATCAAGAAAACTATAAATTCTCTCGCTACGTTATGCAGGAAGAAATCGTTGAGATCGAACGAATGTTTAGGCTAGGAAATAAAACTTACGCCCGCTGGCAGCTCGCATCGACCGCGGGTGTCTGTATGAGTTGTCATACCCAAATGCCAAAGGTGAGCCAAACATTTTCTGAATTTAGCAACTCCAAAATATTTTCATCCGATTTTGACCGTGCCGATTTTCTCTTTGCGATCGGCGGCTTTGACAAGGCTTTTGATTTGTACGACAAAATGATCTTGGGTTACCCGAAAAACAACTTAAGTGCCGAGCAGGTCGAAACTGCCGTTGAGAGGCAGCTCGCATACTATAGCCGATTAAAACGAGATCCTAAGGCGGCAATTGTGAAAATGAAAGAGTATCTAAAAAATACTGAGCTTTCTGAATACACTCAGAAGAATATATCGGCATGGATTTCGCAGTTTGAAATTTGGAAAAAAGAACCTGTATTAGATCCAAAAACGTCGACAGACTCAGAAATTGTTCGATACGCAAAAAATAACATTGAAGCGAAATGGACCGACTCGATGTTAAAGGCGAGGGACCCGAGCATTGTAATGTACCTTCGAGTTTCTGGAGTTCTATATGAATTTTTACAGTCTCATCCCAACGCAACTTCGACCCCTGAAGTGCTTTACTGGCTTTCGGTTTGTGACCGCTCACTGAGCACTAACTTTTTTTATTCTTTTGCGGATCTTTACCTTCGAGAATGCATCATTAGGTATGCAGACACCCAAATCGCCAAGCGGTGCTATCGGGAGTTTGAGACCCAGACTGTTTTAGGTTACTCTGGCTCTGGCGGCAGCAATCTACCTCCTGAAGTAAAACAGGATTTAAAACGACTTAGTAATCTGGTCAATAAAGTGAAAGTGGAGCGACACGAGCCCTAAATTCTTTTGGGCTCGTTTGGTGGATTAAATTTCTGAATCCGAAGCTTTGTCCATAGTTTCGAATCCAATAATGCGTTTTCCGAGATCGTCGGGATGATGGTTTTCGATGTAAGCTTTGAATTCGTTTTTGGCTAAGCCTGGACCCTCGGTAAAAATATGACAAAGCGGCAAGTGCAGATGCCATTGTGTCTGAAAAATTCTTCATACGCTTTCAGCGTGATTCTGAAGTTGGCTTGCCCAATGCAATGGTGAGAGTTGTCTTTTAAAATAATGAACTGATTCTAACAAAAGGGGGACTGTATGTTTAATATGTTTGACAAGACCGATACGCAAATTCAAAAAGATGTGATGACTGAGTTGAAATGGGACCCGAGCGTGAGTCCTGCTAGAATTTCAGTGACTGCCGAAGATGGAATCATAACTCTGCACGGAACAGTGCCGCACTATTCAGACAAAACAAGGGCAGAAGTGGCCGCTCAAAGAGTTGGCGGGGTTCGTGCGGTAGCTGACGAGCTTGAGGTGAATCTTCTGGAGTCGTATATAAGAAGCGATGAGGATATTGCTAAAGCGGCGGCGACGGCACTTGAGTGGAGCTACCAAGTTCCGAGCAGTGTTTCGGTGACAGTCGATCGTGCGTGGATTTATTTGAGAGGCGAGACGGAGTGGGAATATCAAAGACAAGCTGCACGCAACTGCGTGAGTTCTCTCATGGGTGTTCGAGGCGTCACGAGCGAGATTAGCTTAAAATCAAAAATTCAGCCTTCGGGCATCAAAATTCGTATAGAAGAAGCGCTCAAGCGTTCGGCAGAAAGCGATGCTCAAAAAATTAAAGTTGAAGTCGCCGGCACGCAGGTGACATTATCAGGAACAGTTCACTCTTTTTCAGAAATTGAAGACGCGCGGTTCGCTGCATGGAGCGCGCCAGGAGTGATGAGCGTTGAAAACGATCTGCGCTTGTCACATTAATTTTTATTTTTGTTTGACGGCGCTTAAGTTTGCAAAAGTTTAAGCGTCTCCTATTTGTCCTATCTAATTGTTCTAACAACGGAGTTAATTTATGTTTAATTTTTTCGAAAAAAAGGATACACAGATCCAAAATGACGTTATGAGTGAGCTTCGATGGGATCAGAGTTTAACTTCAGATCAAATCACCGTCTCGGCTAAAGACGGCGTGATCACTCTTCGAGGCAGTGTTCCCCACTACTTTGAAAAAGTGACTGCTGAAAATGCCGCGAAACGAGTCGGTGGCGTAAGAGCCGTAGCCGATGAGCTTGAGGTCGCGTTAGTGGGTGCCTATGAAAAAAGTGATGAGGATATCGCTAAAGCCGCTTTGAGCGCGTTAAAATGGTCTTATTCAGCTCCCGAAGGAGTTCAAGTAATTGTCGAAAAAGGATGGATTACTTTGAGCGGAGTAGCAGACTGGGATTTTCAGAAATGCGCCGCTAAAAATGCTGTTTCCCAATTGCTTGGCGTGTGTGGAGTCACAAATAATATAGTAATTAAAGTGATGGTACAACCGTCCGATGTTAAGACGAGCATTGAAGAAGCTTTGAAGCGTTCTGCAGAAAGCGAAGGACGAAAAATAAAGGTTGTGATTAAGGGAGATAAAGTCACGCTGTCAGGTGACGTTCATTCGTTCACCGAAATGGCAGAGGCTGGCAGAGCCGCCTGGAATGCTCCGGGAGTGAATCTAGTTGAGAACAACTTAACAATAGCTAACGAAACTTAATGCCCGAGATTTTCAATGTAGCCTTTACGCCTGTCAATTTAATTAATTTCAATCGGAGTTGAGCATCATGAACGACAAAGAATTTGTTCCGCGAGGGGCGGTTGCTTTTTTAATTGCCCTCATGTTTTTTTACGCGGCTATTTGGCTGGGTCTCTACGCGCTTTTGTTAGGAAGGGCGTAATGCAATCATCACAAAAACTCGAGCTTCGAGTCGGACTGGCAGTCTTGGTCCTTCTTATTTTTTTCGTAAGCTTAACGGTCGTTGCGGTGAAGAAGTTTGGGATCGATCTTCCTGGATGTGTGACGAACATTGCCGCCTTTACAGAGGGTAAAGTAATCGAAAGGGCTCCGTCTCATTTTGAAATTCACTACGTTGCCCGCATGTGGTCGTTCGAGCCCGCCAACATCGAACTTCCAACGGGTGCCGACGTCGATATCTACCTTAACAGCATCGACGTGAATCACGGATTTCAAATTTTGGGTACGAATGTGAATCTCATGGCCGTACCGGGCGCCGTTAACTACGCACACATTAAGTTCTCAAAAGCGGGAAAATACTTTATCGTCTGTCATGAATACTGCGGCACGGGCCACCAAAATATGATCACGACGATCACAGTATCAGATCATCCCGCACCAGTTTCGATTGAAGACCGAGCATCTACGCCACCCATTTTAGATGACGATGCAAAGGCTGGCGCGATACTCGTTGCAAGCAAAAGTTGTACGGCCTGTCACTCGCTGGGATCGTCGGGGCCGAGCGTGGGTCCTAGTTTTCGCGGTCTCTGGGGAAAGACCGAAGATTTAAGTGATGGTTCAAAAGTTTTGGTCGATGGCCCTTATATACGTGAGTCGATTTTGCAACCTCAGGCGAAAGTTGTAAAGGGATTCCAAGCATTGATGCCTCAACTTCAAGTTTCTGAAGAAGAGATTGAGCAAATCACCGCGTTTCTGAAGAGCATAAAATAAGAAAGTTAAAAATATGGAATTAAGTTTACTTAAAGAAGAAGCGGCCATTCAGATTGAATCAAGTCTCAAGCGTGTGGTGCTTATAGAGCTAGTGTTTCCGGTGGTGCTCTTGATTTTCGGGATTTATCACGGCCTCATGCAGTTTGTATATCGCTCTGGTCTCATTCACGAATCGAGTTTCGCTCATATCGATTATTATCAGGGTTTGACTGCTCACGGCGTGATAAACGCTATCGTATTTACTACTTTTTTTGCAATTGCCTTTGGTAATATTATCGTTCGGTACTGTTTGAAATTACCGCTCAACATGAAAATGACATGGGCCTCGGCAATACTCATGATTGGCGGCACGTTATCTACCGCCATCGCTATTTTTAGTGGCCAGGCTTCGGTGCTTTATACATTCTATCCGCCGCTCAAAGCTCATCCTGTATTTTATTTTGGTCTCGTCGCATTGATCGTCGGATCATGGATCGGATTTTTCAATTGGATTCCAAACTATCTTCGCTGGAGAAAATTAAATCCAAGCGTGAAAACGCCGCTCGCTGTGGTCGGGATTTTTACAAGCTTTATTGTCTGGATGATTGCGACCTTACCGGTCGCGTATGAGGTCATCGTATTGTTGTTGCCGTGGTCTCTCGGTTTAGTGCCGACCGTGAACGTTGTGCTTGCCCGAACTTTATTTTGGTTCTTCGGTCATCCGCTTGTTTATTTTTGGATTCTCCCGGCGTACGTCATGTACTACACAATGTTGCCAAAAGTCGCCGGCGGAAAGCTCTACACCGATTTCGGAGCACGTTTAGCATTTATGTGGTTCATCGTTTTTTCGTCTCCGCTAGGGCTCCATCATCAATTCACGGAGCCTGGGATTAATTCTTCATTCAAATTTTTTCATTCGATCCTAACATTCTTAATTGCTTTTCCGAGTTTTATGACGGCCTTTGTTGTTGCTGCCTCTCTCGAATATGCCGCTAGAAAAAACGGTGGTTCGGGACTTTTCGCTTGGTGGAAAAAGCTTCCGTATTTTGATTCTGAGCGATGGCTGTTTGGATACCTGTTTTGTGGTCTACTTATCTTTATTTTTGGTGGCATCACCGGTATCGTGAACGCTTCGTATTCGATGAACAGGGTTGTGCATAACACGGCCTGGTTGCCAGCTCATTTTCACATGACCGTTGCCGGGCCGGTTTTTCTTTCTTTCATCGGCATGACTCTTTTTCTTATTTTGCAGCTGACCGGCAAAGAATTGAAGTTTAAAAAATTGACAGTGTCGGTCCCGTGGATTTGGATGGTCGGTATTTTCATTTCTTCGGGAAGTACATTTGTGACGGGTCTGCAGGGAATGCCGAGGCGTACGAATTTAGGGCTGGGTTTGTTAGATCCATCGTCGCCGATGTATCATCCTGAGTGGCTGACGCCGTCAGTGATCGCACTTTTTGGTGGGATTTTGATGACGCTCGCGATGGTGATTTATTTCTTTGTCGTTTTTTCAACTCTGCTGGCGAAATCTAGAGTAAAGTGGAGCGATCCGATTTTTTTAAAATTGCCGATGTCTGAAGTCCTGCACGATGAGAGTGTTACGTGGGTCGAGAATTTTACACCATGGATCGTCGCTGCAGTGGTAGCTGTGGTCATTGCCTATGGGCCGCCGCTGTATCAAATATTAAATGATAAAAACCCGGGATCGAGAGGGTTCTTGCCCGACAGTCCCGCCGCTGTCGAAACGAAATGAAATTTATTTTGGCATTACAAATTCTCTTCGGAATCTCGATCGCCTCGCGGGCGCAAAGCTCGCTTGATCAGCCGAAGTCTGAACTCAAGGGGAGTATCATCATTGAAGATGAGACTGGCATCAGTCATTCACTCCGCGAATTTTCGGGGCATTCGCTTCTGCTCGTTCCGATCTATGCGAAATGCCATGGATCTTGCCCGGTCATTATCGAGAAATTAGAGCACGACTTGGCGTTAAGTGGGGCAGATAGTTCAAATTTTCGAGTGCTTATTTTTTCTTTTGATCCAGAAGATACGACGAAGGATTTAAGAGAGTTTCGTGTTAAGCATAACGTGCCGCCGCTTTGGGTGATCGCGCACGCGACACCAACACAGACGGCAAATTTAATGGAGGGCATTGGAGTTCGAACGATTGTTGATCCCAGCACGAAAGAATTTGCACATCCTGATGTCATATCGATTTTAGGTCCACAACTTCGAAATTCAAAAACGCTCGGCCGCGCCGAAATTTCGCCCGCGACTCTTCGCGCGGAATTGAAATGGGCGGATGAACATGGCAGCGAATTATCTAAAGAGATGATGAGTTATTTATTACCTGTCGGAATATTAGGATGTCTTTTTTCCGTTTTTTTTCTTGCGACGCGAATGACCTCGCCAAAATCCTGAAGGCATTTCTCCTTGGGGGGACGTCGTAACTTTTTCTATTGCCGTTGTTTGGCCTAAAGGACGGGGCATCCATTCGGAGAGAAAGCAGGGTTTTACTTGGGGTTCAGTTTCTTCTCGATTTGTTCGAGCCGTGATTTCAAGTCAGCGTTCTCGGCTTGCAGCTGTCGTACTTTTTCGTCAACATCAGTCTTATCTGCTTTTTCCGATTTTACCGAAGCGATATCGCGGTGAAGGTTTTTGCTGTCGTCGACCCACTGTCGATAGAGATCCTTCACGGCGTTAATTAAAACATACGTGAATGCCGTGTAGTTAACCTGTTTGACCTCAGTCAGCTCTTTGTCGTCAGGATTTAATCACTCGAGTGCTTGTGCGACTTATGATCCCCGTCGATATAGATAGAATTGAAAAACCAACAAAAGTGTTGGCCTGTTTTTTTGTGTCCTATGTTCTAATTGGCATCGGCACGAAAATATAAAAGCTTTGTGAGATAAATTTATTGTAACTGGTACCAGCCACTCACAAATTCAAAATTGTGAGTGGCTGGTGCCAGTTAATTCTTCACTTAGCTGCGCCGGCCCAAAATGAGATGAATGAAAAATGACATTTTGTTGAAATAATGTCATTTTTCATTCATTATATAAAAGCATGAGGAATACATCAGCGACAATAAAGAGACTTAAAAAAATTGGGCTGTTCAGTGCTGCGATAGCTAGTGCCAAGTTTGGAGTATCTCAGCCAACGCTGTCTCGATGGGTGAAAGCGGGATTGATTGAGCGAGTGGGCCGCGGCCTCTATCAACATCCAGAAGCAGATTTAAATATTGAATATCTTGATTTTGCGGTAGCCTGCGCGACCTTTGGCAGTGAATCAGCAATTGGAGGGCTTTCTGCCCTTTCTTTTTATGGCTTGATTGAACAAGTTCCTACACAGATTTGGCTCGTTGTTGCGCCGGAGAAACGAAACTCAAAATCCCTTTATCGATGTTTACGAACCCAAACGAGTTTTCGGTATGGGATAGAAAAAAAGGATTCATTCTATATCACGAATATAGAACGCACTCTCATAGAGTCACTGAAGTTTGCCAGCAAAATTGGTCCTCGTATTGTCATACAAGCCACCAGAAAGGCCATTCAACAAGGGCTGACTAACGAGGTGAAGTTGGGCCAAATGGCGCGACGACTTAAGCTTCATAAAACACTAGAAAAATATTGGGAGGCCATCGTCACATGAGTCTTAAGGCCAAATCCGCATCTATTTTAAAACGGCTATCAAATATTTCACGGCAAAAGCAGGTGCCGTTTAATATGGTAGCCACTTCTTTTTTATTAGAACGACTTGTGGCCCGTCTAACTTCTGATCCGGTAATGAAACTTAATTTAGTCTTTAAGGGTGGATACGTCGCACTCAGGTATTATGATTCTGGCCGCTATACAATTGACCTCGACGCACTTCTTTATAGAGCGAATCTTCGTGAATCACTAGATCATGCACGACAACTTGCCGAGCAAGATATTGGCGATGCCACATGGTTTAAATATGAAAATGAAGTGAATCTAGAAACACAAGGCGAGTACGGCGGCATTCGTCTTGTGTTTCGATGCGGAATTGGCGAGCCGCTTAATGATCTTCGTCGCGCCCAAGTTCTTCATCTTGATATTGGTATTGGTGACCCTATAATACCGAGCCCTATTAATGCAGACTTAAGTCAAATGCTTGGCGGCGGGGATCTCAGTTGGCAGATTTATCCAATCGAAACAATGATTGCTGAAAAAATTCATGCACTCATCGCACGGGGAGAAAATAGTTCAAGATCAAAAGACATTTATGATCTTAGTATTTTTCTGCCAAAAGCAAATCATGAGATTTTACATCAAGCACTGACGGCCTGTTTTGACTTTCGTGGGACCTCACTTCCACTTGATCTCAAAGGCCATATTTCAAAAATTGATATCAGTCTTTTGAAACGTGGCTGGCCCAGTGCTGTCTCCAGCATTAGTCAAGTGCCTGACTTTGAAGTAGCATTTCAAGAGCTTCTTCGTGGTCTGCCAAAACCCTAAAAATTTAAATTTGAACCTGACATGTTCGGATAATCCAAAGATCTAAACTACTTTTTTATGGCCTATGTCCTGTTCGGCATTGGCACAATTCTAACAAGATGGTTTTTTGTGGACAAAAAAATATACGGAGTTGAAATGAATCATAAGTCACATTGCAAGAATCAAATGTGACTTATGATTCAAACTCAAAGTGCAGTTTCGATCACTTTATTTGCCTTGAAAAATAAATTTACTTCACCAATCGTCAAAACAAAAAATCTAACCTCGCTTTCAAACTTGGCCAGAATTTACCCGCATTGTCGGAACCGATACTCCACGCCACTCCACCGAAAGATTTTAAGCTCAACGTGGATGCTCCCCACGTTGATTCGATTGTTTCCGACATGTCGGTAGTTGAAGAGTATAGATGCAACCGGCTTGCCGGAGCAGTCGTTCCGACGCCGACGTTTAAATTATGGATTCACGATACAAAGCAAACTAGCCGACACAGAGCAGTTTTCGGATGCCGGATCTAACCACCTTTTGCTGTCTGCGTTTGTGGTAGTCCCCCAGAGCCCTGTATTGCCTGCAGATTGAGTCCATCCCCCCGTAGTGGTTTTGAACCGGTGTAATCACAGGCTGCGCCCCACGAGTTCGTTTGCGGTGTTGAACCCCAGGCTGAGCTGCTACCCGCAATTCGATTGGACCAAAAAGAGTAAGCTCCAGAGAAGCGATTGGCGGCCGCCCAGTTGACTGTATCATTTGGTCCTAAACCCGAACCATCGGTAGTGAACGTCGCACCACCCGCTGCTGGCGCGTTGGCGGCAGCATAGGTATAGGTTGTTGAAGGCATTAGGTTGTTACAAGTGTAAATGTTGCAAATGAAGGCTTTAACATGCGTAGCATTTAAAAGTCCTCGCGAGTTAGCGTCAGCATACCCAGCCCAATTTGTGTGGGTTGATGAAAGCTCTGTGAGGCAATTGCTATCTGCTCCACTTATTCCACCTAAGTTTCCATTCCAAGTCGTCGCTGTCATAACGAAATATCCCGATCCCGATGGTGCAGTAGGTGGTGTTGCGCCCTGAGTAGCAATGACCGGCACCCAAGTCGTGCCATTACAATATTCCATAGCATGGGAAGTATAATTGTATCGTTGTGTTCCTTCGCCAGCAGCGGCGCCCATTCCACAGCTGGTTACTGTCGTCGTACTACCTGCCCGCACGCCACCGTTTACATCCAACGCAACTGTTGGCGTTGCCGTTCCAAGCCCAACATTACCATTGGCAAGCACATAGAGCCCTGATCCCGCAGTCGAATTCGCCTGAATGCGTGCAACCATCCCTGTCGTTGAAGCGCTATTGTTTGCAACATTGAGTAAGCCACTGGTTGAATTCAGCGAAGCACTTGAGGTGCTGAGATTTAAAATGCTCCCAGTCGTTAATGCATTG
>JAYTQQ010000120.1:0-13849 GCA_043746635.1 Bdellovibrionales bacterium | reverse complement strand
TACGTTTCGGCAACGCCTGGCCCTTACGAACTTAAGAAGAGCGAAGGTTTGATCGTGGAACAGATTATTCGGCCGACTGGGCTTTTAGATCCGAACGTTGAAGTGAGGCCCGCCAAACATCAGGTCGACGATATTTTGAAAGAGATTCGTCTACGCGTAGTTAAGAATGAGAGAGTCTTGATCACCACGCTTACGAAACGAAGTGCTGAAGATCTCACGGAATATTTTGAAGGTCTGGGCGTAAAGGTAAAATACCTTCACAGCGATATCAAAACGATGGAACGTTCAGAAATCTTACGAGATTTGAGGCTCGGCATTTTCGACGTTCTCGTGGGAATTAATCTTTTAAGGGAAGGTCTCGACATCCCGGAAGTAAGCTTGGTCGCAATCACTGACGCCGACAAAGAAGGATTCTTAAGAAGCGAGAGATCTCTCGTGCAAACGATCGGTCGCGCTGCCCGAAATGTCGATGGTCGCGTCATCTTGTATGCCGACAACATGACCGATAGCATGACCAAAGCGATTTCCGAAACGAAACGTCGTCGCGGGATTCAAGAAGAGTACAACATCGCGAACGGTATTACTCCTGCGACCATTAAAAAACGTATTCGTGAAAGTCTCGGCGATATTTATAGCTCGGCCAGTTACGCGGCTCCTTTGCCGGGCGTAAAACAAGTTGCGGCCCCGAGCGAAAAATATTTGGCAGACCCGAAAGGGATCGGTAAAAAAATTTCAACACTTCGTAAGAAAATGAAAAAACTCTCAGATGACCTCGAGTTTGAAGAGGCCGCTAAGATCCGCGATGAAGTGAAGCGTCTCGAGATTATCCAACTCGGAAGTCTTTCTGGTAGCGTCGACGACGAATTGAACGAGGTCGTCGAAAGTGGTGAAATTGATCAACCGAAAATTCTAACGGGCTCTGAAAAATGAACGATGTCGTTGAGAACGATGAGGAAAGACTCAGCAGGCTCAAAGAAAAGGTAAAAAATTTACCTCAGCTTCCTGGCGTCTACATCATGAAAACTAAAGGCAACAAAATTATTTACATCGGTAAAGCCAAGGCCTTGAAGAATCGCGTCCGGAGTTATTTTTCTGGAAGTAATGATCTTTCATCGAAGAACATTTTTCTCGTTAAGAATGTTCACGATTTTGATTACCTGCTCACGCAAACCGAAGTTGAAGCATTTTTGCTTGAAGCTTCGCTGATCAAGAAACATCGACCGAAATATAATATTAGGCTTAAAGACGACAAGCAGTATCCTTACATTGCTCTTAGCATGGCTGATGAATTTCCTCGGTTGTACCTCAAACGCAAGGTTGAGAAAAATGGTTCGCTTTATTTTGGTCCCTTTACGAGCGGGCTTGCTGTTCACGCCACGATTAAATTTTTAAATCGCACCTTCATGATTCGCGATTGTACAGACGGCTTTTTTAAAACCCGCAAACGGCCGTGCATGACTTATCAGATCGGGCGTTGCACGGCTCCATGCGTGGGTCTCATCAACGAAGGTGATTACCGTACCGATATTTCGGCGGCGAAAATATTTTTGCGTGGTCGCAATCGAAAAGTCGTTTCTGAGCTCACCAAAAAAATGAAGCGGGCAGCTTCTGAAGAGAAATTTGAGACGGCCGCGAAGATGAGAGATTCGATTGAATCAGTCGAGAAGATTTTAGAGAAACAGGCCGTGATTAATCCGTCGAGCGAAATTGATCAAGATGTCATCGGATTTTTCGGAGATGAACACGGCACGATGCTCGAAACTCTTCACATTCGACAAGGTGTCATGATCGGTAACCGTTCTCATTTTCTCAAAGACCTAGATCCCAATCAGCCAGGCGAAGATATTCGTGAGTGGTTTACTTCTTTCATTACGCAGTATTATTTTGATAATATTATTCCGGATGAAGTTTTGCTCACCGTTGATTTGGGTATGGATCTCGCAAAGTTACTTCAGGCGGTTTTGAAGGAGCGCTCGGAGCACGAGGTCATCGTGCGTTTTCCGACGGACGAAAAAGGTTCGAAGTTAATTGCACTTGCCAATCAAAATGCCAAGTCTCGCTATGAAGATCAAGTTTCTAAAACCAAAAAGCGCGCGTTGGGTCTTGAAGAAATTAAAGAGAAACTAGGCTTGCCGACAATTCCTCGAAGAATTGAGTGCTACGATATTTCAAACATCCAGGGAACCGAAAGTGTCGCGTCCCAAGTTGTGTTCGAGGAGGGCTTGCCAGCGAAAGATCATTACCGTCGTTACAAAATTAAAACCGTTAAGGGTTCTAACGATTTTGAATCGATGCGCGAAGTGCTGACGCGTAGGCTCCAGCATGACGAATGGGAAGAGCCCGATTTAATCGTCGTTGATGGCGGTAAAGGCCAACTAGGAATCGCCGTTGAAGTATTGGCACAAATGAAACGAAATATTCCGGTGGTGGGTCTTGCGAAAGCTCGGTCGCAAGGTGAATTTAGTGATACGGAAGTTTCGGCAACCGAAGAAAGATTTTATCTTCCGGGACGGGCCAATCCGGTTCTTTTTAAGCCGGCGAGTGACGCCTTTCAAGTGTTAGTTGGTATTAGAGATGAAGCCCACAGATTCGCGATTACCTATCATCGCAAACTAAGAGATCATACCAGCCTCGAAAGTGAACTTGATTTTGTGGTGGGGCTTGGTGAAAAGAGAAAGAAAGAACTCTTGAAACGATTTAACTCGGTCGACGATATTAAGGGTGCGACCATTGATCAAATTGCAAGTCTGCACGGCTTCAATCAAATTTTAGCTGAACGCATTTTGCTTCAGCTAAACGATGTTGAATCAATTGAAGCTCAGCCCGAAACTACTGAATAGTATAGTCGCGTGTTTTCATGCGCACTTTGCAACAGGCACAGTGTGCTTCTTCTTTCACGCTGAGGGTCAGGTAATCGATCTGGTGGCTGAACTTGAGCTCTTGTCCGCAGAGTGCGCATTTTAAATAGTCATCCACTCCAATTTCACTATAAGTGAATTGGTTATTTTCTTCGTTTAAATCTTTGAGTGCGTCCATCTTGGTCTCCTTAGCTCGTGAACTGATAGTTTTTTAACGGAAGAGAAGGGCCGAGGCTTAAGCGAGAAATGTTAAGAATTGAAACTTCAGGTCGCAAGACCGAGGAAAAAAATTCCTCCTCGTTGACTTGTGCAACAGATTGGGAGACTTAAATGACCACGATGCTGAAAGATTATTTTAATTACGTACAAAATGTTTTAGGGGTGAAATCTTTTATTCTTCCGTTGCCGATTCAAGAAGAAGTTGAGACGAGCTACCATTTCGCCGTAGCGACTTTGAGCGAGCCCGCACGCGAGATCCTGATGAATATCATCAAAGCTCTGAAGGCTCAGAAATACGATATCCTCGAGCTTAAAATTGAGCGTTCGGTCGTGGGTGAGAAGCCCGCCGATGGGCCAGTTAAAGATATTCAGAAAACAAAGAGCGTTCTCATTATTTTTGGTGCTGATGCCGCTCGTTTTTTAATTCCAAATACGCAAGTGGAGATAGGCCAGGTTCAGCTCCTCTCAGGTAGTCAAACTTTAGTGACTCACTCGATCGAAGACATGCGAGAAAAACCTGAACTCAAGCGCGAAGCATGGCAGCATCTTAAAGTATTTGTGAACGTCTCGTAGGCCCAATTTCGGCACTGAATTTGAAACAAATTTGTAACTCTCAAATACAGATGAAAAGATTTGTTTAAGGCGGTATGATCGCGATTGTTGAAGGGACTCAAATCGTGAAACGTTTTTTAATTCTATTATTCCTTGCAGGATGTACGCAGCATTCAAACGACTATCCGGTCGCTGAGGTTCCGATCAAGACGGTGCATGCGCAGACTCCTGTTGGACGTTCAACCGAAGATTTTAATATTATTTCGGGGTTCATGAAAAATGAGACTGCAACGTCTTTTTCTTTTTTGGATATGGCCGATAAGTTGGTTTATCAGAAGCGAGAGATGGGTACAGAAATTTCTTTGAAAGATTGCCTGCTTGTTTCTTCTGTGATTTGTCCGGCCGCGGTTGATGAGTCATCTAAAATTTTTTTAAATAAGACTGCCTTGAAAAATTCACAAGGTGTTGATGCTGTCGTGGTTGTGAGTGTCGAGACCCCGCTGAGTCTTAAACAATTTCTTTTGAATTCGGCCGGTGAAGTGGTTGAAAGGTCGGATGCACAAGAAAATTCTTTTTCAATTTCTAGCTTTAACTTTCAAGGTGACGAAATTTCTCGAATTCGAAAACTATCAAAAAATATGAAAGAGCCGCTCCTCTTTAAAGATGAAAGTATTTTTGTTCCTAAGGATAAAAAAATCATCCGGGCGACACGTACTTCGCAGAATGACAGTAGCGGAGAGAATCTTTCAGTTTTCGAAATCGAAATGCCAGGGCAGGGCTTGCATATTTTTACCGGTGTTGATGGATCGAGTTGCTCGTACGGATTTATTGGGACCGATGATTCGCGTCGCGAATTCGGCGAACTCAATTGCCAAGATAAGATGAGAGTCTCTACGACGCTCTTTAACTAGACTAGCCCTAGGTCATTCTCGACTCGTCCGACGCTTGATTCCCATTTTCTATAATGTGAAAATGTTGGATGCGTTTCGTTTGGATCTTTTTAATTTTCTTATCTCAAGAAGTCTGCGCGACTGGGGTGCGAGTGCGTTTGCTAACGTCGCAAAACTCAATTCATCTCACGGCCGAAGAATTTAAGATCATTTCGGATTCGCACCATTGTTTACGTGCCGGTGTTAAAATTAAATCTCGCGCTGCCGAGCTTGTCATCAAGCGTATCTCGTCTGGCTGGGGACTTTTTAACGTGGCGACTCGACAGCTTTGCGAAATTGAATCTGAAAAATTAAAATTTCAAGCGCGTGCGATCGCGATCAATCATCGAAGCGTTCCTCGGGAGATTGTGCTTGAACCTGTTTCTGCGAAGCAAGGCTTTGACGTGATTGCCGATCTTGATCTTGAGAAATATCTAATTGGTGTTCTATCGAAAGAAATGCCGGCGAGTTTTCCGCTGGAGGCTTTTAAAGCTCAAGCCATCGCGTCTCGTAGCTACGCGATGAAAAAGATCATGAGTTCGGCGAGTCGAAATTTCGATCTTGAAAGTGGAGTCGCCGATCAGGTGTATGAATATGCGACGGGGAGTGCGCGCGTTCTTGCGGCCGTTCAAGAAACCAGGGGCCTCGTTCTCGAAAATCAAAAAGGTCATTTGTTTTCGGTCTACTACCATGCCGACTGCGGAGGACATACCGAAGAACCTTCGGACGTCTGGGGAAGCAACGAAAGAAATGGAACCGTCGCTGATGAGTCATGCCCTCTTGAACCTCGTTCTAGCTGGAGTTTTGTGATTTCAAAATTTGAATTAACCGCAAGGCTACGGGTCATTTTGCAATTAGGCGATGCACAGATCTTGGGGATTGAAGAATATGAAAACTCGAGTTCGGGTCGTAAAAAATCTTTGAAGTTTTTGTTAGACGATCATACGACACGTTTGATTTCAGGTCAGCAGCTTAGAAACATTCTAGGCTATGAAAAATTAAAGAGTACGCTGTTCGCTTTTAATCAAGGCGGCAGCGATTTCGTTTTTGAGGGCAAGGGTCACGGCCACGGAGTCGGAATGTGTCAGTGGGGCGCGAGGCATTTGGCTTTAGGCGGTTTCGAATATCCTCGGATATTGAAGCATTACTATCCGTTAGCGAAGCTTGCAGAAATTCCGGCGGAGCGAAAGCTCGAGTAGGATTGGGATTTTTGTTTGGTTTGCGCTTGGGTTCTGGCTTTGTGTTTGGGTTTCGGGCGTTGTATTTGGCGTTGGTGTTTGTTTAGGGCGCCGTAGATTTTTCGTTTTGGCGGGGACGATTTAGGATGAGATGCGATTTTTCGGAGGAATGAGATTGCGCGCTGAGTATGATCATATCAAACCCTGGGCTCAGAGCGGAGAAACGACTGAAGAGAATTTCCGATTACTTTGCCGCAATTGCAATCAGCGAGTTCTCTACGAAGTTCTCTACGAATTCTCGAACGAGCCAGATCCCAAAAACCGACCTGTCTAAAAACCGAACAGCTTAATGCCTCTATATTCGATCTGAGACAAGGCTCCTCTGAAACACGCAAGGTTCTAGGCGAAGCCTCAACGCAAATAGCTGATACTACGACGAAATTCGAAATCTAAATCTCTCCATCCGAAAATCCTAAAATGGCTCGAAAGCGGCACCTGTTTTTTAAATAACACCTGTCTCAAAGCGACACAAATTTGAAAAACCTCAATTAAATCGTAAATTTGAACCTATCGCACTCTTTCGGCACACGAATCGCAAGAGTACTGTTTATAGCTCCGGGTGGGCGAAAAATAAAGGACTGGGGAATTTATGAAAAAACAAAGTATGAAAAACATTCTAAGTTCAGTGATGGCCCTCACCACAGCTGGATTTCTTGCTTCGTGCGCATCGAGCGGAAGTGATACTCCGGCGGCGGTTCTCACTCCGGTTTCAACATCGAGTGGCTTTGGTACCACAGGTATCCCAACGGTCTCAACTGGAACTGGCACCAATACCGTAACTCTCGCTGCTTCGACCGGAGCTTTGAGCGCGATGTTCTTTAAATCACATCCAACGAATCCGACGAATATCCAGTTTTCAATGAGCGCCTACAACTCAGGGTCGGGATACGCGGGTAACATTTCAATTACGTATGCGGATACCACAGGTTCACACTCGACGACGATGTCGACAACTCATCCAACTTATCCGAGCACGACGAACGCTCAATATAATGTTTGGTTGAATTCAACTCAGTGGCACGGTTTCTTTCAAGATGTGTACGGCGCGGTTGTTGTCGTCATCGATGGTTCATCGAGCACGGGCGACGGCGCAGTTGGAACTCTCAGTGGCTCAGTTTACTTTCAAAACTTTGCATCGACGGCAGCTCCACAAGGTCCACTCAGAATGTGCTGGCAGATTGATCCGATCGGTGGTGCTTCGACCACTCCTTATGATTGTCGTACCTTCTTAACTTCTTTCTCAGACGGATCAATGCCTGATACGACATCAAGCCTTTATCCAAACAACGCTGGCCAAGGACGCCCACTTTACACGAAGCTCGGCACCTTCGATGGACTCAGTCAAACAGCTGCTTTCGGTAACTAAAAATTAAAAAAAAGAAAATAATTAACAGGAGATTTTAAAATGAAAAACGAAAATAAAAAAGGATGGGTCAGCCGATTTGCTTATACGGCAATTGTTATAGCACTGAGCCAAGTTTTCATCGCTTGCGGCGGCAAAGGCGGAGGTAATTCTCCGACAGTCACGCCGCTCCCAATCCCACCAGGCAACGGAATAAACTCTTTCAACGCAGCCAATTGCGGAAGCGGAACCGGTGGCATCATTGCATGCGCGATCGGAACATCTCCAGGAATAGAAGTTCTGCTTCAGGTTTCAAGCCCTACGGGTCAAGCCACTTACGGCGGGATCAACGCTTACTCGGGACCCGCACTCGTGAACGGCGTCGTTAATATTTTACCAGGTTACGGCGGATGCGCGACGGTCACTTCTTACAGCTTCACCGGGACTTTGAATTACTTCGGAGCTTATTTGAATAACTTCGAAGGCACGGTAGCGGCTACTGGCGGAACGGGTGCGATGCAGATTTCATTCGCGGATCCTTTTCTTACAGCGGGCGGCGGCGTTTCATCGCAAGGTCAAAGCTTCGCTTACCGCTTGGTGGGACAAATCTACGTGCAGAGTTCAGCAACCGGAGTGGGTTACCCCTACGGTGGAACCCAATCACAATGTTACGTGCCAACTGGTGGATACGTTTTAAACTAAGCTTTTCTTGAAATGAACTTTAAGCAGCCCGTGCCTTCAAACGCACGGGCTTTTTTTTTGCTTGCGTTTCATAATATTTTTAGCGCTAATAGCTTCATGGCGCTTGAACTCATGATTTCATTTTTTGAAGACCTCGAACTCGTCCGCGGAAGATCCCGCAACACCATCATGGCCTACCGAAGAGATCTTGATTTGTTCGAGAAATTTTATACGACTCCCAATAAAGAACTTTCGGGATTTTACGTGTTTATGAAAGCGCAGGCTTTGTCTGCACGTTCGCAGGCCCGAGTGATTTCAAGCGTTCGTACTTACTTTAAATTTTGCCAGTTAAAAGGGGCTCAGGTGCCTCTCCTGAAGGAGCTTCGGGCACCCCGGGTAAAAGTGGCTCTGCCAAGGCCTTTGACCCTGGCCGAGTTTGAGCGGCTTTTTAAGGCCTGTGAAAATGAGGATCTTCTCAGGACCTCTCGTAACCAAATCACTTTGCTTTTGCTATATGGTCTCGGCTGTCGCGTCACCGAGCTCATTGGGTTGTCGCTTCAGAATTATCACGAGATTGATAATTGGCTGGTCGTTCTCGGCAAAGGAAATAAAGAGCGGATCATTCCTTTGACAGAAGCTTTGAGCGTTGAACTTAAAAAATATTTGAAAGATGTGAGGCCGCAAATCATGAAGGAGTCGACTCCGTCTATTTTGATTAATGATCGCGGCCACCGACCATCACGCGTTGATATTTGGCGTTGGCTTGCCGCTTGGTCGGCAAAGGCTGGTTTTGATGAGCCGGTGAGTCCGCATCGGTTTCGGCACGGCTGTGCGACGGCACTTCTTGAGAGCGGCGCTGATCTGCGATCGATTCAGTTATTGCTCGGTCACGCGAGCATTCAAACCACTCAAGTTTATACGAGCGTCACGACGAAAAATTTGACCGATACGATTGATCGCCATCATCCGCTATCGAATCTCGAAGATTAAGGCGCTGGTGCCAGTACCGTTTTCGACGGCGTTGGCTTTCGAGTGAGCGTCCATACGGATTCTGAACGCTCGGGCTTTTCTCTTGCCATTAGGCTCGAGTACAAAGTGTCTTCGGATTTGCATTCGCAACCGATATGAAAATTTTTTCGCTTACCCAAGATAATTTTGAACTACGTGCCTTTGAAATCGAAATTAGCCTGATGCCGGGACTTCCTCAGATTTCGATTTTAGGACAGGCCGATGCGCTCGTTAAAGAAAGTATTCCGAAAATTCAGTCGGCCATTAAATTTCAAGGATTTCAGTTGCCGAAGGCTCAACATATTTTGGTGGATCTAAAACCGCAATATTTAAAGAAAAACAATCGCGGACTTGAACTCGCCATCGCCACCGCGATTTTGCTCGAAACAAAACAGATTCGTCTCCGTTCGCATTCGAAAAAACCTTGGCTCATCGTCGGGAACTTAAGTCTCAAAGGAGAGGTCGTCACAACGAGAGATTCTCTATCGCAGTTTTCGGATTTAAAGAAATTCGAAATCATTGCCGGACCCGACACGAAAATGCGTGATGCACATTCCGAAATTGAAAAGTTACGTGATCTCAAATGCCCGCGCTGGGTTGAGGCCTCTGCATTTCGTGAACGCAAAAAGGTGTTGCCGAAATTGCCGAAGCTCAGCTTCTCAAAGACTGCAGCTAGGCTGATGCAAATCTTGGCGGTCGGCGAACATCATTGCCTTGTCGCGGGCTCCATGGGAAGTGGCAAGAGTACGGTGATCGCAACCATCCCCAAATTAATCGAGCCGGCGTCTGAATTAGATCTTGAACAGATCGAAAATATTCAGAAATATTTCGGTCAGCATTTAACGGCTCGGCCTGAAGTCAATGTTCATCATAGTATTTCGACGATCGCATTTCTAGGAGGCGGGACAAGACTCCATCCAGGAGAAATCACGAGGGCCCACAAAGGTACACTTATCATGGATGAGTTTATGCAGTTCGATAGCGAAATTCAAGATGCGATGAGGGAGCCACTCGAAAACGCCAAACTGACCGTCGCGCGAAGTGGTGAATTCGTTGAATTTCCGGCTGATGTCTTTTTGCTCGCGACGACGAATCTTTGCATGTGCGGGCAGTTCGCTATGAGTTCGAATCGAAGTTGTACTTGTTATAAAGCTAAAATTAAATCGTATTTATCTAAATTAGTGGGACCGTGTTTGGATAGATTTCAAGCTTTAGCTTTTTCGTCCTCATGGGAGAATCAAGAAAAAGAAATTTCGACCGCTGAGATTTACGAATTGGTCGGACACGCGATTCAATTTCGAAAGCGCGAACGGGCTCAGAATCTTCCGAACGCGAAGGTTTTGATAGAAGAACTCTCGGGATGGATGGATCAAAAATTCATAGATGATTATTTCAAGCTCGGGTCTATGTCAGAAAGAAGGCAAATTGCGCTGAAGAGGGTGGCCCGAACCATCGCTGATCTCGAGGCTTCAGAGCGTGTTCGAATCAAACACTTTAACGAAGCGCTCGGCCTTACGGTCGGATCTTTTCAGTGGCTCGAGCAGGCACAGAAGGCGTCGGCTTCGGTCTAGTACTCTGACAAGAGTACTATTGACTAGTCTGAATCTACCTCGCCGCTGGTGTCTGCTTTTTGCGAAACGGGCGCAGCGACAGGCGCTTTATCTGACGGATTTACAAGCTCAGCACGTGCCTCGGCAACGAGGTGCCATCCCGCGTGAACGGTTCTTTCGAGATCTGCGTCGCTGGCGTCTTTAATATCTTCTTTTTGCGAGTCAATGTCTACTTGGCTGGGAGTCGGCTGATGTCTGACGACCAAGTCAGCGAGGTAGATCGCCAGGACGGCGTCCTCGAGCTTTGTACGGTCTGCAGCTGATAGGGTTGAGAACCAGTCGTGGCGAATTTCATCTTGCACGAAGTACATCAAATAAGCGACCCCGGCAATGGCGAGAACTTGTAAGAAACGCTTCCAGACGATTTCGGTTTTAGCGATTCTCACGAGGCGTTTTTGAAGCTGAGGGTCGAGACCTCTAAAGTCACCTCTGATAATTTGCAGGCGCTCGCCATCGGTGATGCGTGATATTGGATTTTGAAGAACATTGATCTCACGAATTTGCGTGAAGATCGGCATTCCGAACGTTGTGATTTCGGCAGCGCCGAGGGCGATATTGAGTGAATAGCTACTCGCATTTGGATAGCGTTCACGAACCTTTCTAAGGTAGGCCTTAGCACCTGTGGGGTTTTTGATTCCTAAATCTTCGATGGCTGCTTTATAATTGTTAGTGAGAAAAGAAATCATCGCGCGGTTGGCGATCATTCTTGCTGCGCGTGCATCAAGGTCCATTTTCAAAATATCGCTGTAGCGCGAAGGCTCCGAGTGAACGAGTAAATAGATTTTTGCGACTTGAGTGTAAAGCGCGGCTGGACTTTGACCATTCTTAAATTCGAGGAGCTTCGCCATTCGCTTAACATCTTTTTGGGTCGCGCTCGCGAGCCATTTTGTCACGGTGTCGATGCCCATTGCATTGGGGTCGAGATGACTTTTCGCTTCCATGAGGGCAAGTGAATCTTCGAGAGTTTTCGGAACTACATCTTCAAATAATTCACCCGTGCGCGAAGGATTCGACAATACCTGTGCGTAGTGATCGACTTTCGTGCGAAATCTCAAAAGGTTAAATTGATAATCAGCGGGAGGGCTTCCTCCAAATTTTTGCTTCAGGCGAGAGAAGAAGCCACCCTGTTTCTTAAAACTCAAGGTTTGATACTGATCAAGTTGCGAGCGTAGATCGTTTGCCGACGCGTATGGGTTTAAACTCGCGCTATCAATGATATGCGAGTTTAAGAATAAGTCGCGGCACGCCAGCTGGGAGCCAAAAGCTCCGCTGGCTTGCGAACAAACGAGAAACAGGATGATGAGCTTCTTCATCTTTTAAGGTCTCGGTTGACTGTAGTCAAAAGGCGTTTGGTTCGCACCTGATGGTTGAAATGGATCGTTGCTACTCGGAGAAATACTTCCCCAGCTGTTGATGCCATTTGTATTGTTCGGAGCCGAATGTAAGACCGGAGCCATCGCTTGCGGTTCGTCAGGACGTTTTTCATCCATCACTGTTACGTCATAAGGGTTCGTCGCGTGTAAACTTCTCAAGCGGTAACCTGTCGGACTAAACGTGTAAGGCACGTACATCGCTTTTTTAAGTTCTGCTTCGTAAAATCCAAAGTAAGCGACGTAAGCTTTGTTATCAAGTGCTAAGATTTTAAGTACTTTATCGAAGTATCGAATGCTCTGTTCGTTCGGTTCGCCATTAAGGTACATCAATTGAAGAATCGTTTCTCCCATTCTGAGGCGAGAGTATGGAGGCACCATTCTTAAGATTCCGATGTCGGAGTCTGAAAAATTAGAGAAACTGATCATTTCGTTAAGCAAATCTGTAAAGCGATCCGTATCCGGACGACCGTAACAATCATGAAGTAAAAGAATGTTCTCGACATCTTTTTGATTGATCGTATGGGCGTGAAGAGCGTCATATAAATTTTCTTTCAACGCCGAATTTTTATAAAATGGAATGAGATGCGCGACCGGCTGGAAAGCAGCGCTGATTATTCCGGGTTGTGAATCCTGAGGAGATTCATTCCAATTGTCGAATTTCGAGAGCTCGGGATGTTTCTTAATCAGATCCGTCACGACCGAAATCGCCGCATCTGCATCTTCGACGTTTTTGATCGAACAGATTTTCATGTTACGGGCCAAATTTAAAATAAATTTATAAGGTTCGCCACCAAAACGCATACGGTTTGCGGATTTTGCATTCGAAGTACCCGTAGCCGGAACGGTACCCATAGCCGCGAACGGAAAGTATTGCGGATTTGGATTCGCCGGAGTTCCTGTAGGGTTTGTTGGACCTGTCGGAGTTGTCGTTGGTTTTGTCGCGACGGGAGTTCCTGGGGTTGTTACAGGAGTTGTCGGATTTGGCGTTGTTGGAAATACGATTGGTGACGTGCTTGGAGCATTCACTGGAGAAAGTTGCAAGCTATCAGGCGATTGAGAGAGCACGAGTAATTTTAAAAATTTTGTGTTCGCGCTGCTCAAAAGAAAATTTTTAAAATTTTCGCTTTCGAGTCTGCGACTTTCATCGTAAGCATTTTTGAAAAGCGCTTTTGTCACTTGGCCAACAGTTTCTGCTTCGAGATAGTTGTAAGTTGTATTCTTAAGGGTCGACAAAAGAATTAAACCAATTTGAACAGCGACAGATTTTTTGCTGAGCGATGGATCTTCAGGCGGCTTTGTAGGGTCTGTCGGATTTGTTGGATTCGTTGGATCTTGAGGAGGAAAATCTCCGACTGGCTGTTGGGGAGGAACCACCGGTCCGTCGGGAAATAAATTTCCGTTTGGGTTATTAGGATCTACCAAATTGTTTGCGGGCTTTTTTGAAGCGTGTTCGTCGCTCACTTTAACGTTTGGAATCGGAACTCCGTAGGTCTTCATAGATTCACGCAAACTTTGAAGAACATTCGGATGCTTTTGTCCCATCTTAGTGAGAACTTTATCGATGCTTTGGTTATGCGTACGAGCGTACACAAGTGCCTTGGCGACAAGTTTAACCATCGGGTCTTTCATGGCTTGTTGGCCAGGAGCTCCTCCGCCTCCACCTTTTTTGTTTTTCTTACCATAGTAAATGGTTGGCGTCACAACGCGTGCGAGAGCAAGGGCTACGAGGGCGAGTGACTCTTTATTTCCGGTATTGAGAGGATAATTATAGAGACCAGCAAGCTGGCCCACCATCATGTAAGTGGTATAATAAAGTGCTAAGCTCGGCGAAATATCAACCGCAGTTTGGCCAATCCAAGTACCAGAAACCGGGCCTGTCGTTGTCGGAAGATCTTTAAGAAGTCTCGTAACCATTCCGAGGCCGGTTCCGATGTAGGTTTGTTTCGTAATGATTTGATTAGCGAGTTGATCAAGCGGAACTCCGTAGTGTTGATCTTTTAAATACTGCATATCTTGTGAAAAGTCGACGCTTAGAATTC
>JAYTQQ010000119.1:0-5819 GCA_043746635.1 Bdellovibrionales bacterium | reverse complement strand
GCGTTCGTGATATGAAATGAGATGTCTATTTTTGTGACTCCGTCTGATCCCGTCTGCGTGCCCGTGTAACTTTGCTGACTGGGTGGACAATAAAATCCTGCATGCGAAGTATCATTCGAACAGAGCGGAAGATCTGACGTCGCCGGAAAAAATAAACCGTTTGATCCGCTATCGATGAAACTGCTTTGGTAATCGTGGTTTTGGAATTCAGTCTTAAAATTTCCGGCAAGGTTTGCAGCAAAAACTTTAACGGTCCCCGGAGCATTATTAGCTGAAGTGCCTATACCGAGAGTGAGTGTTCCGAGAACGCTTGCTTTACCTTCGTCGGGAACGGCCGGCAAATCTAAAATCACTCCGTTATTGTCGACCGGTAGTTTCGAAACCGGATTCGTGACCTGCTTATCAACCGAAAGAATCGTCGCTTTGCAACCACCCGCTCCGCACGAAAAATAGATTTTTGAAGCGGCGCTCGCGGCACAATCAGGGCCGCAATCTTGCACTAGAAGTCCCACTCCTAAAATGCCGTTGTAGCCAGCCGCCGCCGCACTCAAGTCTGGAGAATCGCAACTCGCAGGTACATTTTGAAATGTCGAATCGATGACCTGAATCGGAACCGTTACGGCTGGCTCACCCGAAAGAATGACGTCTGCCGTTTGAATAGGCCCCCAGGTGTTTGAAGTTCCAAATTGGGCGCACTCCGCAATGGGATTCGAACTTGAATCGGTGATCTGATTGAGCCTCACTTTAATTTGGGAAGAAAAAAGGCGAAGCCCGTAACTTCCGGTATCAACTAAAATATTATCGATGGTCTGACATTGAGTCGTGCCCGGCGTACAAATTTTCAAAATGGTGCAAGGCTCATTGGCATAACCATCTTTACCGCAATCACCGACGACGACGGGCATGACGTTCGCGTCGAAAGTTCCGCTGTAGGGATTATAAGTTGGAGAATCGGACCCGCCGTGCGAACCACAGGAAAGGAGAAATGACGTCATAGATAAATTGATGAAGATTAAAAGTAGAGATCTCATTTGTTTGCGGCTCCTTCACATGACCTTATTGCAAAGGCCGGCCTTGTGCGGACGAGTTTAACAGAGTTTGAAACCAGCGGAGCCAAAGTTTAAAGATAAATTGGCAAGCCCTTGTCAAAAACTTAGACAGTGCTGTAACTTAGACAGTGCGAACACGAGACAATGGTTTGCGTTGGGCTCGGATCGTGGGAAAGTCAGCAAGTTTTCGTGCAACACTTTAAGCCGTAGACATAAGCTTTTGAAACCTAAGTTTTTATTTTCCGGCTCAAGGCTAGCAGTTCTCTACGCCGAATAAATAGCAACAGGCTCTTTCATATAGGATCCAAATATTTGAATCGATTCTCGGTGATTGCAATTGCGACAAAGTAATCTGAGATTCTCTTCAGTCGTTTCTCCGCCCTGAGCCCAGGGCTTGATATGATCATACTCAAGTGCCGACTTTGACCCAAACTTACGCAGTCACCAAACTTAATCCAGAGTCTCCCATCCCCGAATGGGCCACTCGAGCAGCCGAATTCATTTCAGTCACCCGTACCCAACAGAAATATCGATCGTAAGCGACCAAACTTTCGCCCCCGGAATCCGGTCGCAATCCCGGACACCCAGGCTCAGCATCTATCAGCCTTAGCCTCAAATTTGGCCGCCCCTTTGCAAAGTCACCTCCCCGGAGGTTCTATTTATGTCTCAATCGCTTCTCATCGCTTTCTCAGTCTCTATAATCTTCAATTTCGGACTCTGTTCTTGTTCGAAAGATCAATCGCCTACGGACAATTTCAATATCGATCCGCCCATCTTGCACGCTCAGTACCGCGAAGCCGGAGCCTCCTTCAAACTCAATACCCAAAACGTCAGTCTCGACTCCAAAATGTTAAACGCTGTCTACCCAACAAGCATCATCGAAATGCCGTCTTTGAAGAATCAAAATTTCTCAGATAAACCGATCACGATCGACGTGACAAGCGCCTGCCAGAGCGCAAACATCGGCGGACTGCAACAAAGCTTCACGACTCGCATTTCGAATGCCAAGAGCTTTCAAATCATGAATCTGATCAACCCTTCGTTCTTAATAGATACTTCGCTCACGCAAACGAGCGCAAATTGCTCTTTCGAATTTAATTTCGAAGACAGCTTTGGATCGAGCGAATCTTTTCGGTATAAAGATATTCCGATAGCGCCTCTCATACGAAATGAGCTCGCAGACTTTAACGTTAATTCGAGAGACGAAAAAGGCATTGAATTCGATCATAGTCTCGCGATCGTTTCAGAAAATCGGGATAAAAATATAAGGTACCCTCTTATAAACCAAACGCATCTCGGATACATCGCACAACCTCAAGATAAAATCCTGCTCGTTTGCGAAGATTATATCAGTCAAATTTTTGCGAGAGACGCAAATGAAATTTTACTTTCGCAATTTGATGGAGCGCCCCTCGTCTGGAATAAAAATTTAAACGGAGTGGACCCTAGACTTTCACAGCCAGCCGAAGACTGCCGTATGATGCACGAAACAATCGACGTGGATAAAACCATGAAGTTTAGCCGACAGTTTCATCTCGTTCAAAAAACTTCTGATCTTAAAATCATGGCCTCCGTGAGCACCCAGCTCTTCGCCCAAACGGGCTTTCAGAACAAATTCAACAATGATCACGCCCAAGAGATTATTCATCTGCAGATATCGAATCCCACAAATGCTTCGATTCGAATTGCACTACCAAGCTTGCAAGTTAAATTTATTGGACAGATTTCGAATCTTCCAAATAAACTATTTAATCAGGATATTATTCCGTTGGTGCAGGGAGGACAACTAATACGACAAGATCCCAAGGACGGAAAAATACTTTCAATCGGCGCTCAGTCTGAATTGAACGTGAGTTACGTTCTTAGTTTTACGGGGACTTGTAGCATCGCTTCTGCTGGAGAATCATATATAGGCCAGTTTTCGAAAATATATTTTCAAGCGCTCTCTAAACTAAGGGTTATGCAAATCGTCGGATCCGACGACTCTCCAGAGTACTTTAAAATTTACGAAGACGTTGACCTTGGACTAGCACCACAAAATACTGTTATCGATATTGGCCACACAATTATATGTCGGGGAATGTAGATAAAAAAGCTCAGGCTTTAAAACCTGAGCTTTCCGAACTCAAATTAATTTGATAATTTTGTAAAGAGAGATCCTGCCTTCATGCTACCCCAACCCGTTACGGCATCCCAAGACTTACCGGCCGAGTAAACTCCGTTACTTCCGCTCGTGATATCATTGAAGTAAGTAGCGCGGTCTTCTGCTGACAAACCATAGATGATTGGATTTATAAATCCAACCGGCGCTTTGGTTGCCGCAGCTCTCGCTTCGCCCACGAGGGCCATAAAGCCTGACCACTGAGGTGCCGCCATACTTGTACCACCGATCACGATGTAGCCAGCTGCACCTTGGTAATGTCCGTATACTGCTTGACCAGTCTGAGGGTCAGCGTTGAATGAAACGTCCGGATAAGAGCGTTTCAAGTAGGGTGTACCCAAAGCGGCTTGCCACATTGGAAGATCCCAAACCGCACTAATTCCGCCGCCGCTTCCGCTCCAGGCAAGTTCGGTTCCTGAACCATCAGTTGCAACCGTGAGTGACGTTCCACCGACGGCAACGACATTAGGATTTGCCGAAGGCCAATCTGCTTTATTTGTTCCGTCGGCGCAACTATCTGAACCATTGTCACCACTCGCGACCATGATGTTCACGCCTTGCGCGACCGCACGGGCAAAAACTTTTGCCATGTCATCTTTGTGAGTAGGATCTAGAAAAGTTTCGCATCCGCCCCAGCTATAATTAGCAACATGCGCGCGATTATCATCCAAGATGGCGTTAAACATTTGAAGCTCACCAATATCATCATTCGTTGAGGATGCAAATACATGAACGCTCGCACCTGGCGCGATCATACCAGAAAATTCGGCATCGAGTTGAGTCTCGAGAGCCGAATTTTCGTCGTAAACGGCTGTTCCGTTGAAAGTGACGACATCGACACTTGGCATCGGATCAAGCTTTGAATCGTTGTAAAAATACTTAACGTCATCAATGTTGAATCCGTTATAAGTGGCGATCGCAATGTGCTGACCTTTTCCGGTGATGCCTGCTTTGTAAATCGCATCAAATCCGTAAGCCGTTTTGATTGCGGCCTGCGGGATTCCACCTTCTAAAAATTTTGGCATTTTGCTTAAAATGTATTTTGGACGAAGCTCTCTCGTATTCGTGAGTCCCCCCACGCTTTCAACCGCTGCTAACTGCGCGGGAACTCTCGGCTCAGCCAACGTACGATGACGACGTTTCGTCAGGTCTTGAATTTGGGTTGCGAAAACATTTTCGAAAACACTTTTGTCAGCGCTGACCGAAAGCCACAAATGGGTTTTTGATTCGCCGGTAATTTGAAAACCTTTTGCTTTAAGGATTGAGATCAAATCTTGATAGCTCTGATCTGTCGGAGCCGAAAGGCTTCTGATCTCTTCTGGTGTATAGACGCTATTATATCTGAGCGATACGGGGCTCAAGACGCTGGCAGCAAGGTCTTCCATTTTCACTCTCTCTTTGAGTCTCAAAACTGCAGTTATCGGTTTGCAAAATGAGTTTGTGCCCATCGCAAGAGTGATTGCCGCCATCGATAGGCGCAAGAAATTTCGCATGATTCCTCCTTCAAGTTATTATTTTTTGTCTTTAACGACCTCATAAGGTTAGCAGTAGCTTTTCAAAAATGAATCTGACCTAGATCGCAATTTTGAATAAAAATGGACTAGGTGCCGTAGTTGATTTTGGAATAAATAAACAATTCTTTTGTTGATTCAGGCTATCGTCCTCGGCAAAAAAGGACACCTCGGGCTGAAAGGCTTTCACACCCTAGGCAATAATTGCCGCCCCCAGAGCGTTATATTCTTTTTAGCATTGGGAATAGCTTTTGCTCTTGTTTAAGGGAATGAAAACTCGATTCACTTTTATGAGAAAGGCCCCCCTCACTTTTACCCTACTTATGATGGGCGTGGGCCTTCTCACTATGTCCGCGACGCAAGAAAATTCAAAGGCAACCCAGCTCGCAGGAGCCTACGCGAATCATCAGAACGACTCTCAGGCGGGAGTGGGTTCGGGTGGCTCGAACTTGCCGATTGAGATCTGCACCGAAGCGCCGTCTTCGGTGGAGCAAGATGCCTGTGCGCAATCGTCTTACGATCTCAGTAACAAAAAACTCAACGATGCTTATCAGCTTATGCAGAAAATGATTCGCGTAAAATTAGCCAAAGACGCTTTATTACTTAAGTCAGCTCCTAATAATCCAATCATTAAGCAAGTCGTCCTTGCCGATCACGAAATTCAAAATAGAATTTCAGCGTCAGAGCATTTGTGGCTTCAATTTAGAGAAGCGAATTGCAATCTCGTCGCTGCTACAGACGTTTTCGGAAGCGGCGAAGGAACTGAAGGTCTCTATTGCTTGAACTCAATGACGTCACTAAGAGCTCAGGAACTCCAAAAAATTATGGATAGCATTTTCAGTCGAGAAAACTAGGCCAAGGATCAAAATGATCGGGATATTTCCTCGCGTAGCCCTCTCTCCCCATCGGGTGAATGATAACTTTTTCTTCATTGAATCTCGAGTGCCCAGTTTAAAATCTGCTTCAAAGTTTCAAGATTAATATTCGGATGAGCCAAAATTAGCCGCAAAAAACTTTCGCCATTTGCATCGTTCGAATAGTTCACCATCGCGAGATTTTTGCATTTCAGTTCGTTTCTTACTTTCAGAGACCAGTCTG
>JAYTQQ010000118.1:0-6616 GCA_043746635.1 Bdellovibrionales bacterium | reverse complement strand
ACAGTAAAGTCATTTGTGTAGATGAAAATGTTACGCCCCATGGGTTTCGGGTTAATATGGCAAATTCACAAATTACTATAGAAAACAATTTGACGAGCGTATCAAAGTTATTAGAATCGAAGAGCGGCAAAGAGATGATGTCGAAATTCGAGATAAATGAGCGGCAAGCTTTTTATGATCGTTTGCTTGTGTCGATTGTCTCTGAATGCTACGCCGAACTCCTCGGCGAGGCGGGTCCTGATTATGAAAACTTCTTTCAGACATTAAAGGCCTCACAGAAGTAGGCCGAAATTAAAAACGAAAACTCCATCCGACGTAGAGATTGATTTGCGTGCTTGACGTATCGACTCCAAACTTACAGTTTAAATCAACTTGCATTTCTTGATCGATTCGCCAGATACGGCCCGCGCCGATAAAATTTGTCGGTACGCTAATTTTTCAAGGCTTGTGTGATTCGTAGCCTCGATAGCTTCGTAGAGACTGTGTCCGAGTCCGACTGGTACATTAAATTCAACGTGAGAATTGGTGTCGTTCGAGATCATCGAGAAGATTGTCTGGCAATTGGTTGATGAGAGATTTCCAGAACCTAATATCGATCGAAAGATGATCACCGAAATCGTGCTCGTAATTGAGCTCGCTTCCGCCGAGTTGAATACGCGGATCATAAGAAGTATGGTCGCGTCGGGTACTCGCACCTTGTTTGCTTTTCGAAATCGATAAGACCTGAGATCGCTGGTCTCGCCCAAGCTTTGAGAGCTTGTCAAAACTGTGAATGCCGAGTTGGCTGGATCGTAAACCTTCTTTTTTAATTTAAAAAGATTGCGATCGTCGCAATCAGAAACTAAAATTCAATCATGTCTGAAAATCAATTGCTTCGTAGTCTTGGATTAAAAGAAACTTTAGCTCTCGTCATTGGCGGAGTCGTCGGGACAGGCGTTTTTCTCAAAGCCGGCATCATGTCGAATCAAGTCGGATCAGGATTTTGGGTGCTCGCGGCGTTTTTAGTTTCAGGATTTCTTTCTCTCTGCGGAGCACTTTGCTACGCCGAACTCGGGAGTCTCTTTCCAAAAGCGGGCGGAGAGTATGTTTTTCTAAAAGAAGCTTACGGAGAAGCTCTCGGCTTTCTTTACGGATGGACAAGGTTTTGGATCGGAAGTCCTGCCTCCATTGCGGCCTACGCGGTTGGCGCCGTGACATTTTTATCAGGTGTCACTTCATTCGGAGGCCACGGGGCTCTTGCGGCAATAGCACTCATCTGGATTTTTAGTTTAGTCAATTGTCTCTCGGTTGCGTTTGGCGGTGCCTTTCAAGCAATTCTGACCATTCTCAAAATTTTTATGATCATCGGTCTAACATTAGCGATTTTTGGTTTCGGGCAAGGTGCCAGTTGGGGCCATCTCTCTACGCAGACGAATGTTTGGCCAGGCTTCAGCGCGTTTGGTGCTGCCATGATCGGAGCCCTCTGGGCTTACGACGGCTGGAATAATATGCCGATGGTCGCGGGAGAGATCAAAAACCCCTCTCGAAATATACCCATCGCGCTCGGAGTCGGAATGGGAGTCGTACTCCTTATTTATTTGCTTGCGAATCTTTCTTATTTCTACGCCCTCCCGTTTTCTGAAGTGGTGAGCTCATACTCAAGGCTTCATCCTGATGCTTTGCCTGTTGCAACCCTTGCGGCCACTCGCGCGTTTGGTCCGGTTGCGGCCGCGGTTCTTTCAATTGCATTTGTAGTTTCGGCAGTGGGAGCCATGAACGGATCTATTTTAACAAATGCCCGAGTTCCTTACGCAATGGCAGAAGATAAATATTTTTTTCCGCAGCTTGCAAAACTCAGCAGAAAAAATCGCGTGCCGGTCATTTCAATTTTGGTTCAGGCTTTGGTTTCATCCGCACTGGCTCTATCGGGGAGTTTTGATCAGCTGACAGATTATGTCGTGTTCGCATCTTGGATTTATTACGCGCTCGGTTGCGGATCTATTTTTATTTTTCGACGAAAAGGCCTGCGAGCCGATTATCAAGTTCCGTTTTATCCATGGCTTCCGCTGTTTTTTATTTTTTCATCGATTTTTCTGCTCGGAAATACGCTCATGACTTCGCCAAGAGAAAGTATCACGGGTGTTTTATTTATTCTCATCGGGATTCCGTTTTATTTTTATTTTAAAAAATTAAAACTGGCCCCCTAGCGAGTTATGATTCAGACTAAAAAGTGGATCAAATCCTTCAGCCTTTAATTCTCCTTGGCCAGGAACTGTCGTTATGGCAATGAAAGCAATCTGGCGTCATGCCAGATACGAGATAGCAATGCCTTAGCCATCAACAGATTGGGGAGCCAGTTTTAGATTGCTGACCTTTGATAAGTTCGCTAATGTAAGAGCTTTTGGAGGACCTCATGTCTCAAAGTCCTAAGCCCGAAAATAAATATGCTCCTCCGGCAGATGTAAAATCAGCGCTGGCCCAGTTTAAAAAACCAAAAAAAGTAGTCGTGACTGCGGGGATGCCATACGCAAATGGCCCTTTGCATTTGGGGCACCTTGCCGGCGCGCATGTTCCCGCCGATATCTACGCACGTTGGATGCGCATGCTGATCGGCGCGGAGAATGTCTTATTTGTAAACGGCAATGACGATCACGGATCGACGAGTGAAGTGGCGGCTCTTAAAGCCGGCAAATCGATTCGTGAATTTATCGACACGATTCACGAGACCCAAAAAGAAACTCTGAAAAAATATTCTATTCAGACCGATGTCTTTACCGGTACATCTCGGCCCGAAACTTATCCGCTCCACGAAAAATTTTCACAAGATTTTTTACGCAAGCTTTTTAAAAATGGTCTTTTAGAAAAACGTATTACCAAGCAGTGGTACGATTCTAAAATGAATCGTTTCTTACAAGATCGATTCGTACGTGGAACTTGCCCGAGCTGTCAAAACCCAGAAGCTTATTCTGACGAATGTGATGTCTGCGGGACCCAGTTTGATCCGAGCCAGTTGAAGGATCCGCGCAGTCAGTTGAGTGATGCAAAACCTGAACTAAAAGATACGGCACATTGGTGGCTCGACATGTGGAAAGTCGCCGATCCTTTAAAGGCATGGATTGAGACTAAGCAAAAAGCTTGGCGCTCTGCTGTCGTGCAAGAGGTGATCAATACCGTCTTGATCGGTTGCCGTTTTTCGAATGAGTTCGAAGAAAAATACAAAGAGATCAAAGAGATTCTACCAAAGCACAAATCACGTTACGTACCCGGTAAAAAAATAGAATGTCTGTTTGACACAAAGGCCGATTTGGCAACGGCGCAGTCGACTCTCGAAGCGATCGGAATTCAGTCAACGATCACCGACAGATGGGGCTATCGCCCGATCACGCGTGATGTTTCGTGGGGGATTCCAGTGCCGCCGGAGCTAGATCCCGATATGAAAGGCAAAACACTTTATGTTTGGCCTGATTCATTAATCGCGCCGGTCGTATTTACGCAAGTAGCACTTGAACAATCGGGGAGAAGCGCTGAAGCCTACAAAGATTTTTGGTGTGATCCCGAAGCGACCGTCGTGCAATTTTTGGGACAAGACAACGTTTTCTTTTATGTGATCATGCAAGGTTCGATGTGGTTGGGGCATGAAGAGGATCCCCAAAAACTTCCGGCTAAGGGTGATTTGCAAATGACCGAAATTTTAAGTGTGTTTCACTTGATGGTGAACGGCGAAAAAATGAGTAAGTCAAAAGGCAATTTCTACACCGGCGACCAGTTGCTTGAAATGGGCTATTCGCCAGATCAAGTGCGCTACTATTTGGCGATGTTGAGTCTTCCGGTGAAGGCATCGAATTTCGATTTTGAACATTTCACCGAACGCAATAAATTCTTATCGAGTACTCTCAATGCAGTTTTTGAAAGGCCGATTTCGGCGTGTCATTCGAAATATGATTCAAAAGTCCCCGAAGGAAAGCTGATCGGTAAAGCCGAAGCCGAAACTCTGAAACTTGTGCAATTGTACCTTCGCTCGATGCAAAGAGGCGACTACTCAACACTTCTCGGACAGATCGAAAATTATGGCCGCCAAATCAACTCTCTCTTTTCGCAATTTAAGCCACACGATGATCGTGCGCTTGAGGCCGAACGAAAAGATGCGTTGTTCACCTGTTTTTATGTTCTCAAAAACTTAATGATCATGCTCGCTCCCTTTGTTCCGCAAACAATGAACGAATTACGCAAAACCTTGAACCTACCTGAAAGCATTTTGCGCGCCGAAGAATTGGGATCGGGAATTGCGGCGGGTCACCCCATCAACCCAAAGGGAATTTACTTTCCTTCGGTAGAGGCTGAAGCTTCAGGAGTGACGCCTTCATGAAACTCGATCATGGGCGAGATCACGTCTCGAAAGCCAATTAAAAAATTCGAAACAAAAAAAGGAGCTTTCATTGAAAGCTTTCTGCTGACGAAGAGTGGTTACGCGGTCGCGGTCACCTTTTCTGTCGGGTTTGACCATGCGAAACTTATCATTAGGCAAAAGTGTAGCATTGGACAAAGAATTATAAAAATATATTTGCGACGTGGAACAAATTCTCTATGACTAATATCGATACTCTCCGAAGCCTTCGTTATATGCTAAAAACTAACAACAATAAGATGGTCGATATTTGCGGCCTCGCTGGATACCTTGTCACCTCAGAAGAGATAAAATCTTTTCTAGACGTCGAGATGACAGAAGACTCAACTGACTGCGATGACGAACTACTTGCGTATTTTTTAGATGGCCTCGTTATTTCAAAACGTGGCAAAGATCCGGCAAAACCTGTTCCGCCCTTGGAGCTGCCGGTTTCAAATAATTTAGTCTTAAAAAGGCTGCGCATTGCATTTCAACTCCAAGAAAAAGATCTTCTCGATATTGTAGAGTCGTCGGGCCTTCGCATTGGCAAATCAGAACTCAACGCATTGATGCGAAATCGAGATCATCCGAACTACCGTGAATGTGGCGACCAAATTTTACGAAATTTTTTGAAGGGTCTGACCTTAAGACTTCACAAGTCCTAACTTGCTGCTAGAGAGTGTCACGAAACTACAGAATTTTCTTTGGCGAAGAAGAGAAGTATGGGGAAGGATTTTCTCGCATTAAAGTTGAGGCATGAACCACTTTAAGTCTTTCAACTTAAAGTGGCTTGAGAACCCGATATTAGACGTGCTTATGAAACCAAGATTTTGCCTTCGAGAAGAAAGAGGCTTTAGGTTGTTTTCGACACTCTTCAACCAGTGTCATAACGGGCTGCTCGAGGTAGACTTCATCTAAGTCGCCTTTTTTTACTTTTGAATCCTTTGAATTCCCCAAAACCCAGTAAGCGGCGACTGGCTGATACATTTCGTTTAGGGCAACAAAATCCTCGCACTTACTATTTTTCGGATTAAAATGTTTAGGAGTCGTCGTGCTTGGGGACGCCGTGGTAGCGGCGGTTGTGGTTGCCGTCGTTGTCTTTCGAATATCTTTAATTTTCGCGTCTTCACCATTAGCGCAGGCTTCTTTGACTTTGGTAGCATCATTCATGATCCCGACCATATCGATTTCTTCGAAATCTTTTTTCCCGGCTTTGTCGTAACCATCAACGACCGCCAGATATTCAGGCATTGCCTTGTCGTTTAGATTCTTGACGTCTTTGCAGGTTGAGTTCGTAAGCTTTGCCGCGTGAAGCGGGAGTGCCATTAACAAACTTGATAAAACAATTAAACTCTTCATCGTAATTCCTTTTGTGAAAGTGTTTCATTTTTTACTAGCAATTTTCTCGCCAAAATTTCGGTGTGAAATGCGCTACCGAGCTGAAGAGCGAGATTGGAAAAGTAGAACGGGGCAAATCGCAAATGTGGGAGGGGCAGACGAACCCGCAGTCTGAGCGAAAAAATAATTTTCGGAAGGCCTCTCTGTTTTGACGAAAATAAGCATGGTCTAAATTGTGCACTAATAAAGTCAAACCGCGGGTAAACCGCAAGAGGAGTCATTTATGGGAAACTATGATTTAAACAGTTGGTATTCTGGTTGGGGTTGGTTTTTGTGGTTTGGGGTTATTCTTCTGATGTTTTCAAGTATTGGAACTTGGGGATATGCGTATCGTTCAAATAGATACTTTCGAAATATCGATCCAACGAAAGATGCCACCGACATCTTAAATGAACGTTACGCTCGTGGAGAAATTACTCGCAGCGAATTCCAAAGCATAAAAATAGAAATTCTCGAACATCGAGAAGAAGCCAATCGAAAGAACTCGAAAGCTTTGAGGCCTCAAAAGGCCTAGAGAAGAATTGTTATAGATGTCATTCATGACTAACAATGTTTGATGAGTTTTCATTTAGACTCCACACTCCCGTGCTTGCACTTTTTAACTAGGAAAAGGATGCGCGGGAGCTTGTTCTGTAAAAAGATCCGATCTGTGAAAGCCGATACACAATTCTAGGTGAGTATTTAATTTCGGCTAGCCTGATTCGGGTATAGTATTTTTTTATTTCGTCCTTGTTCCCGAGTTGAGTCTCCGAATGGGTGGGTGTTGCCGATGCGGCCGCTAAACCCCAACGGAGCACGATGTTCTTAAGCGAGAGATGCGATTGCCCCTTGTTTGGGGCAACCGGCCTTCTTTGG
>JAYTQQ010000117.1:0-7205 GCA_043746635.1 Bdellovibrionales bacterium | reverse complement strand
CGCCGCCGAGATCAAGAACGTCCCGTCCTCCTAAGCCGACGCAGCGACCGCGTATTCCCAGAGACCACGCCTTCTTCCCAGCCTAGAAGGACGCCCTTTATGCCTTTGATCCCGATTGTGATCGAGCGGAGCGGTCGCGAAGAGCGGGCGTTGGACATCTATTCCCGCCTGCTCCAAGACCGAATCATCATGCTCGGCACGGCGATCAATGATGACGTAGCGAATATCGTCATCGCCCAGATGCTTTTTCTTGAAGCTGATAATCCAGATAAAGATATTCAACTCTACATCAACAGTCCGGGCGGATCGGTTTCTTCGGGCCTCGGAATTTACGATATTATGCAGTTTGTGAAGTGCGACGTCGCGACGATTTGCATCGGTCTTGCGGCAAGTATGGGTTCGCTTCTTTTAGCGGCGGGAACAAAAGGCAAAAGATTTACGCTTCCTCATGCGCGTGTGATGATTCACCAACCGCACATCATGGGTGGGCTGTCGGGGCAAGCAAGCGATATCGAAATTCACGCGCGTGAAATGATTAATACAAAGAAACGACTGACCGAAATTTATGCGCGGCACACTGGTAAGGATCATGCACATCTCGACGAGAGAATGGATCGTGATTACTATATGAGCGCTCCAGAAGCGGTTGATTTTGGTTTGTGTGATCAAGTTATTAAGTTCCGCAAAGGCACCGGTAACGCCGCTGACAAGGAAAAATCGAATGAATAAAAAAGAAGTTGGCTCAGGACTTTTACGCTGTAGTTTTTGCGGTAAAAGCCAAAATGAAGTTAAAAAATTAATTGCTGGTCCCGGCGTCTACATTTGTGATGAATGTATCGAGTTATGTAATGACATCATCGCCGAAGAGCGCGATCGTGAGGATCATACACGCCCGACTTTGAAAGTTCCAAAACCAATCGATATCAAGGGCCACCTTGATGATTTCGTTATCGGTCAAGAACGTGCGAAACGAGCCTTGTCGGTTGCGGTTCACAATCATTACAAACGCGTGAATTCTCTTGGTGCTAAAAAAGATGATATCGAACTTCAAAAAAGTAATATTCTTTTGATCGGACCTACCGGGTCAGGAAAAACTTTGCTCGCACAGACGATCGCAAAAGTTTTGAACGTTCCTTTCGCGATGGCCGATGCGACCACTCTCACTGAGGCAGGTTATGTTGGAGAAGACGTTGAAAACGTTGTTCTCAATTTGCTGCAGTCTGCAGACTATGATGTTGAAAAATGCCAGAAGGGCGTGATCTACGTCGATGAGATCGATAAAATCACGCGCAAGTCTGAAAATCCAAGTATCACTCGGGATGTGAGTGGCGAGGGTGTTCAACAAGCTTTGCTTAAAATCTTAGAAGGTACCGTGGCAAATCTCCCGCCAAAAGGGGGAAGAAAACACCCACAACAAGAATTTATTCAAGTCGACACGACGAACATCCTGTTCATCGTGGGCGGAGCATTCGTCGGTCTGGATAAAGTTGTGGAAAACCGCCGTTCGAACAAAGCCTTGGGGATTACGGCTGATATTAAAACGACTCTTGAGAAATCAAAAGATATCAACGTTCTGCAATTTACAGAGCCAGATGATCTCGTGAAATACGGATTAATTCCTGAGTTTATTGGTCGCTTACCAATCATCGCTGTGCTCGATCCGCTTGAGGAGCAGGCACTTATTGATATTTTGACGAAGCCAAAAAATGCTTTAACGAAACAATATCAAAAACTTTTTGGATACGAAAAGGTAGATTTGAAATTCACGGAAGGCGCTCTGAAAGCGGTTGCGCGGCAAGCTTTGATTCGCAAAACCGGAGCTCGCGGTTTGAGAGGCGTGTTAGAAAGTGCCATGATGGATTTAATGTTCGAAATTCCTTCCAAACAGAACGTTAAAGAGGTTATCATTGATGAAGAGGTGGTGAACTTCCACGTTAAGCCGAAGATGGTTTATCGAACTGAAAAAGAGGTCGCTGATCTCGAAAGCAGTTCAACTAAAAAGGACTCCGCAGAGAGCGCTTAAGGTTAAAACCCAGACGTCTGGGTTGAATAAGAAAGCCAAAAGCGAGCTCAAAAGAGCTTAAAATATTTTTGGCCTACTTAGTGAAAGACATTACCCGGAATCCGAGTGATCGGGATCTAAAGAAGAGTCGCAAGGCTCTTTGTAATTGAGTCTTAACATGAACTAAGGAGGCGCCCATGAGTGATAGCCCAAGTAAAAGCAACCCGAAAAATACGCTACCGCTTCTGCCTTTGAGGGATTTGATTATCTTCCCTCATATGATGATGCCTCTCTTCGTCGGTCGTGAAAAGAGCATCAATGCCCTCGAAGATGCGATGAGCAAGCAGACCGACATCGTCTTGGCAGCTCAAAGAGACGCTAAGACCAATAACCCTGAACAAGCCGACATCTACGAAGTTGGTACAGTTGGAACGATCATTCAGCTTTTGCGCCTTCCTGACGGTACGGTGAAAGTTCTCGTTGAAGGCAAGCGCCGGGTAAAGATTGAAAAGTTTTTATCAAGCGAAGCTTTTTTCATGGTTGAAGTGAGTGAGCTCAGCGAGAAGACAGAACATGTTCTCGAAACTCAAGCACTCATGCGTTCGGTGAAAACAACTTTCGAAACTTACGTTAAATTAAATAAGCGTATTCCGCCTGAGATCCTCATGAGAGTGTCAACGATTGAATCTGCCGGCGAACTCGCCGACATCATCGTTGCTCAGCTCAATCTTAAACTCGAAGATAAACAGAAAATATTAGAGATTAATGATCCCGGTAAGCGTCTCGAGCAACTTTTAAATATGATGACCGGCGAAATCGAAATTCTCGAAGTCGAGAAAAAGATTCGTACGCGTGTAAAAAAGCAAATGGAGCGTTCACAAAAAGAATACTACTTGAACGAACAAATGCAGGCGATTCAAAAAGAACTTGGTGAGAAAGATGATTACCAAGCCGAAATCTCAGATCTCGAAGAAGCCGCTAAAAAGAAAAAAATGAGCGAGATTGCTAAAGAGAAAACTCTGAAGGAGATCAAAAAGCTTAAGATGATGTCTCCGATGAGTGCGGAAGCAACGGTCGTTCGAAATTACATTGACTGGATGCTCGGTCTTCCATGGGAAGAATATTCTGAAGAAAAACATGATCTCGTTTTAGCTGAGAAGATCTTAGATGAAGATCATTGGGGTCTAGAGAAAGTAAAAGAACGTATTCTCGAGCATCTCGCGGTTCAAAGTATTACGACTGAGCTTCGCGGTCCGATTCTTTGCTTGGTTGGTCCTCCGGGCGTGGGTAAAACTTCTCTCGCACGATCGATCGCTAAAGCTCTCAATCGTAGTTTCGCCCGTATTTCTTTGGGTGGAGTCAGAGATGAAGCCGAGATTCGCGGACATCGAAAAACTTATGTTGGAGCAATGCCTGGTAAAATCTTGCAAGCTCTTCGTAAGAACGAGACCGGCAATCCACTCATTTTACTCGATGAGATCGATAAGATGAGTCAAGATTTTAGGGGCGATCCTTCGTCTGCTTTGCTTGAGGTTTTGGATCCAGAGCAAAATAATGCGTTTCAAGATCACTATCTTGAAGTCGACTACGATCTTTCGAAGGTCATGTTTATTACGACGGCGAATTCTCTCTACACGATTCCGCGTCCGTTGCTTGATCGTATGGAAGTGATTTCTCTCGATGGATACACAGAGTCTGAAAAATTTCATATCGCTAAAAAATACTTAGTGCCGAAGCAGCTCAAGATGCACGGACTCAAAGATTTGAAAGTGACGTTTGCGGATCTCACTCTTCGTCATTTGATTCGCTTCTATACTCTCGAGGCGGGAGTCAGAAATCTCGAAAGACAGATTGCGACTTGCTGTCGGAAAGTTGCGAAAATCCTCATTAAAGATCAAGCGATTCACGATGCTAAATCAAAATCGACGAAAGAGAAAATCCCGGGACTCGGCATTCGCCTTACGGCTCGTGCTTTTGCGGTCACGCCGAAGAAACTCGTCGAACTTCTCGGTGGTCATAAATATAAACATGGCAAAATCGAGGAGCAAAACGAAATTGGTCTCACAAACGGTATGGCCTACACTGAAGTCGGCGGAGATCTTCTCGTTGTCGAAGCGGCGGTCGTACCCGGTCGCGGAAAATTCACGATTACCGGTCAGCTTGGCGATGTCATGAAAGAATCTTGTTCTGCGGCGATGAGCTACGTGAGATCACGCGGACCACTCTTTGGCCTCGATAAAGATTTCTTCGCAAACGTCGATGTTCACATTCACGTTCCCGAAGGAGCCGTTCCGAAAGATGGTCCTTCTGCGGGCTGTGCGCTAGTGACGAGTATTGTGTCTGCGATCATGAAGATTCCGGTGAAGCGTACAGTAGCGATGACGGGTGAGATCACCCTTCGCGGACGTGTTCTCCCAATCGGGGGCTTGAAAGAAAAAATTCTTTCTGCTCACCGTGGCGGAATCAAAGTGATCATCTGCCCGAAAGAGAATGAAAAAGATTTGAAAGATATTCCAAAAGAAGTTTTGAAAGATCTCAAAATCTTACTCGTCGATCACGTCGACCAAGTTTTGGTCAACGCGATGGATATCAAAAACTTTAAAGAGCTCTTTAAAGAAAAAGGCGAACGCGGCCTCGGAATTAAGGCTCAGTATAATAATCAGGTGGCTCAACCCCATCACTGATCCAAAATGAATAGATGTTGATAGTCTCTCTGCAAAGGGTCCGAAAGGGCCCTTTGCTCGTTTGTCGGTATAAATCTCGATTCATCAACGAAATATTGAGGTGAAAACATCTCACCATCGAGAGATGTTAAAGGTTTGAGCCGATTTTACGACGCAAATGTCAGAAAATTTAAGAAAAAGTCCCAATTTCAAATTTTTTGTTGGACCTTTTAGTTAAAACTGAGTCATATGGCCATACAAATTTTCTGAAATGATCTGAAATTTTTGAAGGCTGTGAATGCCTCTAAAAAAATTTCGAGAACAAACAAATGATTTTCGAGGAACCATGTCTTCAGTTGTGCTTCAAAATCCTGATTCTCTCGTAGAGCTCGGCAAGCTTTATTACGAGCGTTGTGATTTCGTAACTTCGATTCAAAAGTACAGTGATGCCGCTGACATTTTCTTTCAGCAAAAGAATTTTCACTCGTATCTCGATTGCCAAAATCGATTGCTTCGCATGTATGCCGAACAAGAAGACTCCGAGAAAATTCGCGCCCTCAAAGAAAAGCTTCAAGACTTGGTTTTAAAAGAGGGTTTTGAGCTGAATTCAAAGACTTATTATACTTTGGGGATTTGCGCTTCTTACAAAGCTCAGTTCGATGTGGCTCTTGATTACTTTCAAAAGTCTTTAGCGATCGCTCTTGCGAGTGATAACAAGCCTGACATCTGTTACGCAATCAATGGTCTTGCGATCACATACTATAGCCTCGATCGATTGCCTGAAGCCCTTAAAGAAATTTATAACCTCCAAGTTTTTGATCAAGTTTTGCCGATGCTCGAGCTCCGTCTTTCGAGCCAAATGCTCAACGCGCATATTTTACGTAAGATGAAAAAGTTTGATCGGGCGATCGAGATTTTGTGGGAGTGTTATGCGACTCTTCGCGAAGCAAAAAATATGTTCAGCTACCTGTGCCTTCTTTATGGCATGGGTCTGACATATAAAGAGGCCGGCGAAACAGATCTTGCACGTATGTATTTGCAACTTGCTATGAAGTCAGTCGACCCAATCAATTTAAAGATCTTACATCGCCAGATTGAAACTCAACTCAAAGATATGGGCCTTGCGGCAAAAGAGGATTTTGATCTCGTCTTTGATTCGATCAACAATTCTGTCGTTGAAAAGAAAAAAGGTCGTGTCGATTTCAAAAATCAATTTATCTTGCTAGATATGTTGAGACTTTTTATGAAAACTCCCGGCATGATTTATCCGAAAGAAGCCCTGGTGAAACAAATCTGGAAACAAGATTATGATCCAAGTATTCACGACAACAAGATTTATGTGACGATTAAAAGACTAAGAAAATTAATTGAACCTGATTTCGATAAACCGAAGTACATATTTAGAGCTAAGAATGGCTACTACTTAAGTAAAACAACGCGAATTTATCTCGATCAGTAACGGGGGAAATATGTCTCTAAAAATTAAATTGATAACAACGAGTTTGGCTTTGTGCCTTCTCGCTCCGAAGAGCTTCGCGAACGTTCCTGAGTCGGAAGATTCAGTATCACTTGGGTCTATTTCTCAAGGTGTCGTGATGGTATTTGATGAGTATGGGCATGAAGTTCCGTTTCCAAGAAATGCCGTAATTTTATTTCCATGGGAATTCATTGAGGGTTACTGGGCCGTCAACATCGGCGAAGTAGCGGGAGTTTTCGGATTCAAAATCGACATCACAGACCCGACTCGTAAGAGACTAAAAGTGTCTTATATGGATCGCCAATCTTCGCGTCTTCTTGCTCAAGGTTTCGGCCTGATGGACGAGACTCAGCAGAGCGTTCACGCCTACATCGAGGGCCCGAGCCTCAGCGCTTCGGTTATTGTGACGGCTTATAAAATAAGCGTACAAGGAGTGACAAAAACAGAAGTGGTCACTAGCATTCAAACGAGAGGCAGCGCAGGCACTCAGAACGCGAACAACTACGTGATTCAAAAATTGCGATAGATTTTTCTTTCTAAATTCTAAGATATATTTAGGCTCTGATTCATTCAGAGCCTTTTTTTATCTTTACAGTCCTAGATAAACGTTTTATAGATTATGGCTTCTTACCAATAGGGGGTTAGCTCAGTTGGTAGAGCGTCACCCTTACAAGGTGAATGTCGCAGGTTCGACCCCTGTACCCCCTACCATTTAACAAGCTGTTCGAACCAGCGTCATAAAGATTTTTCGGTTTTAAATTCAAAAATTTTGAAGTTTCCAGATTCCCGTGAAAAACAGGGAGTGGATTCGTGCGCCTTTTTTCTGGCATTTCTATTCTCGAAAAAGGTGGGAGCCCAAAAATTTGAGATTTACTCGCTAAAATACCAAAACAAAAAATTTTGCCAAATGGCCCCAGCCAAAAACTACTCTGGCCCGTCTTACTCTTTTGCGGGACTTACTACGTTTGTCTTTGGTTTATGGTTGTAGATCTCATCCTACAATTTGAAGCGTTCTGCCTGGGACTTCTGGCCGTCGTATTTAAACCCAGGAGGTCGTTTATAT
>JAYTQQ010000116.1:0-10232 GCA_043746635.1 Bdellovibrionales bacterium | reverse complement strand
CGACTGCAAATGATAACAAATCAGCGAGCTCTGAATGCTTTAATAGAAAATCTGATGAAGGTGATGATTGGAACTACGTTGCTACAGGCCTCATGGGTTGCTCAGTGATGACTTTTGCTTCTGATAGTGCGACTGCTGTCGGTAATTATACGGTGACAACGGTGTTGACAGGGGGATCTCTCTGGAACGGAATGGCTGCAAATCCTAACGCGATTTAAAGATGAGCAATTCATATTATAATAGAAACTCAAGAAGGCCCTTTCAACAGAGGGGGCCGGTTTTCAAAAAAATGCTCCAATACAAATCGATTGAAGATGGCCATGGGATAAAGCGGGTTACAAGCATCAGCTCGTGCTTTGTTAGGCGATGCCGTCTCTTAAACCCGTTTGTCTAGAACTAAAAAAAACCAACGCAAAAGGTTCAACCTCACCAGAAATTTGAATAGCGATCAGGAAGGATCTTTGTCGTATGACGGCTGTTGCAATACGAACTAAAAAACTACCCAAAAAATATTTCGTGCGAAATCGCAAAAAAGTTTCAGACTGCTGCTTTAGTTTGAGCCTCTCGACATCGCGACGCTTAAATGAATTGATGCTCGTTGAGAAAAGCCCAAAGACCTGAAAATGCCAAAAATCTTCCCCAAGCTTGCCAATTGGTGCTTTATGGATTCGAATAAGGAATGAGGTCTCTATTCGCGCTCGTCATACCTCTCGTCGCCCTCTTACTATTTCGCTGCAGCGGTGCACCCAATTATGGTTTAGATCAGACTCTGACATTTAGTTTGGTTCCGCCCACTGTGAATTCATCGAAACAAGTGAACCCGGCGTTTCAGGTTGCCGGACTTTGGAATCAAGATCAGCTTGGCATTTACTATGATTCGCAGTGTTCACTGCTCGTCACTTCAATAGTTGCGACGGGTACGACAGCCATTTTCGCAACCATTGCACAAGGCTACGGAACGACCACGCTTTACTGGCAAGCGAATTTCTCAAGCGGTGTGAGGACCGGCTGCAATCTTGGTTATACTTATGTGGCAAATTTAACAGGTCCGGGCTTTCCGCTTGGAATTGCTGGAAGTAGTTTCGATGCACCCAGTTCGGCTGTTCAAGATTCAAGCGGGAATTACATCATTCTTGATGCTGGCAGCAATCGCGTAGTTAAATTTAACTCTGCGGGTTCATATCAATCACAATTTGGTTCTGTCGGAAATGGCAGTGGTCAATTTAATTCACCGACGGCCATCATTCAAGATAGCAGCGGCAATTATTACGTGAGCGATACTTTAAATACGCGGATTGAAAAGTTCTCTCCGTCGGGTAATTTTTTATTGAGTTTTGGATCAAGCGGTTCAGGCAATGGCAGCTTTTCTAGCCCGGCAGGTATGGCAATCGATTCATCAGGAAATCTCTATGTAGTCGATACGGGCAATAACCTCATTCAAGTTTTTAACTTGAGCGGTACCTTTCAGCGTCAGTTTGGCGGACCCGGAATCGGCAGTGGTTTGTTCAATTCACCGACTGGAATTTCGTTAGATGCTTCAGGCAATATATATATTGCAGATACCGGCAACGATCTTGTTCAAGAATTCAATTCTGCAGGTACCTTTATAAGTCAATTTGGATCTTTTGGAAGTGGCAGCGGATCGTTTAATGGTCCTCAGAATGTTTTTATTGATTCTTCAGGAAATATTTTTGTGTGCGACACCGGCAATTCACTCATTCAAAAATTTACGAGTAGCGGAGTTTTTTCTGCGCAGTACGGAGGCCTCGGCTCGGGCAACGGACAGTTGAGTTCGCCAAGTAGCGTGTTCATAAGCTTCGGCGGAACCATTCTCGTTGCAGACACCGGTAACAATCGCGTTGAAGCTTTCGACTCTGCTGGCAACTACGTCAACCAAATCGGAACTTTTAATGCCGGTGGAGGTTTATTAAATAATCCGTATGGGATCGCTGGCGATGGCCTCGGCAATTTTTACGTTGTCGATAGCAATGCCAATCGAGTGCAGAAATTCGATAGCTCAGGTAATTTTTTGGCGGAGTTCGGAAATCTCGGCGCGGGTAGCGGATTTTTCAATAATCCTAATGGAATTGCGATTAATTCAGCCGCAAATAAAATTTTCATAGCCGACGGCAAAAATAATTTAGTTCAAGTTTTCGACCTGCAGGGAAATTTTAAATCTCAGTTCGGCGGATCAGGCACAGGTAACGGAAAGTTCAACTTTCCAACGGGGATTGCCGTCGATACCGCAGGTAATATTTACGTGGCTGATACCGGTCACAATCGAATCCAAAAATTTAACTCTTCTTCTGTTTTTATTGCGAGCTATGGCTCGGTCGGCACAGGTAATGGGCAGTTTACTTTGCCAAGGGGAATTGCAGTAGCAAGTAACGGCAATATTTATGTTGTCGATACGGGTAATAATCGCGTGCAAGTTCTGACTACGTCAGGAGCCTACTCTTCGCAATTCGGAGCCTCAGGCTCAGCAAACGCAAAGTTTAATACACCGAATTTTATCACGATTGATAGTTCTGGAAACCTCTATGTTGCAGATACAAAAAACAATCGCATTCAGCAATTTACGGCCGCCGGACTGTACTTAAATCAATTTGGTACGACGGGAGCTACGAATGGATTATTCTCGAGCCCCTTGGGACTTGCAGTAGATAGCTCTGGAAATTTTTACGTCTCGGATTCAAGCAATCATCGCGTACAAGTTTTTACATCCGCATTTGCCTACTCAAGCCAGTTTGGCAATATGGGGTCGGCAAATGGCCAATTCAGCGGACCTCAAGGCGTCGCCGTCGCATCCAATCAAAATATTTGGGCAGTGGACTCCATAAATAATCGCGTTCAAATCTTCGACCATAGCGGGAGTTTTTTAAGTAGCTTTGGTGCTGCGGGTTCTACACCCGGAGCTTTCTCATCGCCGAAATCGGCAGCATTCGATAGTGCCGGCAATTTCTATGTCGTCGACTCCGGCAATAGCCGCATACAAAAGTTTAGCGACGTAGGCGCGTACATATCGCAATTCGGTATTAACGGCGCAGGTAACGGACAATTTCAAAATCCAACGGGTATTGCCTTCGATAGTGCCGGCAACATTTTTGTCGTCGATAAAAATAATAACCGAATCCAAAAGTTAAGCTCAACCGGTGCATATATTTCTCAATTCGGAACTGTCGGAAGTGGAAATGGCCAATTTAACTCGCCAACGGCAATCCTGATCGACGTTTCAAATAATATTTATGTGAGCGATACTTCAAATAAGCGTATCCAAAAGTTCAATTCTGTTGGAGCCTATGTTTCACAGTTTGGTTCTGCCGGTTCTGGCAATGGTCAATTCAACAATCCAACGGGCCTTGCGCTGACGGGTGGCGGACTTGTCGCGGTGGTAGACTCGGCTAACAATAAATTGCAAATGTTCACTCCGGCTGGAGTTTTTGTATCAAAATTAGGCGCAACGGGAAGCGGGAATGGCCTTTTTCAAAATCCCAGTTTTATAGCCCTCGATAGTACCGGAAACTTGTATGTGACAGATACACTTAATAACCGCGTTCAAAAATTCAACTCCAGCGGAATTTATCAACTATACTAATAAATAAATTTCTAGTAATCAAATTTCATTTGAATTAAAGAGACATTCGCACCGGCAAGGTCAGTCTGCGATGGGTGTTCATTGCGTTGTAAGCTCAGAATGGCGTGAATGCCCATAATGATGTCCGACCAAAAGTGAAAGGCAATTCCCTTGCTTAGTTTGCCATTGTTGAGATAAGTGAGAGATCCCAGGTAAAGGCCACTCACACCGGCACTCATATAAGAATCTGAAGAGTGCGAAAATAAGTAAGCCGCGCTAGAAAGCGGTACTGCAAGATAGGGCGAACCTGTCATGCCCAAGAATTCATTTTGTAAAAACCCGCGATAAAACATCTCTTCAGGAGCGGCACTCCCGACCGGATAGCCAAGAGTATACATAAGACCGTACTGAGTGTTCGAACTGGCATTTAACGGCGCCGTAGGAGTTACGCCTTCATTAAGATACAAGTAAGTGTGAAATCCTAGCGAAACAAGTAGGCCAAATAAAACGTAAGAATCACTTAAATTTTCATAGCGAAACGGCGCCAAAAAAAGTGAACTCGTATCTTCTTGATCGACTTGCCCGGTGGCTCCGGCTTTTCGGTAAGAATTAAAGACATCAACGAAGTGGGTTTTAATTCCGACCTCTTGCAAAAAATCGGCTTTGATTTGCTCCGAGATGTCGGCAGTAGAAATGAGTCCCGTATAAGGGCTCGAACCCACGGATGCGCCGTTTCGAATACAAATTCCGTGAGAGTTGCGGCGGCTACAGATATTTTTACCAATTTGCGCAAGACCATTGAGATGCGGATTAGGAATATTTTCGGGTACCCCGTCGAGTGTCAATGGAGATTTCGCCGATAAAGAATAGCCCCAGGCGAAGGTGCCGATTTCTAAGCTGGATTGAGCTGCTGCGAGCGTCCAATCATCGAGTAAAACTTCGCCTCCTCCAGGAATAAAAGCGTTGAACCATCCGACCAAATGATAGTCCGCACTAGCAGCGTAAATCGGTCGCGTGCAGCTTGAAAAAAACGCGAAGATTAGGATCCATATTTTTAACATTCAGCGCCCGCCCTTAGCCACCTTACCTTTGATTGGGGGAATATCCAATTATGTTTTTCAGTAGTCGACCCATTGGTCAAAAGCTATTGCCGCCGTAGTCGGATTTACGACGGTGATCGAAGTAAATGCGTTCGACGCCGAGCTTGAAATTATTCCTGCGGGCGATGCACTAATGGGCGGAATACCTTGAGGCGCGCTGCCATCAAGGTAGGGAGAGTCAATGAAAGCACAAGCTAAATAATTTCCGTTGGGGATTGAGGCCGTCACTCCGCTGGCCTGAGCATTGATATAATCAAAACCTGAAAAGCAATTTGTTGGAGTTGCTTTGCATCCGCCAGTATCGGTGCAAGTGACGAAATCGTTATTTGCAGGATCACCATGATAAATGCCAACAAGATCAGAGGGGCCAAGCCCAGGTGAAGAGTTGATAGCATTCCACAAGCTATTGCAATCTGTGATCGGGCCATTTCCCTGAGCGGTGCTGAAGTTGGTGTCGATAAATTTTCCATTTGAATTATTGGGAGCAAGTACGACGAAATAACCACTACCGTTTGAGCGATTCGTGCACGCGCCATTTGTACCTGAGTTTTTAGAGCAAGTGATCTCAATCAACCGGCTATTTGTGACAGTTCCGCAGGCTCCGAATCCAGCAATTTGCGTTTTTTTTAAGTTAGAGGTGAGGTCTCGGCAACTTCCAATGCTTTTTGAGGAGCTATCTATTCCACAGTCAAAATTGCAGCCAGAAAACTGGCAAAAAGTGAATAGTGTAAAGAGAAGAATGAGTCTCGACATAATACATTTTAAAGGTGGATTTTGTGATCTGAATAGGCCAGAAGTTTAATCAACTCAGATCCCTCATTGATGATTTTGAGCTCTGGATCTAAAGTCAAAAATGGGGGTATTTGGTTTTGAGGATCAGCAAGCTTATCTTGACATTTGTCTGTGTTTTTATCACTGCTCCGGCTTGGGGGCGCTACTATGATTTGTATCGAGCTGACTATACTAAGGGACCTTTTTGTTCCGTGATTGGTGGCGCTTGTGCCGCCGATATTGATTTCGATAATAGTTTTTTTCAAAATCCCGCATCTTTGACGGCAGGCGGAAGTGATTGGGACTATGATTATGACTTGATTCAAGGTTCTAACTTTGAGCCAGGCATGAAAGGGAGCAATACGGTCGACAGTTCGACTTTTATGGGAGCAGTTGCTTTTTCGGATAAAAAATTCGGCATGGGACTTTCATTTTTAAAACAAAGCACGAGTGTTTCGGCACTTGGAACTTTTTCTGACAATGCAGCTGGTGGACATGCACAATTTCAAACTCATACAGAGGCCATTCTTTATCAGCTCAACATGCCGTTTTCATTTAGAATCAATCCCAACTTTAATCTCGGATTTACTTTGACCGCGCTTTTTATCGATCAAAACACGAGCGTTGCTGGTGGTACGGCAACCAATGATTCTGCTCAGCCGCTGCCGACTTTCGGCTTAACTATAGGAGGAATGTATCGACTCAATTCAAAATTTATAACTGGCGGATGGTTTAGAAATCCGATGACATTTTATTCAACACAAAACATTACAACAAGTTCTCCATTTACCAAGTTTAATTACTCAGAAGATATTGCATTGCGGTTTCCGTGGCTATGGTCCGCAGGGATCGGCTGGACTCCTTGGAGTGATAAAAACGGAATTTATTTTGATCTTGATTATGTTGGCTCGACAGAGAACGGATATTTGCTCAGCTATGATAATTTTGCCTCAGCTGAAGCCTCGAGTCGTTTGATTCGTAAAGGCAAAGATGCCGTTTTAGATCCCCGTTTAGGAATACGTCTGCCTTGGTATCATGGCTCTGATGCTACGTTGAGTTTTGGATCCTACTATGAGAGTTCGCGTTGGGAGGGTTATGGAGGCCTCATGCACTATACGACAGGATTTTCTTATCGATTTCCAAATTTTAAATTTTTGATGTTTGATGGGGTTGAGCTGATGGCCGGCGGCGATTTTGCTAAAAACTATGCAAGCATTTTTTTTACTTATCGTTAGACGTTTTCGCAGTTGCTTGAGCCGGCGTTCTCATGTCGAAAGATTGGTTATGAAGCTTTGAAAACCTTCGCATGAGCTCTGGTATCAGCAATTCAAAGGCTTTTGTTTTCGCTTTCTCAAGGACATTTTGTTCGTTTCGAGCCCAGCCTGGCCTAACTTCTTTTTGAATATATTCAAAATCCGTTGCAAATAATAAATATTGATTTTTGATGTCCCAAAAATTCGCTTTAATTTTGTAAAGCGCGTCGACATTTGTTCCTCGAACAAAGAACATCGTAAAGAGAGGGAGATAAGTGACTGCCCAGAGATTTTCATAACTATCAACAGCGCCAATGCCACTTAATTCCAAAACGCTGTCACAGTGAGCATGAGCGCCTGCAAAAAGTAATGACCTGAGATCACGTCCTGGCATCATCAGAGAACTGAGTTCTTGGTATTCAGAAACTAATGATTTCTCTTTGAGCTTTTGCAAAGTTTCTGAAATTTTTTTTCTATCAAAACTCGTCCACTGTGATGACTTGGAATTTGTTAAATCTCGATCACGGCTTTCACGATAAAACACAGCGACCGAAAAGGGTGCCTTGAGATCTGATTTCGCCATCGATGCTTTTCTTATATCTTCGTCACTTAAGCTCGGCATTTGCAGGGCAAGCTCTGATTGGATGGCGTCGCGATCAAAGCCGTGTCCTACCACACTACAAGAAGTACAAATTTGAATGCTGATGATTCCAAAAATCAGATTTTTCATTTTGGCTCTGCCTTTAAATCAACTGATTGGTAGGTGAGAATAATCTCAACGCTGTGATCTTTTTGGTCAAGGAGATTTGAAATCCCCTCGAATTGCGTGATGCGAAAGTTTTTTTGATCAATCTGTAAGTGACTCTCACCGCCCCCTACGATGCTTCTGAGTAAAGCGTTTTCCATTTTAAAAGTATAGTTCAGTAAATGCTCCCTTTCTGAAACAAATTCTACCACCATGCCATAGTCGTCTTGACGAGATGGAATGATATAGCGAAAAACTTTCTTTTTCAACTTTTGTAGTTCGACCGCGTGGTTTTGAATATACATCATTAGGCCTACTGAGTTAGTCATGTTCTCAGTGTAGGGTATTTTTTTTGAAGACCATTCACTTTTGCCATTTTCTTTTTGTGAGACTTCAACTTTGTTTTCATCTGCAAGATAGACTATTTTATATTCATATTGATCCCGATGATCTTTCATTTGAATATCAGGAAGAGATGAGCTCTTTTTAAGGTCGGCATGAAGCTCTGCCATCAACTGACCATCTTCAGCTTTGTAACTGGTATCGATTCTTTCAATTTTGTCATGTTGAAAGCTTAGAGTACTCGTTTCTGTGTAAAAAATCTTTTTATCTTTATCGAAGGCCACTCCTTGAATTTTTTCAATATGATCATTTACTAATTTTTCAATAGCTTGGCTTTCTAAAACGAACAAGGCCGAAAAAATTATGAAGACAGTTAAGAAGTTATTCCTAAAGAGTGGTTTGGTGCTCATTTCGTGGTCGTCCTTTCTCCGAGGGGCATTTTATTCTATGAGAGATATGATCGAATCCGTTCGGCCATCAAAATGATGATCTCCGGGCAATTGAAAAACTTGAATCGAGCCAGGTGTTAGTCGAGGGCAGAGAGACAAGGTTTCTTCTGATCCATAAAGGCACTTAATTTTAAGATCACTTAATTTTTCAATCTGAGGCAAGATTGGCACACCATCGTCGTTTGAAGCGAGCCAGTCAGTAAAATGAAATTCGAATTCGACCTTTTCACTTAAAGCGAGCAGATTCACAGAGCGAATTTGTCTTCTCTGGTTTGAAGGTAGGGCGTCGATAAGAAAGGGCATTACATCTGCTCCAAATGAAAAACCAACAAGGCTAAAACTTTGTAATTTAAGCTTATTTTGATAACTTTGAATAAGCTCACTCAGATCTTGGCCAGCCTTTTTTGGATCTTTCTTCTTCCAAAAGTATTTAAGACTGTCTATGCCAATAACGGGTATTCCATGTTCAACGTAGGCATTGGCAAGACTTTCGTCAAACTCAGCCCAGCCGCCATCGCCAGAATATAAAATGACAAAATAAGAAGACTTAATTTTTTCGGGTATTTTTTCAATTACGGAAAGACCAATCATTTTCTCTGAAGATACTTTTCTGGGTAAGTGCTCGATATTTTCAGCAAGCTCATGAACCCAATTAAATTCAGAAATGTAATTAGTCGGCAACAGATCGGGTAGAAATTCATTTTGAAGGCTTGAATGATAAAGCTTACTATTTTTTTGTGTACATTTTTTTTCGCCAACTAAGAGCCATGACTTTGGTGTTTGCGAAGAGGCCAATAGTCTATTCAATATATTTGAAGAATGAGCAACTGTAAAATCTTTGCAGAAATTTGCCGGTAGGGTTTTCTCGAGATCGCATTTCTGCCGACTGACCAGACCCGAAAAACTATCTCCTGGAGCTTCGAGGAAGGCTCTTTCGCCAATACTCAATCCTTTGCTTAAATCAATTACTATTGGTTGAAAGTACTCTTTCATTTTCAAAGTTTGTTGAATTGCCTGACTGAGCGAGATGAGTTCGCTGCCTGCATTAAAGCAGGTTTTTGATTTTAATTGAGCCTGCTGAACATAGGGCGATTTATCTACAATGGCGCTTAAGATATTTAATTTAGCTAACTCTTGTGAGATGGCTGTCGCCATTTTGCTCTCCAGTTTTTGATCATCTATTAGAATGATTGCGACCGCATTGGTTTGCCATAAATTCTCTGTGACTACAACTGAACCAAATTTTGCTAAATGTATTTCTTGAATATTTTTTTGATGATAGATCACCCAAGTTACTAATAGCAGGATCATAGCAAACGCGAGACCGTAAAATTTTTTAAGCAGCTTCTTTCTCATTCTCTGCTTCCAAATCTAGATTGTTTGATATGTCATCCTCTAGGGGGGCAGTAAAGCGACCGGACTTAGCTATTAAGCGAGTTACATCAGTTACGACAGCAGCGGGGCTCGCTCCTTGCGGAAATGCGATGTAGCGACTTTCCCAACTGGGAGAGAATTTGTCTTTAAAGGCCTTGACGCCTCGAAAATTATAAAAATATTCACCGATATCGTAAACGATATTGCCAATACTTTGCCATGATTTTGTCGCAATAGATTGATCGAGGCCTGCGAGAGGAGCCATTCCAAGATTAAAGCTCCGATAGGCCTGATCTCTACCCCACAGCATGAGTTGGATAAAAATATATTCCATTGCTCCAGAGGGTGCCATCTCATTTGTTCGCATGAGATCAACAGAAAGTTCAAATTTATTGGCAGACTTCCAAATGTTGGCAAAGGCAACAATCGAACCGTTTTTCTTCAGAATCGCAGTGTCAAATTTTTTAAGGTAGTTTTGATCAAAAAATCCTAACGAAAAGCCTTTTTCTTTCATAGCATTTTTTTTGAGCCAAGCATTTGAAATTTTTTCGATTTCATTTTTGATTGTATCAAAGTTTTTGCAATCAATTATTGAGAATTCGAATCCTTCGCGCTCGATTCTAC
>JAYTQQ010000115.1:0-19495 GCA_043746635.1 Bdellovibrionales bacterium | reverse complement strand
GTCGATGCGTACCAACCTATTGCGCTTCCGTTTGAGGTTTCGCAGAAGTTTGAATTTTCAATAATTCTTCCGGCTCCGAGCCAAATGCTTTCGGCCGATAAAACTTGAGTGTTGTAATTGACCGAGCCGTTGTACGCAGCCGATATGATCGGTGAAGTCATAAAGACATTGGATGTGCTGTAGATGCGGCAGCCATTTATGGATTGAACGGTTGCATCAGCAAAAACCGCTGGGGCGCTCAGGTAAAGATCACCGTCGCAAACCAGGTTTGAAATGATAAATACGTTTTGGCTTGAATTGTAATTAAGGCCTGACAGAGCCGGAGATTTTTGTGTATCAGGAATATAAACTTGGTTTGTACTTGGATTTTCAAAAATTTGTCGAATGCGCGCCGCCGTTGGAATGCTGATCGTTAATTCAGGCACTTCAATCACCTGTGCGCTCGAATTAATTTTGCCCTGCGCGAATCTTGCCTTAACGAAGTCGGCAAGTGAATTAACCACGGTCGTAAAATTAAATTGGGAGAGAGATGCCGCCGGCACCGGCGCCGCAGGAACAATAATTTTGCTCGCATTCAGCATCGCCAATGTGGCGAGACCATTATCAGCATTTGCGCGATCGAGATAGAAAGAATCAGATGTTGAATCGTCGAAATACCAACTATTACCAAAGCCATAATCTGTGATGATGTTTGAACTCATTTGTGAGTGGCATGTGATACAAGACATACCACGAACTGCGAGAGCAGGTTGAATCGAATTCAAATTATTACCAACGCTCATATTAATTTGACCAGAGATATTGTTGCCATACGGGTCAGTCGCGTACATTGCAACATTGTCAGGTCCTACGAAAGATTCATTTGGAGTATAGGTGATATGGCCGGCCGTCGCATCGAGGATTTGGTATTTTCCATTTCCAGAATCGAGCGTGAGTACCCCTGGAGTTTTGCCGAAACTTAAAGTACCGACATGGGTACCATTCATCGTTCCCGCAGTGAACGAAACGCTTTGATTTTTTTTAACTGTTATATTAACGGGATCTAAATATTTTCCGTCGAAGGCTAGATTTGCGATGTTGTCTGCCGAGCTCGCAAAGTCGACCTTCGAACAGTTTTGAAAACTCATGGTGATAACCATGAAAAGTCCAAATGCGATAATATATTTGACACTTTTCGAATTCATTTCGGTCTCCCAAGTCTTTCTCAAGCTTCTATAATAAGAAGTGCAAGGGAGGCACCATGAGGGTGATGATCTAAGCTCGTTTCATCGTCAGGATTGTTTACACTGTCTGTATTGTGAGCGAACTGCGAAGACGTCTCATAATGAGTCGCTAATTTGGTAAGCTTTTGGGAGTTCTGTAACTTCGCAATTTTTTGTAAGAATGCTTGAGCGTCTCCGGTGAATGCTGGCTGTGCAGTTTTGCAAGCAACTCCGGCCTTTGCTCCCGAAGCGAATGCAAAGATGGCAATTAAAAATAAAAATGAATTTTTAATAAAAACTCTTTTAAAGACGCAGCAGATGATTCTCTCATTTTGCTGGTGCGGTTTGTGAAAGATGTTTAGCGAGATCCGCTTCAAAAGCAGGGCTTCTCTCTAGGACTGTCATCATCGCTTCTGCTAATTTCCTGCCGGCCTCAAGGTCTGAAGGGTAATGAACACCCGCAAGAACCCTGTCGTTCGCAATTTGCATTGATCTTGCTTCAAAGAGGGCTTTTCTTTCAGGATAAATAAGATCTAAAACCGAAGCCATGATATGTGCTTCGAGTGAGTGACCACTTGGGTAGGAGCCACTCACTGGTTTGACGAACTCAGAACAAGGGTGAACTTCTTGTGGGTCCGCGACGAAAGGGCGTGGCCGGTTATACACAGTTTTGGCGTTGTCTCCTAAGTATTGCACATCAACCAAAACTTTTACCATGAGATCATCGGCAGCAAGAATTTCTTCTGGCGTGAGCGGGCCAAAAGGGGCTCCGTAAAAGCTCTTCAGACTTCTCGAGATTTCTGTACGAGCCCGCGCACAATTGAGTTCGGTTCGAGTCGATTGGACTTGTAAGACTTGCGCAAGATCAGCCTTTCCTTCTGTGCTTGAGGTCGAAAAAGGAGGAGGCAAAATTTGAGAAATTTGAATCGAGTCTGCTTTTAAGTAATTGAAGGTTTGCGCGTGAGTGATTTGAGAAAAGCTTAAGGCTAAGAAAAGGAAACGAATCATGATGCCGCCCTTCGACGCTGGGATGGTTGTCAGAAAGATATTGCGGGATTCGACAATTGTCTACTTTTGGTAGGGTCATTCTGGATCAACTCTCGCAAAAAGTACGTGCTTGGCACTCATGAGAGCGGCGAGCCAATTCAGCCAATAGAAATCTGAGCTTTCGAATAAAATTTTAATGAGCGACGTCAACGGAATCGCTAAAATCAACCCCATTCCTCCCCAGAGTTCTCCCCAAGCGACGAGCGCAATAGTTGAGGTTGTCGCGTTGATGTTGACTTGCGAGCCTAAAATTTTTGGAGTGACAAAATCGGCCACGATAAAGTGAAAGAGGATGCAAAAGCCATAAAGACCGAGTGATCCACCGATCGATTCGGTTTGGGCATAGAGCACGATCGCCGGAAGAAATCCAGCCATGACCGCTCCCGCAAACGGCACCAGATTCAAAAATGTTGCGAGCGCTGCGACCGTAAAAATTGAAGGTACGCTGAAGATGCGAAACAAAATAATGAAAATCGGATAAGTAATAATCGCCAGAACGAGATTCCCAACGAAGAATGCGCGGGTGGATTTAACGATTTTTTTCCAAGTGATGGCGCCGTCGCGTTTCACTTTGAAAGCTTTCGCAAAAACACGAGCGAAGGCATCTCGTTCGGCTAACAAAAAAAACGTTAGAATCGGCATCAGAAGAGAAAAAGTCATGATCGTCATGGCGCTGCCGAGGCCGTGCAAAATTGTTCCTCCCATTTCGCCGCCGAGCGGGGATCCCTCAACGACCTGTACCTTTTGTGGCCCTTGAAGCACATTCGCAGTGTGCGGATGAAATGCCTGAAATTTCGAACTGTATGAAGTCCACATTGAGTAGAGCGAATCAGAAGTGTGCATGAAGAGTTGCTTAGAGTCTTGAAGCTCCACCGCCATGACCGAAAACAGATAACCAAAAAGATAAACCATTCCGACGCATAAAAGAGTCGAAACAAAGACTAAAAAGATCGAAGCAAGTGGAGCTGGCCACTTATGCGCTTTCAAATGTTCAGCTGTTGGATCGAGAAGGACAAAAAGAAAAAATGCACAAACTATCCAGAGAAAAACTGTTGAGGCTTCGGCCATCAAAAGACCAAGCGCGTAGATGGCAAGAAGCCAGACGGGCAAAAGAAGAAGCTGGTTCGATGGGTCGGTGAGTGATCGTTTCGTCATATGTCCTCTGATAATAAAAAGAAAACTTATTCTATTTTAGCTTGCTCAGACAAGCGAATTCACTTGTGAGCTCTGTTTAAAGTGCGATTTAATTCGAATTTGACCCAGCCTTCCTTATAAGAATTTTTTATTTCAAAGCGTGAGACCAAAACATTCACAAAAATGCGAATCAAAAAATAGATCTATTCCAAAAAGAACCGGGCTGAGTGAATGAAAAACACCAGAGGCCCGAAGTTGCTGGATATCAGGTTCAATTCGAAGTAACATCCCCGACGCAAATGCTAGAGTGCGTATTTCACAAAGTAAATTTTAGAAGAATTTCGGTATAGTGATTGAGAGTTAGAATTTCGTCGTGACTTCCACCGACGTCGGGATGAAAGACGCGCGACAGTTTTTTCTTTGCGAGACCTACGGCATCTTTACTCATATTTTCTCTGAGTTCGAATCCGTTTTCAGAGAAGAATTTAAGGGCCGCTTCGATATGCGGCGAAAAATCAGACACCACAAAAACATTTTTCTGTGACCGTGCCTGCTTCTGATTTTTTAGTCGCGCTTTTTGTTTTTGGTATTGTTCTTTTCGATATTCGGATTGCTTTAATTTATATGCTTCCTGAGCGGGCGTTTGAACTTTCGATTGAGCGATCGACTCTACAGCGGCAGGCTTTTGCAGGTCGCGTTTGGACTCCAAAAAATCAGGATATTTTTCTGACGTCGAAAGAAGGATCGCCCAAAGATGTTTGCAGAACTGGCCTTTTCGTGACGACGCACAATCACATTCAGCAAACAAAATGACACTTTCGACTGCTTGACTTTTAAGCTTTGTGCGACAAGAAGGGCGGACGTAAGCACATACTTCGGTATCAGAAGGCTTCGAAGGAGATACTTTGCCCTGGTCAAAGAGCATGCGCCCAGCTTTACGCACTTCAGGTTTAAAAAAATGTTCCCATTGAGTCAAAGTCATGAGTTCTCCTACATTTGGGTGTAGCGGTTCTCCCCAAGATTTCCAAGGAGAATCTTTCAGATGGCCTACAGGCTGGCGCAAGTCTTGCAAATTTGGTCATCGTCCGCAGAAGGAGGACAGTATCGCAAGCTGAAAGCTTTCTAAGCATCCATCGCCGGAAACTGAATACTCACGCAGGCTCCGAGCGTTTCGTTATTCGTCACTTCAATTTTGCCGTGAAACTTTTCAACCGCCTGCTTTACTGAGTACAGTCCGATGCCGGTCGAGTCTTCTCCGCCGGTCGGCTGAGCGCTTAGTTTTTCTCCCGGCGAAAACATTTTTGAAAAGTCTGCCGCCGCAAAGCCCGGACCACGATCCTTTACCTTTACCTCATGGTAGCCATCTCCAGCGATGCAGCCGACCGTCACCACGGAGTGCGGAGGTGAAAATTTTAAAGCGTTGCGGACGATATTATAAAAAATATCTTGGATCTGTTGGCGTGAACCCCTGAAAGAAAAATCGCAGGAATTATTTTCAAACTGAATTTTTTGTCCTTTTTTTCTCATTGAAGGTTCGAGAAAAGCGCAAGTCTCTTTGAGACAATCCAAAATTTTTATTTTCTCGACCGAAGCGAGTTCGGTTTTTTCTGCAGACTCAAGAAGAGAGCCGACGAGTACCAAGGCATTATTTGAAATACGTTGAATAATTTGGGTCATCTCAATGACCGATTTTTTGTCTTCGGGCTCTTCGGCTAAAATTTCGGCAAAACCTCGAATCGATCCCAAGGGATTTTTAAGATCGTGAACCGTCGTCTTTAAGAGCGACTCTTTCTTGAGAATATTTCGCTTCAGACTATCATTCACCGCTTCAACGTGCGAGAGGGCCGAGCTCAAAGCCCTTTGCATTTTTGCCGCAAACTGTTTCTCAAAGATGAATGAAGCGAACGTAACAATGATCAGTAAGAAGTCGATTGTGCTCGAATACATAATTCGCTGTATCGATTTGAGGTTTGAAGTATTGACTTCGTCTTCTCTTGAATTGATCAGAGATTTCTCGGTCGTCTCAATCTCGCCGAGAAGGTTTTCGGCAACACTGTTTACTAAATCACTTTCAGAAAGCGCACTCAGTTTCGAAACTTCGTCACTCAAATCTGGAAGCTGAGTCAAGATCGCGAGTTCGCTGATTTTCGCCTGTACTTCCGAAACTGAAGTTTCTTTCTTCTGTAAAGCATGCGTGCCGAGTTTGATGAGATCAATTTGGTGAAGAACCTTGAATGAGCGAGTAAGAGTTTCATTATTTTCAATGGCGAGTTGGGCCTGGCGGTAGGTACTAAAGTTGCTCCAAATATTGACTAAAAGCCCAAGTGCAAAGAGGCCGTATAAAAAACCTCGCATTGAAGAACCTCCCAGTAAGACGAGAAACATATCTCACAAAAAACGCAAAAAATAGAAAAACCAGATATGGGGCAGCGCACATTCGGGTTCAAGCTCTTAGTCTTGATCGGCCTTACTCAAGTCTAGCGTAGCCTAATTAAAATTGCATGGGTCGTATTACCGCTGATTTTAATACTCCGTTCGTATGACCAGATTGAGCGGACTAAAGTGAATTTTCCTTATTCAATTTGGAATCTTTCTTTAGTCTAGATTGAGAAACAAATTATAGGGGGTCGATTTGAAACGTAGTTTTTTATTTTTGATGGTGTTTGCTTGTTTGGGTTTAGCCGGAGTTGTGAAGACTCAAAAAATCATGTGCAAAGGTTTTGCTCCAGAGAATAACTTAAATATTCCTGTGAGCTTTAAAGACAGCGGTATCACCGAAGATCAGTGGACTGCGCTCTTTGATAAATACGAAAAAATCTACACTCCGATCATCGCGTCTCGCGGTGGAAAATTAATTCTCAACAGAAAATGGACAGACGGCACGGTCAACGCCAACGCCCAAGAAACCGGTGACCAATGGACCATCAATATGTTTGGCGGACTCGCACGCTATCCAACAATGACGATTGATGGTATGGCCCTCGTTGTTTGTCACGAGACGGGTCATCATTTGGGCGGCGCGCCAAGATGGTATAATGATCCGTCACAGTGGGCTGCGAACGAGGGTGGAGCCGATTACTTCGCGACGCTTAAGTGTGCTCACCATATGTTTGCTGATGATAACAATAGCGAAATCGTTTCTCAAATGAGCGTTGAGCCGACAATTCAAAAAAATTGTGGAGCTCAGTACACCGACGCGAACGAAGTTGCGATTTGCCAAAGAGTCGCGACGGCGGGGATTGTTCTCGGCCGTCTTCTCGGAAATTTGAGTGGCGAAACGCTTATTCCTGGAGTGGACACGCCTGATACAAGTGCGGTGACAGATACGATCACCGATGGATATCCCTCAACCCAGTGCCGTCTCGATACCTATGCGAGCGCGATTCTATGTAAAGCGGATCTCGCGACTTTTCAAGATAATGATTACCACACCGGTTCGTGCACGCAGCCCAACTTTAAGGTGGGCCTTCGCCCGACTTGTTGGTTTAAGCCGAATAACTCTGATACTGGTGGAGTGGATGATCCTCCTCCCACGGGCGGAAACGGACCTGGCGGCGGCGGAAGTGGCAACGGTGGTCACAATAGCTAAACCAAATCAAATAGGTTTGCAGAGAAAGCGCTCCGAAAGGGCGCTTTTTTTATTTTTAAAAGAAAGACTTGCTTCGAGGTACGATCATTTTCTAAAGTTCTGGTATGAATACTTTTATCGGAATTTTCATCGTTTTATTCGGAGTGTCTGCGGCTGCCAGATCCTTCCCCACCATTTCAATTCCTAAAGTTTGCGAAGCTTCAGATATTGAAGATGCCTTAGGCATAAGTCCCAGCATGTGCGATCTCGGACCTGACTGGAAAACGAAAGTCACAAGTGCTTCTTATGTCGACGTTTATCAAGACGTTACCCAGTGTAAAAGAAGCAAGCCTTTCTTCTACACGAATATGCCTTGGCTTCTCATGCGCTCACCTCGCCTTGAGGTCAGAAGAGTTGCGTACACCATTCAAGAAGAATTGACTAGTCAGGTGATTAAGCAAGTCAGCAACAGCCAGACGCCATATAAACTGCTTCTGGCGGAGAGCGCAAAACGAGCGGCAGTTTATACGGACCAAGTAGAGCAGGTAGTCACCGATGTCGTAACCCGCGCCGACAGCAACGAATCGATGAACGCTTATTTAAGAGAAGCCGAAGCTTACACCCCACAACTTTGTTTGATTTTTGCGGATCCAGGATGCGCGGCCACTCTCAAAGATGCGTTTGAAATGAGTCGCGTGATTTCTCTCTATAACAAAAAAATCGATATGCAAATCTCGTTAACGATGGTCGATGAAGCAAAACGTTTATTTACCGAGTCGCATTTTAGTCGTGGTCTTTCGATCGCCGCCCTCCGTATCTCGGGGCTCGCGCTAGATGCCCAAAAAGGAAATCTTCCGAAAACGCATTTGCTCGACGATCTTGTCACGGCTTTTGAAGAAGCGGGTTACGACCAGAGATCGGCGCTCGATCTCAGTTTTACTTTTTTGGCTTTTTATGGAACGAGGGGAGCATCGATGGTGTCAGCCATTGATCTCGTCACTCCAGAAAATCAATCTGTGATGTTATCTTCGATGATGATTGCGGCGTCGCTTGGGGTGCTTGACGCCGTTACTCTGCCGAGCACGCATCCGTATAGTCTTCCGCCAACTGTTACGACCAGTTGCACTTACGGAGCACCTTACCATTTCTGGATGCCTGCCGCTCTTGCTTGGCAACTCGTTCGCAAAAATCATAGCGCACGAAGTTCAATGATCGCCGCCCACATTCTGGGCGTCGGCTATGAAGCTTTAGCTACGACCGTCGATCGCGAGCCTTGGGATGAGTTAACGATTTCTGCAATGAGTATTTCGAACAATGGTGTCAGAATCAACATTGCGATGAACGATGCCGGAGCAAAATTTGGATCTGAAATTGCAACAGAAAAACGTATTTCTCATTCAAATATTGACGCCAGAATTACGATGCTCATGAATTCTGCAAACAAACTACCGGCCTTAACAAATGATCAGGCCTCAAAGTTATTCGAGAATAAATTTTTATTTATATCGCGCTGGCTCTTAATTTTTATGCCCAATGCAGGTTTTTGATTATTGAATATTTCGAATCTCGTGATACATGTTTGCCAAGATGAAAAAGAATGACTCATTATCAGTGGTTGAGCATTTCACTGAAATGAGTAAAAACCTTTTTCGATTTTGGTTCTGGCACATTGTCGCATTTAGCCGGGCCAAGCACGAGCTGCGGTAGAGTGACATCGAGCTGGGGTGGATTTTGAAAATCAAACACGTCGGTGAGGTCGTCTGAATTCGCATCGCGAGCGGTGAGCGCGGGCAAATTATATTTCGTTTCGATGAACTTAAGAATCGACGTATGATCATGAGTCAAATGCGAAACGTAATGCGGCTTTGCATAGGGAGAAATCGCCACGAAGGGCACACGCAATCCAAAATGGTCAAAGGTTCCCCTGATTTGATTTCGCTTCGTAAACATCGGTGGGATATCGTCAGGCACGCAGGCCTCTGGAGGCGACACGTGATCAAAAAAGCCACCGCCTTCATCGTAGGTTAAAAAGAGAACCGAATTCTTCCAGTAGGAGCTGTTCACAAGTTCGGATACGCGGTCGGCAACAAAGGCTTCGCCCGTTTGAATATTTGAAGACGGGTGCTCGTCTTGTCCTTCCATGACGGAGTCGATGAACGCCACTTGGGGGAGGTGGCCTGAGGCTAAATCCTTTTTGAAATCCGCAACGGGAACAACATTGTTCGCATTGTTCAAAAAGAAATTACTGAACAAAAATAAATAACCTATGCCGTTTTGATAGTACTTCCAGCTGACGACATTTTCATTTAGGACCTGAAATATAGTCTTTTGACCAAATCCCAAAGTCGCAATCGGAAAATCTGCTTTGATATGCCCGAAAGAAGTTCCGGTCAGCATAAAAAATCGATTAGGATAAGTTTCGGTCATCGCCGACGAAAAATACCGATCCGAAATTGCAAAACGATTCGCGAGCGCGTAGTAAAAATTAATATCAGTTTCGTCGTAGTAGCCGATCGTATCCGGACCTGAAGTCATAACGAACTGATCATTTTTTCCGTTGTTCCAATCGCGATGAATTGAATCCCAATCGTGCTTGGGATCTTTCGAGCAATGCGAAGTTTCGTGATGAGTGAAAATCGCCGTCCCCTTTGAATCTTTGTTTTCCATCGATGAAGTAATTCCGTCGACGTCGCGGCCGTAAAAATTTTCTTGAGTGAGCCTTCCAAAGTAATTATCAAACGAATGATTTTCTTGCATCATTACGATCGTATGTTCAATCGGAATCTGCGGATTTGACGTTCCGGCTTTGATTGTTTTGTCAGGTAGGCTACCGGCTATTCGCGAGCAATCGATGGCCGACGCATGAAGCCCTGGCAGTAAAAGGATGCCGCAAGCTAAGAAAGATTTCAGTATCATAAAATTTCGTCTCCTCAAACTTTTGATGTTTTAAGCCTATAGAACGCTTTTTACTAAAGCAATTGCTTTAACTCCCAATGGCAAGAAGCGACAGCCGTCCTACAGAGGCTCGTGAAGGGCCTGGTTATAGTGAATTTCTCAATACGCCACTCATGGGCGAGGAATTCAAATCAGCCCCGACCGCAAGTCAGCGTCTGCTGCTCAGTTTCAAAAAGGCTCACCAATAGTCGAGTGCAAAAGAAATAAGCTCGATATAAATTTCAATTCTAGTTGCTGCCAGGTACGACTGGAGTTAAAAATAAGGATACACTGCTTTGAATGACGTAAAGGACAAAAGAAAAACATGACAAAAATTAAAGTGGCAAATCCGGTTGTAGAACTTGATGGCGACGAAATGACTCGCATCATCTGGAAATTCATCAAAGAAAAATTGATACTTCCTTACTTAGAGATCGATATTAAGTACTACGACTTGGGAATTGAGAATCGAGACAAGACCGACGATAAGGTCACAGTTGAGTCGGCCGAAGCAATCAAAAAATACAACGTTGGGATTAAGTGCGCGACCATCACTCCGGATGAAGCACGCGTTGAAGAATTTAAACTTAAGAAAATGTGGAAGTCTCCGAACGGGACTATTCGTAATATTTTAGACGGAACAGTTTTTCGCGAGCCGATACTTTGCTCAAACATTCCGCGCCTCGTTCCGAACTGGACGGCGCCGATTTGCATCGGTCGTCACGCATTCGGCGACCAATACAAAGCGACTGATTTCGTAACAAAAGGCCCTGGTAAACTCACGATTACTTTCGAAGGCCAAGACGGAAAAAAGATATCTTACGAGGTATTTGATTTCAAAGGCGATGGCGTAGCACTTGCGATGTATAACACTGATGAGTCGATTCGTGGATTTGCAAAGTCTTGCTTGAACATGGCTTTGTCAAAAAAATGGCCACTTTATTTCTCTTCAAAAAATACCATTTTGAAAAACTACGACGGTCGCTTCAAAGATATCTTTCAAGAAATTTACGACAAAGAATTCAAAGCGAAATACGCAGCCGCAGGTATCACTTACGAACATCGTCTCATCGATGATATGGTTGCGAGTGCCCTTAAGTGGAGTGGTAATTTCGTTTGGGCCTGTAAGAATTATGATGGTGACGTTCAGTCTGATACCGTTGCTCAAGGCTTCGGCTCTCTGGGACTTATGACTTCGGTTTTAATCACTCCGGACGGCAAAACGATGGAAGCAGAAGCGGCTCACGGTACGGTGACCCGTCACTTTCGTATGCACCAACAAGGAAAGCCGACTTCGACCAACCCAATCGCTTCGATCTACGCATGGACTCGCGGTCTCGCGTTTCGCGCCGAACTCGATGGCAATAAAGATCTCGAAAAATTTGCGCATGCCCTTGAAAAAGTTTGTGTCGAAACCGTTGAGTCTGGTGCAATGACAAAAGATCTCGCCGTTTGTTTGTACGGAGAGAAAGTCCAAGCGGGTCAGTATATGAATACGGAACCTTTCTTAGATTTGCTCAGCAAAAATTTAGAAAAAAAACTGAACTAAACTTTCTGGAGTCGCTCTAGCGTCTTTTAAACCAAAACCGCATTCACGAGAGGCTTTTCATTCTGAAAGTCTTGAAAAAAATCGGTCTTTCAAAACTGTGAACGCCGAACACGGCGACTTTCATGGTTTTGCCGAAAATACATTTTGATCGTGATGATTTTCCTTTTTTCATTTTTGCCTTAAATTTTAAATTAATGATAAAATATTTTAGTGCTGCAAAATATTTTTTTTTGGTTCGTGATTTTGTCCCTCCTGATGAGTTAAATATTTCCAGAATGGACTTTACACTTAACCTAATTTTATTTTTGGAAAGAAATAAATGAGAATCGATAAAAACGTAATACCAATGGCACCGATGAGTGCCGAGCTCCAGTTTCCGAGAAGGGCTGCTGTCAGGGCCACGGCGAGAACCGCCATAAAGATCGAACCCATTGCGAAAACATAAAAGCCTTTATCATTTTCTCGTTGAGACATAACTACCTCCATACTTTTCACGCTGCAATATGAGGCCCGGGAGAGTGGGGCTCTCGGCTGATCCAGATCAGTTTATGCGGCATTTGATCTCGCCGGAGGGGCAAAGCACCTGTATATTTTTTGAAATCAATTTTTTGAAATCAATCTTCGGAGCCATGCTTTTCTTGAATCAAATATTTGAGTCCGATAAGAACAGAATACTGATTCGAATCTTCAGCAGACCTCGCCGTAATCGAATAAAAATACCGGGCATCGACAATGATGGCAAAGCGATCTTTTGACCAGGCTTCCCACTGGCCTGAAAAATCGATTCCGTATTCGGTGATATTTCTTGCGCTCGTCAAATTAGAGCCAAGTGGTGCATCATTGAATACGACCTCCGGAACACCCATCGTGTAGCTCGCATCAAACCCAATGGCTGCTGAAAAAGTTGGGTGAAGCCAATATCTAAAACTCACCGGGACACTGAGCTTGTTGACTCTTTCAGAAAGATGAGTGTCTCCGAACTTGCGTTGGTAAGTTTTTGTTCCGTAGAAGATCCCAATTTCGAAACCGCCCTTATCGTTGACGTCGCCTTCGCCGAGAATTCCGAAACCAACAGAAGCCGGAGAGCTCTGTGTATCTTGAACGTGTACTTCTGAAACCTCGTGAAAATAGGGTCCGACGCTTGCAAAAATTTTTCCTTCTTCGGGAACGTGGCCATCCGCCCCGCTTACGAAGTTAAAAAGAATTAAAAATAAAGAGACGCTACCTATTCTCATCGATTGAAGATACAAACATAGAGGTGATGCTGTGTCGACGAATTTTAGCCTTATTTCTATTCTTTATTTGGATGTCTCCGTCTTTGCTCCTTGCTGAAGCCAAAGCCGAGCTAGATGATGATGATGACGAAACTTTTACCCACATGATCGTTCGAAAAGATATCCAAATTTCGAACAATATCGATGAAGCTGCGAAAAAAATTGATGTTGCTTTGTCCGGTGAACAAGTTGCAAAAAAACCAAACCTTACCCATATTGTCGTTCGCCAACGCCTCGACTACGAGGTCGGCGGAAACTCGAGTTACAATCCCTATCTCGATTTGCGTTTGAGTCTTCCAAACCTAGAAAAGAAGTGGGCGTTAAAATTCACGAGTTACGATCAAGACCAAGTGGATCGCGGTATTAATCGCAACCGTTTGCAAACCGCTCCTATTAGGCAAACCTACGGAGGAGATATCGGCTTTTTTCAAAAGCTCGGAAACATTAACACCGAGTTTCAACCAAGGGTTGAATTTCAAAATGGCCTTCAAACTTCTTATATTTTGAAATTTGACAGTACCGTTCGCTATCCACACTTTAATTTTTTTCCGGAGCTGCAACTTTTTGCAAAATCCGATCAAGGCGTTGGAGAATTCTTAGCGCTCAATACCGATTTTCCGATCAGCAAAACTCTGGTATTTTCATTGATCAACGAAGAACAGTACGTTGATCAAGATAACGTGTTTTCGACCAATTCGGGATTTCGCTTTGGTCGTGATCTTAACGATTCAATGAATGAGATGTACGCTCTTGTTTTCGAATCCTCGAGCCGAGAGACCTATCATCTCGACCGGTATACGATCGAATACGGTTTTACGCATAAACTTCTGAAGAACGTCATTCACTATACCTTAATGCCCTACCTAGCGTTTACCCGCGACGTTGCCTTTCGCGGAATTCCGGGATTGATCGTTGAAGTAAACGTTATCTTCTAAAGCAACTTCGTGATGGTCGCTTGAGCTGCGGAGAGTAGACCTTCGAGGTGTTCAGGGTTTAAGAAACTTTCACCATAGATTTTGTAGATATCTTCTGTGCCTGAAGGACGTGCCGCGATCCACCCATTTTTAGTTTCAATTTTAATGCCGCCGAACGACTCATTATTTCCGGGTGCGGTTGTTAAAATATTCTCAACTGATTCGCCGGCCAGACTTTTAAAGTGAATGTCCGACGCTTTTAAACTTTTTAACTTTTCTCTCTGTGCGAGAGTCGCAGGAGCGTCGATGCGCTTGTAATATGGCTTACCAAGTTTATTGGTCAAACCCTGATAGATTTCAGAAGGATCCTCTTTGAGCTTTGCCGTCATTTCGGCGGCAAGAAGTGAAGGAACGAAGGCGTCTTTGTCGGTCGTCCAAACTTCGCCGTTCATTCTTAAGAAGCTAGCGCCCGCACTTTCTTCGCCTGAAAATCCAACTTCGCCATGAAGAAGCTTCTCGACGAAATATTTAAATCCGACGGGAACTTCATAAGTCTCTCTGTGCATACTTCGCGCCACCCGGTCGATCATTTGGCTGCTGACGATCGTCTTTCCGACTTTGAGATTTTGATTCCACAGAGGTCGATTTTTAAAAAGATAAAAAATCGAAGCGCACAAATAGTCGTTCGAAGGCATGAGGCCATTCTTTTTCGTAACGATCCCGTGTCGATCATGATCGGTGTCACAGGCAAAAGAAATATCAAAATTTTTACTTTTTTGAATTAATGATTGCATCGCGTAGGGTGACGAAGGATCCATCCTGATTTTGCCATCCCAATCCCTCGTCATAAAACCAAATTGCGGATCAACATTTGGATTCAAAACCGTGAGATCAATTTTATAGTGATCCGCAATATGCTGCCAGTAGTGCACTCCCGCCCCTCCAAGAGGATCTACTCCCATTTTGATTTTAGAATCCCGAATGAGTTTCATGTCGACGATGTTTTTAAGGTCACCTATGTAACGCGATTGATAGTCGTGCGTGTGGGTGGTTGCTGCATTATAGGCTCTTTCAAGAGGGATTTGTTTGACGCCGAATAATTTGCTTTCTAACGATTGATTTGCTTCACGTTGAATCTGATTCGTGATGTCGCTCTCTGCAGGGCCGCCATGTGTCGGATTGTATTTTATGCCGCCTTCACTGGGCGGATTATGCGAGGGCGTAATTACCACCCCGTCGGCAAGCCCGTCAGTTCTATTTCTATTATAACAAAGGATCGCGTGAGAAATGACCGGTGTTGGAGTGAACTCGTGAGATTCAGAAATCATGACGTTCACTTCGTTTGCGGCAAATACTTCAAGCGCGGTCTCAAATGCAGGACGCGAAAGTGCGTGGGTGTCGAATCCTAAAAATAAAGGCCCCGTGACATTTTGTTTTTTTCTGTAACTGCAGACCGCTTGGCAAATAGCCAAAATATGGTTTTTATTAAAAGAAAAATCAAGTGATGAGCCTCGGTGTCCCGAAGTTCCGAATAAAACTCTATGAGAAAGAATTTTTGGATCGGGCTGCGAGGATTCGTAGGCCCGAAGCAGCTCATCGACGTCGATAAGGTCCGAAATTTCTGGAAGAAGGCCCGCGAATGGACTGAGTTTTGATGAGTTTGCCATTTGAGCCTTATATTCCAAAAATCTAAAAGGGGCAAAAGAATAGGCGGCAGGGCATTTCGTCTTTGCCGTCGTTTGTGAGAAGCTTTCAGGCGCCGCCGCTTTGGCACTTAAGATGCAAATAACTATACCAATTTTAAACCGTATCGGTTTAAATATTCTAATTTAAATCTAAGGAGATAAAATGGACACACGAACGGCTTACTATTCAATGAGACATACCCAAGACAAAGTAGCGACCGGTTCAGCGGCGATCCACTAGTTGGAAGCGCCCATTCACGATCCTGTTTTTAAATTTGGAATGAGGCTCGTTTCAATTTTAAAAAATTATCATAATTACGAAGTTAATGGAATGGACCACATTCCTAAGATGGGAAAGGCAATGATCGCCGTCAGCCATAGTTTTGCGACATATGAAAGTTTGTTATTAGGTTCTGAAATCTATTTAAAGACGGGCCGTTATAGTGCGGGACTTGCCGACCGCCGTATTTTTCAAACTCCTGCGCTCTCTCAGTTTTTTACCCGGATTGGGGCGGTCAACGGATCTCCTAAGGCGGGTCGAAAACTCTTGATGAAAAACAATCTTCTCATTCTTTCTCCCGGAGGAATGCGCGAGGCTTTGCGTCCCTCTCAAAAAAAATACAAAGTGGATTGGAATGACCGACTCGGTTTTGTGCGCTTAGCAATCGAAACCCAGGCACCAGTCATCTTAGCCGCTTGTCCTGCCGCAGATGATATTTTTACACTTTACGAAAATCCACTTACGAAATGGATTTACAAAAAGTTTAAGCTGCCATTCGCGCTTTTGCGTGGGGTAGGGCCCACGCTGGTGCCAAGACCGGTCAAGCTCATCCATCATTTGTCGCAGCCCTATCATCCGCCCAAGCTGAAAGAAAACGGAGTCGACGAATCAGATGTTAGAAGCTTTCATTCTCACCTGGTTCGTGAGATGAATCTCTTGTTGCAAAAGTCTTAGAACTTTCGAAACTACTTTTTAGATATGGAAGTGCGGGTACGCATTTTCTCATCGGTGAGCAAGTCGCTTTCGCGGACATTCAACTGACGTGCGCCCGAAGCCGATAAAATATTATACTGCCATTGAGAATTTACTTTATTCCAATGAACGGCGAGGATTTCACACTTTGCAGTGGGTGAAGATAGGTTTCTGTAAGAAACTTGATCCCCTTTGGCGTATTTCGCAGGAAGTTGTGCCATGTGCCTCTTTTTTGTTGAAATGAAGATACAATTAAAACGAGCCTGACTAGTACTCGGTATAGTCTGCAATTGCAATCTGAGAATCCATCCCTTTCTGGACTATAAGCTTAGGGCCGCTACGGTATAATAATCGACATATGTCACAGCTGAAACGACCGGTAGAATTGCGCCTTATTGAAGAAATTTTTAGTCGAACGCTTTTGCCAGCACTCACTTATTTTGTAATCGCGATTTTGGTAGTTTTCTGGAAGTTTCGTTCCGAGCGTTTCGGAGTTGAACTGCAGGTCGGCGGTTTATTCATGGCGGCTCTCTGTGTCGCCCGGTGGATCATCGGTTATCAAGGCAAAAACAAGAAAATAAATTTGGAAAAATATTTGCCGGCTCTCAATGTGATCGTTGTCTTATCGGGGGGACTCTGGGCTCTTATATTTGCCGCCGTCATTTGGGAGGCCCCGGTCACGTCATTGCAGATGTTTGTGTGTTTCGGTATCACGAACGGAATTTTAGGAGCGATTCCTAATTCGCTTATCGGCAATCCTCGCATTCAATTTTATTTTTGCGTCTGTCTCGGTCTGGTGCCTACAATTTTTTTTACTTATCGATTTTTGCATGATGGTCTGAGCTTTGATTATTTGTCCCTCTCTCTTTTATTGATTTTGAATTTTGTGTACGTCGTCGTTCTCGGTCGTAAATTAAGGGCGGGCTTGTTACTCATATTCGAACAGCAAGAGAGAATTCAGCAAGATTTAATGGCCGCTAAAGACATCCAACGCTCTCTTTTGCCTCCAACGAACCAGGATTTTGGGCCGGCACAACTTGAGATTCTCTACAGACCTTGTGAAGAGCTCTCTGGAGATTTTTTTGAAACTCACGTTCATGAAGGTCATCTTTTGTTTTATATCGCAGACGTTACGAGCCATGGCACCGCAGCCGCACAAGTCACTTATTTGTTGAAAGCAGCCTTTCGAAATATCATCGCCGATCTAGGCTCCGAAATCGATATTGCAGAAGTAACGCAAAAGATTTGCGAAGAGTATGTTTCATATAAACTGAACTACGCAATTTCTCTTTTTACCGCAAGTTACAACCTCAAAGACGGTCATTTGCAATTTGTCACATCTAATTTTCCGAACCCGCTTTTAGTTTCAGAGAACGGTGTGGAAATACTTTTTTCAGAAAGAAATCCTGTCATTGATGCCGCACATTTCGATCCGGCAGAACGGTTTCAAAAGTCTGTCGCCGTGCTGCCGCACCGGTCTCGGTTATTTGCATTCACTGATGGCGCTTATGAGTTTAGAAAATCTAAAACGGGCCGTGAATTTGGATTTCGCAAATTTTCAAAACTATTATCTGATAACCAAGCTGAAAATTGGACAACTTCCGTTTCGCACGAGCTAGAGCGGGCAAATGGTTCAGCGGTCTTTGAAGATGACATGACAATTTTATGCCTGCATCGCTACGGCGAAAATGCTTAGTCATCCTGAGGGGCGTAGCGAGCGAGAGTTTGTAGAAGAGTTTTCAAATCGAGTGGTTTTGTCATAAATTCGGTAAACCCAGAATCAGCACACTTCTGCTTTTCTTCTGCGACTGCATTTGCGGTGAGGGCAATAATAGGAGTGAAGCAACCCTCAGATCTAATGGATCGGGTTGCTTCGTGACCATCCATGAATGGCATCTGGATGTCCATCAGAATGGCGTCATATCCATTCGCGACGGCGAGGGCAACGCCGTCGTTACCGTTACTTGCGATATCAACCTGAGCGTAAGTAGGCTTTAAAACAAGTTTAATTAAAAGTTGATTGTCGAGGAGGTCTTCTACCACGAGGATTTTCATATTTTCGAGTAAGCTAAAATATTTTTGAATTTCACTCTCTTCGCCGTACGGGGCACTTTTACCGTAAGGACGAGGCTTATTGGATAAGAATGTGGTCTTAACATTTTCTTGATTCAAATGTGATTCTTTCTAGGCTTTTTCATTGAGCCTCCAAGCAAAGAGAAAGCATGAATCGTACCAGAATGGCTGTAGTCAACAGTTTAACAGATTCGAGATCGTGCAAAAAGCCGCGCATGCTGTTCATTCCGATGTGTTTGGCAATTGAGAGTTCTTGGTCATTCGTATTTGGGCTAAACGTATCTGCTTGGATGCGGAGGTGGACTATTAACGATTTAAATGCTTTCTTAATATCTCGATCAGGCTCACGAGCTTGATTGGCTTCTCAAGAAAATCTGTGAAGCCTGATTTGAAGCAGGATTCACGCTCTTGGTCGGCACGATTCGCAGTGAGAGCCACGATCGGAATTTGGAAGCCTTGTCGCCTCAACGACTGCGTCGTCTGGTGACCGTCTAAGAAAGGCATTTGAATATCCATCAGAATTAAATCATAATTGTTTACTAAGGCGAGGCGAATCCCTTCGTTTCCATTATTCGCAACATCCACTTTTGCGCCTGTTTTCTTGAGCCAGAGTTGAATCATGGCCTGATTATCTTTGATGTCTTCAACGACCAAAATTTTAAGTCTTAAAAAAAGACCGGCAGCCTCCTTTGGAATGGTCGAATATGAAATGGCGGGAGTAGATTTTTGCGAGCTGGGAGTCGGAGTTGTTGCCATCTTGGTTTTCTCCTTTGTAAATAAACAAGCTACTCAACTGGGACAATGTAAAAAGTCCCAGTTTTTTGCCGAATAAGGCTGATTGCCTCATCAAAGTGCTAAATCTGTGAGGTATTTTTTCCTGTGCCGAAGCCGTGTCCTTCGACGATCTTACCTGCTAAAAACCTGCGATGAGACCAACTAACAAAAACGCGATGATGTTCATAAAGACTCTTTTTAAAAAATGATAGACCGAATTGTCTTCTTTCCTGTTTTCCTATTTTTGTATTTGCAATTGTGTTGCCATCTTAAACTGGCCCCTTAGCGTGTTGATGAAGATTTGGTTTTTGTCATCCGGGGAGCTTTCGAATTTCGGTTTTCTTTATTTCTGAATGAGAACGAGATTG
>JAYTQQ010000114.1:0-6645 GCA_043746635.1 Bdellovibrionales bacterium | reverse complement strand
GAAAGTGAAGCCAAAATCGACGGTGGCCATGTTCATTTTCCAGATGGACTTTCGGGCTCCGAAGCCTTCGGCCTTTGGCATTTAAGCGAGGGAAGCGAAGTTTTTCCGGTGAAGTGGTTTTTGAATTTGAGAAGTCTCACTCTTAAGAATCCAAGTTCAGATTACCTTCAAGAAAATCTCGACAAAAAATTTGGAGTCCTTGTTGAAAACTCCGAGATTGCAAAATCTCACTCGTACCCAATGAAATGGATTGGCCTCACAGCAACTTGGACGGATGAAGACGCCGACAAACGAGATGTGCATCAAGATTCGAGTCTGCCGACAGCAGCAATTGCCGAAATGACAACAAACTCAAAGGGAATGAAATCGGTCGCGATGACTGGCGTGAATTGTACATTCTGTCATTCGACCCAAATCAATATCATGGGCCAAGCCCGCATGATCGACGGCGCTCCGAATATGCTCAATATCCGAGGTTTCTTTGAAGACGAATTCGGATCTCTCGCGCAGACTATGTTGACCAAAAAGTACCTGAAAGAATATCTCGATAAAATTGATTATAAAGGACCGAAGGATAACGAAAAAACTGCTACTGATTTTTCAAACAGGTTTCGTAAAGCCCTTCAACTTTTGCCAGATCATTTAACGAATAATTTCATCAGCGCGGCGCTTTCAAAAGTTGAAGACCATACGTATCCTACTTTACTTGAAAATAAAAAAATCGATTTCATTAAGAAAATGTTTTTTAAACATCGTGATCAAACTGAAAAGTTTCTTGTTCAATTTTTAAAAATGACTTACGGAATGAAAGACGAAGACGTATCGAATGAACTCCACCTTCGTATGCATTGGCTCGCGGTTTCGATCGGTGCCGATCCAAGCATCGTTTCGATGAACGATGGCTACGCCCGAACAGACGCTTTCGGACGTATTGCGAACCTCGTTGCGAGATTTGATCATCCGATTGATCTCACGGGCTCAGCTTCAGTTCCTCCATCTTGGAATATTAAATACAGATCAATGTTTCATTGGAATTCAAACACGAATTCGGTCGTCATGCGAAATTTGGGTCAGTCATTTGGGCTCGGTGCGATTTTACTTCACCCGGGTAAGACTGACGATGATGCGCCGATTGATTTCGACTCGACCGCGAATTTGCGAAATATTCTAAAACTTGAAAAATTATTTTACAAGGTTCAGATCCCGCAAATGGCGATTGACTACCAAGTACCGGTCGATGCCACAAAATATGTTGCAGGTTGCAATATTTACCGCGCGAAGTGCATCGGCTGTCATGGCGCCTCGACTGAGCGAGTGGGTCCTACGAAAGAACTCATTGATTACCACGTCGTGGATGTCGAGTATGTAAAAACGAATCAGCAGTATTTGATCAATCAGTCGACGCTCGTGAATGGCGTTCCGTTTAGGAAGGCACTCTTTAAATTCACAGGCTCGGTTAAGAAATATTTCTACACTAAAAATAATGTCAGCGAACAAGAACAGATCGAAGAAGAGCATCGTGACCTCAGAGGAAACGAACGCTTTCGTGATACTTATCTAGGCGAGAAAAATAATACAGGATATGAGGCCTATCTCAATACGAAAGCGAAACCCGGCAATCATCCAGGTTATGTCGCGAGACCACTTGCGGGAGTTTGGGCGACGGCTCCTTATCTTCACAACGGTTCGGTTTCGACAATTTACGATTTGCTGGCACCCGAAAGTGAAAGACCGAGATATTTCTTCACCGGCAGCCGCGATTACGATCTCGATAAGTTAGGTTATAAAAGTGGAGTCGAAGTTCTTCCTGTCAGGGGTTTGACAGAAGCTCAGGCCTGCAAAAAATTTCCGGACAGATGTTTCGACACGCAAGCCCTCGGAAATTCGAGCCGTGGTCACTCGGGTCCTCACTTTACGGTGGCTGATCCGAAAGATCGCGCCAACCTCATTGAGTTCTTAAAAGTCTTAAGACCCGATCCCGAGTACTCAAGGCATATTCCGCTTCTCTACAGCATTGACGCTGCGGGATCTTGTATGGCCGTGAAAGAATAAATTTTAATTTTAAAACGTTCGAATTTTTAAGGAGTGAATATGCAAATGAGGTCTCAGATTTTTCTAGCGGGTGCATTGTGTGCCGCTGCGGTTGGTTGTACGACACCTCATCCGGTCGCTACCACCGAGTCAGGGGCTGCTCGTGGCATCGCGGCTCAAACAACGAACTATCTTGGTGCAATGAATTTCATGAACAAAGACGACGGCAACCAAGCAGCCGCCAAAATTCGTTTCGTCAAAATGTTTAGCATTGTGAATAAAGATCCCGACAATCTGTTTGCAGAAATACGCCACGAGGCAAAAGTGAACGGAAATATCTACGAGCTTCATGGTTCGGCGAAACTATTAAAACATATCGATCAACAAAAATCTTGGAACGACAATGTGCCCACGATGTATATTTTGAGCACGCATAAGGATGTGATTGCGGCACTCAATGACCACACCACTTTCGCGGTTCTCCCTTACCAAAAAATCATGGATGCATCAGTCGGAAATTTCATGCTGGGTCATGAAAACGATAAAGTGAATAGCGAAAAGGATGCGATGAGAAAGGCACTCGCAAGTGAAGGCCTCGAGACAATGCAATATACGGGTGATACCCCAGAAATGGCGCGCCTCCGAAAAATCATTGCGCAACTGGCGCAAGAAGCGATCGCAGCGGGTACCGACAAAGAAGGAAATCTTGATGTCGTGAAAAGCGTTTCGAGATTAGTGCCTGTTCACATGAATGGTGACTACTTCGGATTTCCTGGGCCGAGTGATAAGAAAATGCTTGAGTGGTCACGTGCAACCCAGCATGCGTTTTTTCATAATCCCAACCAAAGCGAAAAAGTAAACAAGAAGGCAATTGAAGCCGGCAAAGAAATGCAAGCTTACATCAAAGACGACCTGTTGCCTGAAGTGAGAGCCGAGCTTGCGGGTCAAGCTCCGACTCGCCCTGTGAATGATGCCGTCACCAGAATTTTAGCGGCGTCTGATCAAATTGCCGCGAATCCTCAAGCAAATGCAATGGGAATGACTCCCGAGCGCATGATTACGAACACCCAAGGTTTACTTGTCGGCTCGGTCGAAACTTCTTCGGCAGCGATTGTTCAAGCGATGAAAATCATTTTTGATCGACCAGATGTTTTGGTAATGGCGCTCACGGCAGCTAGAAACAATGACAATGTGACACTCTCAAAAATTGTGTGGGAAGCCCTTCGCTTTGACCCGGTGAACCCATGGGTAGTAAGAGTTGCGACGAAAGATGTCACTTTTAAAGAAGGTCCCAATCAAGTTGAAACGATCATTCATAAGGGCGCGGTTGTTTTTATCGCAACTCGTTCAGCGATGCATGATGAAGAATTTTTCCAGGCTCCAGAAGTATTCGACATCAATCGTCCCCAAAGTGAATTCACGCATCTTGGTTGGGGATATCATCGTTGCCTCGGAGACCAAGTGGCGCTCGTCATGGTTCCTGAAATTATCAAACAGATGCTCGTTCTCAGAAATATCACGGTGATCGACAAGAAAATTGATTTCGATCGCGGACCATTTCCGGAAGGCTGGAAAGTCCGTTATGAATTGCCGCCTCGTCCAAGTATCGAAGCACGTGTCGATGCCGATCTCAAAACGGCAGAAGGTTTCAAAGGTCTTTTGGGTGTGATTCATTCTTTTATCAAGAGCTCACCAGAAAAAGCCCAAACTCTCAAAGCGATAGAAGCCCTACTTCCGGGCGTGAGCCGCGAAAAACGTGAGAGTGCACTTCATGATCTTCCGGCTCTTATTGCGACCGCCGAAGAAAAATTGAGTACGGAAGAACGAGCACAGTTGTGTTTGAATAAGAATCCAAAGTCTCTTGAAGTATTTCCAAACAAAGATGAACGTGAGTATTACTGTCACGTGAATATCACTTTTAGAGGATGCTATTTCATCGAAAGGCTTATCGTGAAACAAGCCTCTCGACCTTCGTACGAGTACTGCGTTTATAATCGCAAATTCTTAACAGAGGCCGAGCAAGATGATTTCAAAATTCATATGGGCAAACACCCCCAGTTCAACTTTTTGACCGAGAACCTTACGGGACTGAACGATAAATAAAAACTTGAGAGAGGCGGTCTTGCAGGCATCGCCTCTTCTTTTGGCATGGAAAATTTTTTCGCATGTCCCTTCCTTCTCCATTTTTTTTGAAATTTTAGTTTTCTTACCGCGCGATCTTAGCAAAATGGCCAACGAGTTTGAGTGCGCTCATCGGCCTTGGAAAGCTAGCTTATAAAAGAAAAGACTTTAAAACAGCAGTTTCTTATTTGCGCGAAGCGAAAAAGTCTTATCCTGATAACGAAATGGTCTTACATAATTTAAAGGTAGCCGAAGCTGCCCTTTAAGTTCTGAATGGCATTGCGCCTAAATAATCTTTTTTGCCGATTTCGAGACCATTGTGTCTCAAAATTTCGTAAGCCACTGACAAATGAAAATAAAAATTTGGGATTGAGTGCTGAGTCACGTACTCATGACCCAGCAGGTACTTCGCTTCCCAGCGTGGCGTTGTCACCTTTCGTTCGAGTGCTCCGGCAAAATCTTTTTCAGAGGCAGAAGAAACAAAATTGATCGTCTCACTGATTCGCTTTCGGACTTGCGCCAAAGTGACTTCTTTATCGTCGTGAACGGGAGCATCTTTTTCGGTGAGTTTTGAGATACACATTTTTGCGGTGTCGCAAGCAATCTGAATTTGTCTGGTGAGATTGAACTGATCGGGCGCGAGGCGCATATTGAGTAAAACTTCTGTATCGATTTTTTTAGCTTCGGCGAAATGCCCGGCCTTTTCCAATATGGCATCTAAATTTTTGAGCATTTTTGTAAATTGCGGAACGGTGATTTCGTAAACCATATATATTATTCTCCTGTTATGTCTCAAGTCTTAGTATGTATATCAAAGCCTGACAAAGTATTATTTGAGTTCTGGCCAAATCCCTAGTCTGCTCAAGTTATGGATCCACTTCTTCTGCCGACGCCAGAGCAACTCAAGTGCCTCAAGTGTTGGAGAACATCAACATTTTGGGTGATGCTCATTGGCTATATCGGCTATTACCTCATCCGCGGAAACCTGCCGGTCGCGCTTCCACTGTTGAGTCAAGAATTTGGATACTCAAACACTCAGCTTGGCTACAGCCTTACTTTTTCAGAACTATTCTACGCTCTCTGAAAATTCACGATGGGCCCCCTTGCCGATCAATACGGCGGCAAAAAACTTTTCATGATCGGGATGGTCGGTGCGATCATTTTGAATTTTACATTTCCGCTTTATCCCAACATTATTTACTTTACGGTTATTTGGTGTGCGGCGAGATTTTTTCTGTCGATGGGCTGGGGAGCGCTTGCAAAAATCATCGAGGCTTGGTACGAACCTGAACGCAACGGCACCATCATGGGAATCATTAGCATTAACTTTCAGCTTGGAGGGAGTATCGCTTCGCTGTTCGCCGGAGCCTTGATCGCGATCGGCGTCGGCTGAAGGGGGCTTTTCTTTTGGCCCGCTTGTTTGGCTTCGCTCATCGCACTTTGGTCATTGTTCGGGTCAAAAGAGAGTCCTCAGGATGTCATTCCAAACGTGCGCTTTGGTCGTATCGCCGGAGAGAAACAAGCCGAACTTAAGCTTAAATCGGAAGAAGGTGCGAAACATTCGAGTTTGGAAGTGATGCATTCACTTTTTCGAATTTCGATGTTTCGAGAGCTTCTCGTCTTTAGTTTTCTCATTCATATCTTGCGTTCTTTTTGCGAATGTCTCGAGATTTAATTTCGTCGTTGAATTTTTAAGCGAGTCTTGAGCCTCCGAGAGATCGAGTTCTATTTCGGCAAGCAGCATATTTTTGGAGTCCGCAACTCCTCGAACGCGAAGATCAATCTTAAAATCTTTCTTTAAGCGCGGAGAATGCTCCGTCTCTTGAAGTTGGGCGATGAGAGTTTTGCCCACCCAGCCGGTGCCGATGACGCCAATCGGGAGAGTGTGGTTCGATAAGAAGAAGGCGGAGTGAACTGCACGAAGGGCTCTGATTGCATCGGCCCTCGATACAACGACCGAGATGTTACGCTCTGAAGATCCTTGGGCGATCGCCCGGATGTTGACATTGGCCCTACCGAGGGCGCTTCACCATGTTATCGCCGACGGCAGCCAAAATACTGCAGTTTTCGCTCACGTCGATTGTTTGGATAATTCCGTTTGCGATTTGAGAAGCAAAGGTTCGCTCAATTGTCACTTTTGCTTTTTTTGCGTGATCGAGTGGAACCGCAAAGCAAATTGAATGCTCTGAACTCGCTTGCGAGATCATGACAGCTGAAACTCCAACTTCGCGAAGTGATTCAAATAAGTTTTGCGCGATACCAGGTACGCCGACCATCCCGGTACCTTCGACGTTGGTGAGTGCAAGAAAATCGATCGTCGAAAAACATTTGATGGGTGCTTGCGAATTTGAAGTCTGACAAATCTTGGTGCCGATACAAGATGGATTAAAACTATTCGTAACTGGCCAGCCAGAATTATTTTGATTTCATAAATTCAGGTTTCACGCCATTGAACAATGCGTGCAGAGCCTCCATTGGATGCACCCCTTGTTT
>JAYTQQ010000113.1:0-24639 GCA_043746635.1 Bdellovibrionales bacterium | reverse complement strand
TTCAAAGTAAAGTTCATCACTCGTATCGTAGTCGGTTGAGACAGTCTCTGGATTTGAATTCACCATGACGACCTTAAAGCCTTCTTTTTGAAAACGCTTCACGCCTCGAACACACGAGTAGTCAAACTCAATGCCCTGACCGATTCTATTTGGCCCACTCCCCAGTAAAACAACTTTATTTTTTTGCTGAACGGTATTTTTAACTTGAGCATCGAACCAGTACGAAGAATAAAAATAAGGAGTTTCAGAAAAAAATTCACCGGCACAGGTATCGATGCGGCCGTAGCCTGGATGAATCCCTAATTTGTTACGAAGATCTAAGATCTTGGCGGGCGTTGTCTCTCTCGCTCGAGCGAGCGCTACGTCAGAAAAGCCAAAGCGTTTTGCCTTCAAAAGTAAATTCACGTTCAAGTCTTTTTCAGCGCCAACGTTTTTCTCGAGCTTTATAATTTCTTCGATCTGCTCCAGAAACCAAGGAGTTATCTGGGTAAACTCGAAAACCTCTTGTACGGTTTTGCCCTCTCTGAACGCTTGGGCGATGTGGTAAATTCTTTGCGAGTTAGGCTCACTCAAAAGTTTTTCGGAAAACGCGACCGGGGCAAAACCTTCGTCACGATTTTCAAGCGAAGAGAGTGACTTGTGCAGAGATTCTTTAAAAGTGCGGCCGATTCCCATGACTTCGCCAACGCTTTTCATCTGCGTTGTTAGAATGTCTTTCGAACCAGGAAATTTCTCAAATGCAAATCTCGGAATTTTAGTAACGACATAGTCGAGCGCCGGTTCGTAACAAGAGGGAGTACTCTTGGTGATATCGTTGTTAATTTCATCGAGCGTATAGCCAATCGCGACGAGGGCCGCAATTTTCGCAATCGGAAAACCGGTTGCCTTACTCGCAAGCGCACTCGATCGGCTCACCCGTGGGTTCATTTCGATGACGACTCGTTCACCCGTTGTTGGGTGAACGGCAAACTGGATATTTGCACCACCACACTCGAGCCCAACGGCTTCAACAATTTTTTTAGCCTCGTCTCGCATCGCTTGATATTCACGGTCGCTCAAGGTCTGCTGAGGTGCAACCGTAATGCTGTCTCCGGTATGGACTCCACAAGGATCAAAATTTTCGATCGAGCAAACAATAACGAAAGTTCCGGCGCGGTCACGCATGATCTCAAGTTCGAATTCTTTCCAGCCGAGAATACTTTCTTCGACTAGAACTTCCGTACTTGGACTCTCTTTAAGAGCTCGAGCAAGCATCACCTGGTACTCTTCTTCAGAGTAAGCAATCCCGCCACCGCCACCACCCAAAGTGTAATTAGGTCTTAAAATGAGAGGGTAACCAAATTTTTCGCCGAGCTTCAAACCTCGATCAAAACTTCGGACCATTTCGCTTTTGGTTGAAGAAGCACCGACTCGATGAAGAATATCTCTGAAGAGCTCGCGATCCTCTGCGGCTTTAATGACATCCGGAGTGGAACCAAGCAGCTCAATTCCGAGCCGCTTTAAGACTCCTTTTTCATAGAGTGCGAGCGCCAAATTCAAAGCAGTTTGCCCTCCGAGAGTAGGAATAACGGCATCTGGCTTTTCAATCTCAAGAATTTTTTCGAGGTAAGCTGGAGTCAAAGGTTCAATGTAAACTCTCGTCGCCAAATCCGGATCGGTCATGATTGTCGCAGGATTTGAATTCACCAAAATGACCTCGAGGCCTTCTTGCATGAGAGCCTTGCATGCCTGAGTACCTGAGTAATCGAATTCGCAGGCTTGACCTATGACGATCGGGCCGCTCCCGATGATCAGAACTCTCTTAAGGCTTGTCATTCTTGGCATTAAAATCTCACCTTCCGTTCATTTGTGTAAACATCTTCAAGCTTCAAATGACGATACTGTTCATACTTGTAGCGCATTTTTAAAAGCCTCAGCATGAGTACATCCTGCAGTACAAAGTCTGCTCGCTGAACTTTCTTTATTTCACTCAAAATATAATTGGTGGCCTCGACGGGATGAAAGGCGAATGCTCTGGTAAACTGATACTGATCCCCATCTAAAAAGAGTCTCGCATCAAAAATTTCTTCACGACTAAAACCAATTTGGATAGGAGACCTCTGAATCAGAATTTTCTGGCCGGTAAAAAGATCTTTTATAAAAACGTCGTCTCCACGAATTTTTTGAAACTCAAAAAGGCTATGTTTGAGTTTTGCTAAGTTTTGAAATTGAACAACCTCTAGATCGGTTTTCAAAATTCTCGTCTCGGTCACTGCAGACTGGGCGGGAGTTTTGAGATTGGTGATCAGCGGACGAGAAAAAAGATACCATTCTAGAAATTGCGTAACGCGCATTTCGAAAAAAATATTCTCTTCATCCATCACGCCGGCTTCGTCGAAAAATTCGCGCTTTGCATCGGCAACTTCATGGGCGAAGTCGATACCGGTGTAGAACACGATGAGGCGATCAATCAATTCATAATTTGGATTCGCGAGGGCAATCGTTTGGTCGCCAACGGTTGAATTTAAAAATGATTTTTCGATTTTAATTTGGTTGTTCAAACTTGAATTAGTTTCACTCATTTTAATTGCTCCAAAAAGTAATCAAATAGTTTTCGTGCGTCATGAGGGCCAGGATGACTCTCTGGGTGATACTGAACACTGAAGCATTTTTTCGAAGTGCACTCAATTCCTTCGAGGCTATTATCGTTTAAATTTATTTGTGAAACCCTGGCCGACGGCGGAAGTGATTTTTCGTCAACAGCATATCCATGATTTTGAGATGTGACATATACGCTGCCGGTAAGAAGATCCCGAACGGGATGATTACTTCCGCGGTGCCCGAACTTCAATTTGTAAGTTTTCGCTCCAAGCGCGAGAGAAAGAATTTGATTACCCATACATATTCCGAAAATGGGTTTCCAGCCGAGGAGCTGCTGAACGGTCTGAATCGTTTCTTTGACGTCTGCTGGATCCCCGGGACCGTTTGAAAGCAGAATTCCTTGTGGGTTCCAATCTTGAATTTCTCGTGCTGTCGCACGAGAATTAAAAACACCCACTTCAGAGCAGGCCTGAGAAAGTTCCCGAATGGTGTTCTCTTTGCATCCGTAATCGAGAATCGCGACGCGAGGGCCACTCAATTGAACGCCCTTAACAAGTTCAAGCTTGGGCCTCGAAACCAGGTAAGCCCAATCCTTGTCTTGCAATTTTTTCTTTTGAATCAAAGTCTGAGCGAGCTTCTTTACCTCATCGTCTGAGGTGTAAGGAATGAGAGCGCCCCAAGGAGTTCCGGAGTCGCGAAGCTTCAATACAATTTTTCGAGTGTCGAGATCTGTTAGGACCGGAATTTGTTTGTTGGTAAGTGTCTGGAGCCAAGAAGAGTCTCTCTCTGAACTTTGAATTTCTTGACTCACAAAACCTTGAAACCAAAGATCGCGAGATTCCCAAAACTCTGGATTTGATCCATAGTTTCCTTGCATGGGTGACGTGCAAACCATAATTTGATTAAAGTAAGACGGGTCGGTCGCCATTTCTTCGTAACCAGAGTGTGAAGTATTGAATACAACTTCACCGGCACGAGCTTCTCCGCCGCGCCACTCACCCTTGTAGATTTCGCCGGTCTCTAAGACCAAACAACCGATTTTCATAAGTTCCTATCCTAAGTGAGCCTAGTGAGAGTAGCAAGTACGGCAGCACGAATGAGCACCCCGTTTGAGACTTGTGTTAAAATGCGGGCGCGTGAATCCTTCAAAACTTCTTTTGAAAATTCGACTCCAACGTTGATCGGGCCGGGATGCATAATGACTGCATCGGGCTTTAAAAACTGAAGAGTGCGTGCGTTCAGACCAAATTGACTATGGTAATCATCAACGGAGAGAGAGTTGAGATCAGCGGCATCGTGACGCTCAAGCTGAATTCTAAGTCCCATGCACACCGTGCACCACTCGAGAGCTTCTTTCAGATGCGTGAAATTTTGGGTTCCACCGAATTCGTCTTTTGAAGGCAAAAAGTTCTCGGGACCACAAAACGCGATCTCCGCGCCTAATTTTAATAGAATATCATAGTTGGACCGTGCGACGCGAGAGTGGACAATATCTCCAATGATTAAGACCTTTTCACCTTTAATTTTGCCGCGCTCTTTTGAAATCGTATAGGCGTCGAGTAGACCTTGAGTGGGATGGGCACTCACTCCGCTTCCGGCGTTGATCACCGGCATTGCAAGCTGAGGAAGTAGCCGATCTAAATCGGGTGACTGGCCATAACGAACGACGAGCGCATCAGGAGTCATCGCCGCCAGATTATGAATGGTGTCCGAAAGCGACTCACCTTTTACTAAGCTTGAACTGCTGCTTTCCATGACGACAACCGACATTCCTAATCGCTCGGCCGCAATTTGAAAACTCATGCGTGTACGCGTGCTTGGCTCAAAAAAAACGCAGCAGACTATTTTCTTTTCTTTTGGAGAGAGAAATTTTCTGGTTCTCTTAAAATTTTCGCCAAACTGATCAGATAGAGAAAAAAGATCTTCGATTTGCTTGATGGAGAGACTATTTGTGTCAATGAGCGAGCGCCCCAAATTTTGCATTAGCAAGAATATTAGAGTGCCGCCGTCTCAGTCGTCAAACGATATCTTTTTGAAAGAAAAAATTTTCTTTCGTTTTCAACGAGGGCGTAGTATTCATGACTTTCAAGATTTTTACCTAGGCGAAAATTCTCAGTCACTCCCTTGAGATCCGCCTTAAGATAGCCGAGTTCGTGACAGAGCTCGACCACTCTCGCAAGATCTCGATCATCCATTCGACGTATCTTCGGATAGCCATGGATAAATTCAGTCATTCGTTCCTACTTCTTTTGCGCCCACAAAGCTTTTGAAAGAAATCCGAAGTCCATCTCAATTTTCTGAAAAAAAGATGACACCACATCCTCGAGTTTATTTTCGATGTAATTTTTATAAAATGGCTCATGAAAATTTCGAGGAAAACCCTCGAGCCAAATGTCCATATCGGGATCATCTTTCAATTGAAGTGAATCAACGATACCGACGTAGCCATTGGGCTTGAGAACACGGTGGATCTCTGCCAAAACTTCTTTCCGAACTTCTTGCGGAAGTTCATGAAACAAAAAGCAGGAGTAAACAACATCAAATTCTTCATTCCTGAACGGTAGCTTCTCGCCAAAACACTGTACAAAATCGAGGTGAGATTGTCCGCGCAGACGATCTCTGGCAAGAGTGAGGTAAGGGTCACTCGCGTCGGTCACCGTGATCTTTGCTTTCGGATACATCATTTTTACGAACTGAGTGAGCCGTCCCGTGCCGCCACCAATTTCTAAAAATTTCAGGCCCTGCCCCTGTCCTGCAAAACTCTTTTTGAGAAAAGGTAGGATGAGTCTTCGCATCGGGTCGCCTGCTCCGGCGAATAAAATTTCGACTTGATGTTCGTAGAGCTCGGCTGACTTTTTTGAAAGATAGCCATCGCCTTGAAAATGAAAGTTTCGGCGAAAATAATCGGGCACATCACCTAAATATTCTTTTGCTTCATCGCTAAATTCTTTTGTTTTTTTACCATCGCGTCTTCGGGCAATCTGAAAACTATCCTGGTAGAGTTTCGGCAGCCTCATCAGGTGAGCGAGAGGCGATTCAGGCCTTAGAACATCGATCGGATAAATCCCTTCGGCGATTCTCTCGGCATCCTTTTGTAAAACCTCAATATGCTTTTGAAGAGTTAACGGAAGCTTCGCCTTTTCTGCCGTCGTCATTGAAATATTTTTGCCTGTCGCCAAAAAATTCATGAGCGGAAGAGTTTTTTGCTGAACCGTGAAGTTCACAAACCTCAACAGCTCAAAAGCAAAGGCACCTTGTTTTTGAGATTCAAAAAAAAATTTCTCTAGCATGGTAGCTCCTGTCGTAAATAACAAAAATATACTAATACTCTGACAGATAAGTTTCTAGCCATTTTTTATGAGGAACTTCGTTTGACAACTCGAAACCTGATTCGCTTTTAGCGAACAGCTTGAAAAACGCGACTCCAACGAACTTGGGGCATTTGGTCCGTCCCCCAACGGTTGAGCCAATCAAGGGATAGCCAAACTAAGACGACTTGGCCCTCAATGTTTCGCACAGGAACGGAGCCCCAGTAACGCGAATCATCACTCGAATCGCGATTATCCCCGAGTACAAAAACATTCTGAGGTGGAACAACGATCGGCCCAAAATCAGAAGTTTCTGGATCTTTTTGGGTTTGATTATAAATGATTAAATGAGAACTACCGTAAAACTCTTCGTTATAGACCGAGTAATATTCTTTGCTCGGCAAATCACCGATGACGTCCGAATTTTCTGGAGTGTACTGAGCTTGGGCACCATTCACGTAAAGTTTCTTATTTTTGATCTGAATATGATCGCCCGGTAAGCCAATCACTCTTTTCACATAACTCGTAGCCTCATGCCCCGGAAATTTAAATACGATCACGTCTCCACGAAGGGGCAGCCGACTCGCCATGCGCTCCCCTCCCGAGAAAGGAATGGTGACACCGTAGTTTAGCTTATAAGCAAAAACAAAATCACCGACCTTTAGGGTCGGGGTCATCGAGCCGGTCGGAATTTTATAGGCAGAGATAACGAAAAATCGGAGAATCAAGGCAATGACGATAGCGACCAGAAGGCTTTCAAAGTATTCACGAAAAATGATACGATTCGGAACTTTTTGCGACAAAGCAGCAATACCTTCCCAAAAAAATTATAATCAATTAATTCTAGTCATAATTCGCGAGAAACGCAAACGACGTGGGTCACAAAAGTCCTGGCTACTCGAGGGATCTTCTTCGCAAGAAAACCAAATGAAGCTGGCGCGTCCTAGTATATTTTGAAAAGGTAAAAGTCCCCAGACTCGACTGTCTGACGAGTGATCGCGATTATCTCCCATCATAAAGTAATGCCCGTCAGGAATCTGAATGGGTGACTCTTCAAGATGTGAGCCCTCTCCTTTTGCTTTCAAAAGAAAATGCCGAGCACTTGGAGTTTGGGTACTCTGAGCATCAGAAAAGTTCTCGATTAAAAAATCAGATTTTTCGAGGTAGGCCTCTTTCGAAGCCTGCGGAATTTTCGCCAAAAACTCATCTAGTTCTCCTTGAGACGGAGTGATGGCATCGACAGTCTTGCCGTTAATCATCAATTCACTTTTTGCATTGTAGGAAAGCAAATCTCCAGGCAAACCGACGACTCTCTTTACTAAAAAATAGTCTTTCCCTCCGACATTTCGGAAAACAACAATTTCACCTCTTTTGGGTTTTGACCAGGCAAGAAGATATTTGTACGTAAAAGGAATTCTGAGCCCGTAGGCAAATTTATTAACGAGAATATAATCGTGAATCAAAAGATTCGGAATCATGCTTCCGCTGGGGATGACGTAAGGCTCGATCACGGCCCAGCGAACTGTAAGAATCAAAATGACCGGAAGTAAAAAAGACTTTAAAGCTGTGAACCAGTTGGCTCTTAAATCTTTTTTCAATGGTTATTTCACCTGATGAAAGAATCGACCCCATCTGAGTTCGAGAGGGTTGCACAAGAAATTGACGTACGGAAGAGTGTCTTCGCAGCTGAGCCAAACGAACATGGCTCGACCTAAAATATTTTCTTCCGGAACCCAACCCCATTTGCGACTATCGGCAGAATTGTCTCGGTTATCACCCATAACGAACAATTTACCGTCAGGCACCGTCCACGCGCCATTGAGTGGGTAAGGATTATCACCTTTACGAATCATGATCGGGTGAGTGAGCTCACTCGTGAGTTTTTCTCTCAGGTGATTATAATTTTCGGTACCATCTCCACCTTGAAAGTCATTTGGTCTGAGTTCATCGAAGTCTTCTTGAGTCGTTGCTGGTTCATTCGGAATGATCTGGTCGTTGATCATGAGCTTTCCGCTGTCGTAGCTTATATGATCGCCCGGAACACCGATGACCCGCTTAATGAAGAACGTGCTCTTATCGAGAGGATATTTGAAAACAATTACCTCGCCCCGTTTCGGAAGACGAAACTTAACTAACCAGTCTTCACTGAAGGGCACCCGAACACCATACACAAGCTTGTTAACGAAGATATGATCGTGAATCAAAAGTGACGGAAGCATGCTCGCACTTGGGATCACGTAAGCTTCCATGAGGGCCCAACGAATTGAGAGCGCAATCAGAATCGCGATCGCAAAAGAGCCGTAGCCTTCGGTCCAAAATTTTTTATTACCCATTTTCTAATCCTCCACTTTGAGAATCGCTAAGAAGGCTTCTTGAGGCACATCGACACTACCGACTTGCTTCATGCGCTTTTTACCTTCTTTTTGACGCTCCAAAAGTTTTCGCTTACGACTAATATCACCACCATAACACTTAGCTGTCACGTCTTTGCGTAAAGCTCCGATCGTTTCTCGCGCCACAATTTTAGCACCAATTGCCGCCTGAATCGCGACCTGGTACTGCTGGCGTGGAATCAGTTCTTTCATTTTCTCGCAAAGGAGTTTGCCACGATTGATCGCTTTTGATCTATGCACGATCAAAGACAAAGCATCGATAGGCTCACCATTAATGAGAATATCGAGTTTCGCGAGATCACCCTCTTCGAAGTCCATGAGTTCGTATTCGAGAGAAGCGTAGCCTTTGCTAATCGATTTAAGACGATCGTAAAAATCCATGACCATTTCGTTTAGCGGAAGTTTGTATTCGATCATGACTTTTTTATCGGTCACGTAATCCATTTTGATTTGCGTTCCGCGCTTATCTTCGCACAACTTTAAAATTCCGCCGATGTAATCGCTTGGAGTGTGGATTGTAAGCTTCACGTAGGGCTCTTCAATTTTTGCGATTTGAGTTTCGTCAGGTAAAAAAGCCGGATTCTCAAGGGTCAAAATAGTGCCGTCGGTTCGATGAACTTTATAAACGACAGTCGGTGCCGTCGTAATCAAATTCAAATTAAATTCACGCTCAAGACGTTCTTGCACAATCTCCATGTGGAGGAGCCCTAAAAATCCGCAGCGATAGCCGAAACCTAGGGCCGCCGACTTCTCGGGCTCATACGACAATGAAGAATCGTTCAAGCAAAGTTTATCGAGAGAGTCTTTGAGATTTTCATAGTCGGTCGAGACAATCGGAAAAATTCCTGAGAAGACCATTGGCTTGATTTTTTTAAACCCTGCCAAAGCTTCTTTTGCCGGTAGTTTTTTAGTCGTGACCGTGTCGCCTACTTTTATTTCGCGAATGTCTTTGATCCCACAGATGAAGTAACCCACTTCGCCCGATTCAAGAGTCTGAAGTTCAGTCGCAAAGGGTGAGAAAACTCCGAGCTTTAGAACTTCGTAGTCTTGACCACCCGACATAAATTTAATGCGGTCGCCTTTTTTGACCGTGCCCTCCATAAGACGGCAAAGCGTAACCACTCCTTGATAAGAATCGAACCAAGAGTCGAAAATGAGCGCCCGAAGAGGCATATCTCGATTGGCTTTTGGTGGAGGGACTTTTTTGATAACGGCTTCAAGAATATCTACGATGCCGATCATCTCTTTCGCGCTCGCCAGAATCGCTTCACTACAGTCAAGACCAATGGTCTCTTCGATCTGGCGCTTAACGCCTTCGGGATCTGCAGATGGTAAATCAATTTTGTTTAATACAGGAATGATCTCAAGATTATTTTCAATTGCGAGGTAAACGTTCGCGAGCGTTTGAGCCTCGACACCTTGTGCGGCATCGACAACTAGAATAGCGCCTTCGCAAGCAGCCAGAGAACGGGATACTTCATACGAGAAATCAACGTGGCCCGGAGTATCGATTAAATTGAGCTGATAGAAGTTACCGTCTTTTGCTTTGTAGTTGAGTCGCACAGTCTGGGCTTTGATGGTGATGCCCCGTTCGCGCTCAAGCTCCATATTGTCTAAGAACTGAGCTTTTTTCTCTCGATCCGAAACAGTTCCTGCGGCCGACATGAGACAATCGGCAAGAGTCGACTTGCCGTGATCGATGTGGGCGATGATTGAAAAATTTCGAATATACTTTGGATCCAATGAAATACCTGTGAAATATTATTTGCTGAGTGTTTTGACGGCTTCTTTAAGTTGCCCCATTCTATCTGTCTTCTCCCAGGTAAATCCAGCGTCATTTCGACCAAAGTGCCCATACGCTGCGGTTGCTTTGTACTTAGGCTTCAGAAGATCAAACTCTTGAATAATGGCTGCCGGCTTGAGATTCCAGATTTGTTTCACTGCTGCCGACAAAACTTCAGAAGTCACTTTCCCCGTACCGTATTCATTGACCATCACACTGACCGGTTCAGCGATACCGATCGCGTAGGAAACCTGAACCAAACATTTTTCGGCAAGTTCTGCCGCGACGATATTTTTAGCGATATGACGAGCTGCATAGGCTGCAGACCGATCAACCTTCGATGGATCTTTTCCTGAAAACGCTCCGCCGCCATGTGCGCCGTGCCCGCCGTAGGTATCGACGATAATTTTTCGACCCGTAAGACCGCAATCCCCTTGAGGACCGCCAATAACGAATCGGCCCGTTGGGTTTATAAAGTATTTGGTTTTATTGTCGAGCCAATGATTGGGAATTATTTTTTTAATAACGTCTTCCATGATGGCTTCACGAAGAGTCTCTTGAGAGACATCTTCTGAGTGCTGGGTCGAAATAACGACGGCATCAACACGCTTTACTTTTCCGTCGACGTATTCACAAGTCACTTGAGACTTAGCATCGGGCCTGAAGAAATCATAGCGTCCCGACTTACGAAGACGGGCCATTTCAAACATGAGCGAATGGGCAAGAGAAATGGTGAGCGGCATCATCTCGGAAGTTTCATTAACCGCATAGCCAAACATAATACCTTGGTCGCCTGCACCTTGCTCTTTGTTAGCTCCAGTATTTACACCCATCGCTATGTCGGGACTCTGCTGATCAAGAGTCACCATCACAGAACAAGTTTTGTAATCAAAACCTTTTTCGCTCGCATCGTATCCGATATCTTTAATAGCTTTTCGCACAACACTTGGAATATCGACACGCGCTTGAGTTGAAACTTCGCCAGCAACAACAGCCACGCCCGTCGTCACTAAAGTTTCGCAAGCGACACGAGCTTTTGGATCTTCAGTTAAAATGGCGTCTAATACCGAGTCTGAAATTTGATCAGCCATTTTATCGGGATGACCTTCTGAAACCGACTCGCTCGTAAACAAATAATTCTTCATCTTTTCTCCATCAGTAGAATAGGCAGTACAACATGATGAGAAGCCTCATCAACATTCAACACTTAAGATCGCTGTAGCCTGATAGAAATGGGTACCAATTTGGAGCGAGGAGGTCAAATCATTTGCAAAGACAAGCCGTTTGAGCGAGGCCCAAAAAGAAAAGGAGCCTCCTAAAGAAGCTCCTGAGGCTCACCCGGTAAGAATTGAAATCGTTAAGCAGATTTCTTATAGATAATTTCGTTAAATTCCTCCTCAAACTCGTATTCAAGATCGCGCTTCTTGTGCCCATTAAGCTCATACAGATTGTGGATGTGGTCATGATGCTTATGTTGCTTCATGCGACGCTTCCCTTTACTGAGCTGTTTCTTAAGCTTTTCAACGGCTTTGTCTAAGGATTTATAAAAGTCGTTTGAAACTCCCGTCGACTGAAACTTTCGTCGTCCTTCAAGAACATTAATCTCAACCAAACAGTCTTGTCGAAACTGCGAAATAATAATGTTAATATCCATCGGCTTATGCTCAAAGGTATCGATCTTCTCTAACTTTTCAAGCGCTCTCGTCTTAAGTGCGTCGCTCGAATCGACATGTAAAAAAGTAAACTCAACTTTCATACTCTTATCCTCGTTTCTTCTGGTTGGATTTAGAACGAACATTGAATCTGATTTTTGAAAATAATGACAAAGTTTTATACATAAGTAGCCTTTGGATCTCATATCTCTAAATTTGGAGTAGACCCTTTTTCTTTCGGCAGAAACTAGACTAAAGCTTAGGTATTTTAGGAACAATTTTCGCTTATTTTTTTATTATGGCTTTGAGGCATACCAAAATGAGACTGGTACTCTGTCAGAGTACCAGGAGCCTTATTTGGCAATAGATTCTGCGTGAGTCTCTCGAACAACGACGACTTTGATTTGTCCGGGATAGGAACATTCGTTTTCGATCTTTTTGGCAATATCACGGCAGAGCACGAGAGTCTGCTGATCGCTCATTTTTTGACTGTCCACGATGACCCTTACTTCACGGCCAGCATTGAAAACGAGCGTTCTCAAGACTCCCTTGAAATCATCTGCGATCGTCGAAAGAACCTCGATCTTCTGGTTATAATTATTCACCGTCGAACGTCTGGCACCTGGGCGAGCGCCCGAAATCGCATCCGCCGCGATGACCAGAAAGGCGAGATCTGTCGAGGGCTGTTCCTCATAGTGATGGGCACGAACCGCATGCACGATGTGCTCTTTCTCTCCAAGGCGCTTGATAAAGTCGGCACCAATGACCGCGTGACCACCGTCAATGCTGTGATCCATTGCTTTGCCGATGTCGTGCAAAAGACCCGAACGTTTGGCATCGGCAATTTTAACTCCGCCTAACTCAGACGCGAGCAATCCACAAAGCCATCCGACTTCACCAACGTGAAAAAACTGATTCTGTGCAAAAGAATATCGGTAGCGCAAACAACCGATCATATTTTTAATTTCGGCGTGTAAATCCTGTTGATTCATCTCTTGCGTCGCTTTTTTGCCGTCAAGCTCGATCTTCTTAAATAGCTCACGCTTACAATATTCGTAGATGCGCTCGACAACCTGAGGATTTAAATTACGCTCGTCAACCATTTTATCAAGACAGCGAGCACTGAGCTCTCTTCTGACCGGATCAAAACCCGAAGCCTGAAGATAATTATTGTCGTTGAGTTCAATATCCACTCCGCATAGTTCTTCAAGCTTCTTGATGTTGACATTGTCTTTGCCAAAAATTCGATTCTGCATAGCTTGATCAACGATTTCGAGCATGCCGATGCCACGCTCAATGCAAGCTTCTCGTGAAAAGCGATTGAGAGCATTCGCCAAGATTTCTTTCGCGATGCTTTCAGAGTGGATCTTCGCCTCTTCTTCAACCTGGTTCGCCTTTTTCTTAGCATCAATTTGAATTTGATTTTCAAGATCGTCCATAATTTGTCGTTTGACGACTTCGATATCTTGACCAGAAGTTTTTGTAAGAGCGGCTACCAGTTCGGATTTCGCTTCAGCAAGTTCTTCTTTTTTACGATCATAATTTTGCTGACGGTTCGCAACTATTTTCGCCCGATCGGCAATCGCGTTCATCTGTTTCTGGAGTTCTTTTTGATCTTGATTAAATAGACGATCACTTTCGCTTCTCTTAGCTCGGTATCTCATCTCGAGGTCTTCTACGACTTTCTCAAGCTTTTCGAGCTCACGCTGATTCTGATTGCGAATTTGTTCTTCAACGTCTTGAGATTTTTCTTTGGATTCGTCCATGACCTCTTGAGCACGGTCTTTAGCTTCGCTTAAAATACGCTCCGCTTCACTGTGCGCACCCGATAAAATCGCTCGTTCCCGCAAAGTTGAAATAAGCTTTGCGAGCGCAAAGCCAACTATGAGGCTGATCACGAGGGCAACCAGGCTTAAAAGCACAAGATTCGCATTTGAAAAAAGAAGCCACTATTTAAGATCTTCATAAGATACTCATAGCACTCTTTGAGTTTAAAAGCGAAGTCCGCATTTGAAAGATGTGATTAAATCTGAAGCAGAATGTTCTACTTAGAAATATTTCTTACGTTTCGACGATGGAAGAATCTTTAAAATGTCGCGATATTTGGCTACGGTTCGGCGCGCAATTTGGATTCCGTCTTTTTTAAGCAAATCAACGATACGCTGATCCGAAAGAGGCGATTTCGTGTCTTCTTGTGAAACCAATTCTTTAATTTTGAGTTTCACTGACTCAGACGCGAGCGAATCTCCATCATCCGTGCTAATTCCCGAATTGAAGAAGTATTTCAACTCAAAAATTCCGCGTGGAGTATGAACGTATTTCGCCGTCGTTACGCGACTCACGGTCGACTCATGCATACCGATATCATTTGCGATATCTCGCAAAATCATTGGCTTGATATGGCCAGGTCCTTTTTCGAAAAATTCAGTTTGATGCTTCACGATACTTTCAGTTACTTTATAAATTGTGCGCTGACGTTGGTGAATCGATTTAATCAACCATACCGCACTCTTCAATTTCTCTTGGATGTAGGAGTTCGTATCGTTACTTGCTCCGCCCGCTTTCAGAACATTTTTATAAAAGTTCGAGATACGAAGACGTGGTAGACCATCTTCATTTAAAGAAACCATATACTCATCGCCGACTTTATAAACGTAGACATCCGGAGTTACATACTGAGTCTCGGGTGGAACGAAAGCACGGCCCGGCTTTGGATCCATATTGTAAATAATTTTACACATATCGATTACGATCTCGATATCTTTGTTCATCGCTTTTGCGATGCCCGCGTAATTTTTCTTCTCGAGATCTTTCAAATGATTATTCACAAGCTCAACGAGTTCGTGCGTATCTTCCTGTAAAATTTTTGCTTGAACCAGAAGGCATTCTTTTAAATCACGAGCTCCGATTCCTGGGGGATCGAACTCATGAATAAAACCGATGATGCCTTCAAGATCTTCAACGGTGACATTTTCTTCAGAAGAAATTTGCTCAAATGGAACCTTGATGTAACCGTCATCATCGATGTAGCTAATGAGAATGCCGGCGATCACTTGCTCTTCATCGTTGAAACCAAATAAGCTCATTTGCCACATAAGATAATCATAGAGTGACTGAGTCGTCGTAATGACGTTCTCATAGTTCATGATCTCTTCATTGCCAGAGCCAGTTCCTTGAGGTGGTTTGTACTGACTGTCCGCGTATGATTCCCAATCAAACTCATCTTGCTTTTGAGGATCTTGATCGCGAGCAATTTCATTTTCGGTTGTTGCTTGAGCTTCGGTCTGAGCGCTCTCTTCACCAGGAGCCTCTGGGCTCTCTTCTAGAATCGGATTTTCTTCGATTTCTTTACGAACTGCCTGCTGAAGCTCAAGCTGCGAAAGTTGAAGCAACTTAATCGCTTGCTGAAGCTGCGGTGTCATCGTCAGCGTCTGCGTCTGCTTCAGTGTTTGTTTCATACCGACGGCCATGAATCCTCCAAAAACAAAAATCAAAATCTAGAGTTTGAAATTCTCTCCGAGATAAAACTTGCGGGCCAATTGATTATTAGCTACTTCTTCTGACAGTCCCGCAACCTGTATCTTTCCATCTTTCATTATGTAGGCAAAATCGCAAATTCCCAAGGTTTCTCTTACATTATGATCGGTAATCAAGACGCCAATTCCCCTGGACTTTAGTTTTTTAATAATTTCCTGAATATCGTTCACCGCAATCGGATCGATACCTGCAAAAGGCTCATCAAGAAGAATGAATTTTGGATCACCGGCAAGACTTCTCGCGATTTCAACTCTGCGTCGCTCGCCACCTGATAGCGCATAGCCGTAACTATCGCGAATATGGGTGACTGTAAAATCTTCAAGTAATTTTTCAAGCTTTTCTTGCTTTGCAGAACCAGAAATACCGTGTGCCTCGAGAGCAACGATAATATTTTCTTTTACCGTCAGACGACGAAACACGCTTGCCTCTTGAGGTAAGTAGCTGAGACCATTTCTTGCGCGCTGAAACATTGGCAAATGGACAATAGATTTTTGGTCGAGCAGAATATCACCTTCATCAGGATTCACTAGACCAACAACCATATAAAAACTTGTCGTTTTGCCCGCACCATTCGGTCCAAGCAATCCAACGATTTGTCCAGAAGTAATTGAGAACGAAACATCATCGACAACGGTGCGAGCCTTAAAAGCTTTTGAGATATTTTGAATATTTAAAATTGAGGCCATATTCTCATTTCTTTTTTCTGTTTTTTTCGATATCGCCAGAGTCGATTTTGGCGTGAGCGTTTGAAACTTTCACTTGCTTACCGCCATTCAGAAAACTAATTTCGTCTCCGACTAATTCGTCGCCATTTTGAACCACCCGCGGAGAACCCGAAAATACGTACCTGTCGTCATCAAAATGAACGGTTACCTTATCAGAAGTTGCTAGCTTGTCATTATCAGTGACGCGACTGCCACCACTAATCACCATCGTATCGATCAAATCCGTGCCCGGTTTGTAATTAAAGGTGGCAACTGGCCCTGTAATTCGCAGGGTTTCGACGTCAATCACTACATTTCCGAGAAACTTAACTGCATTCGATTTACCGCTGAAAACCGCGCGCTGTGAGGTAATATTCGCAATTTTGTTGTCCCTGACGCTCTTCTTCGCGTGCACATTTCTTTTAATTTCAATCACGTTACTCTGAAGATCAGCTTCCATGTTTTCGCCGTTGACCGTCAATGAATTTTTATTTTCATCAGGAGGACCAATGACGTAGACCGCACCAGGCGAGAGAAGTTTACGCTCTGTTGATTCGTAGTTTGCAAGTTCTGTTTTAAAAATGTAACCATTCGAGGAGTGGGTAATGACGTGACCCTTGACCTGAACGTCGTTAACATTTTTTTTGCCGCCAGCAACTGTTCCTTGATCGCCCGTCACTAAATAACTCGCGCCACTTGCGGCAAAGAATTTGACCCTCACTTGATCAATAATCCAAGGTGCCAGAGAATCCAGCCTGGTCGCTTTGATGCCCCATACTTCACCTTCCCCCTTTTCACCTTTACTTAATACAAGGTGAAAGTCTCCCATGACTTGGGCGCCACTGCCCAGTTCTTTTGAAATTTTGACCTTCTCTTGAATTTCTTCTTTTGGCTCACGAATTCCGATTTCGTCTGGAGCAAGAATCAAAACCTCAACCACAAAAATAAGCATCAAGAGAGATAAAATGATTAGGTTTCGCTTACTCATAGCCTAGCCTATCATAGTGATTCGAACCCATCATCTGATTCGAAAAGAATTTTAGGGAAAGTGACGAAAAAGTCGACGTTTTGATATGGTGGTCCTTTTTGATAGAGCCTAATTTTTTTAAACTTTCGCTTTTAAGTTTACAACTAAAAGAACCGATCCAAAGTAGTGGAAAAGATCTGGTTTCTCTATTCAAGCATCGATAAAAAGGTCAGCGGGCCTTTCGTCTCTGACGATGTTCATCGAAAATTAAGTGCGGGAGAAATTACTCCCGACTGTAATATTTGGTGGAAGGGTCAGCGTGAATGGCTTTCTGTCCACACATGGATTTCTTCCGGAGAGAAGCTTCTCAAATCTCAAAAAGAGAAGTCAAATAGCGCTATTTGGTATCTTGATCTTGGCGGAGAACCTACCGGCCCACTGACTCAAAGCGAGATGATAGATAGCTTAAGGGGCCATCAAAACTTCAACCGCATTCGTCTTTGGACAGTAGGAATGAAAACCTGGAAAAGCATTTTTGAATTCAGCGAAGTGATGGACGCTCTCGGAGTGAGCCGACGAGAGCATACTCGGGCGCCCCTCATAGCAAACGTACAGCTCAATCGCGCTGGAGACAGCGAAATTTCAATAGTGCTGAAAGCGGCTACTCTCAGCATTGCCGGAGTCGGCCTCAATAACGCCAATTCCCTGATCAAAGGCGAAGAACTTCAAATCATGATCAAGAGTGACGAATTCTCAGCACCCATACGAGCCCGCGTTATTGTCATTTACGTCAGCAGCAACGGCAACGCCGGCCTCAAATTTCAACAGCTCCAACCCGAAAGCCAATCTATAATCTACGACTACATCCGCAAATTCACCACATCCGACGAAGCTCCCCAAAAGGCCGTCGCCTAGTTCATCTTGATTGACCGAGCGCAACGAGGCGCGACCACTTCGTGGTGAGTCGATTCCGCAGACCAAAGATGGTCAGTCTCTTTCAAAATAAGAAGTCGAAAATTTAGTTAGGATTTGCCTTATTGTCGTCTTTGAGAACTGCGAAATTAATTTGCGAAGCGCCCGATTCGGTTACTGTGTACATTACTTTTTTCAGCGTCAAAAAATCTACTGTTTTATCAGCCTGTACGGTGACGCGCGTGTCATCTTCTTTTTCTTGCTTGGCATTTTTTTCTTTAGCGTTATCGACGGCTTGCTTGATCGCGCCGAGGCCCAAAACTCTACGCTTGTTATCTAAGTCTTTAAAAGCCTCTTGAAGCTTCTGCTGAAGTGGCTGAATCATCCAGTCTTCTTGCTCTTTCACGGTCTGAAAGGTCGCAACGTTTTCTCTATTCACTTGAATATTCAATTTTGAAATGGTGACCACCGTTGCCGCTTTAATTTCTTTCACGGCACTCGCTTTTGGCAGAATGACTTTATCGCTAATCTCAATGACTTCACCCGTGGTCTGATAATTCTGCAAAAGAAATACAGCGAGAACCGTAAACATATCCACGAGAGCGGTCATCGAAAGCATCGCCACGACCGCGCGGGAGCCTTTGTTGAGGGGTCTGTTTTTGTGATTTCTTCGACCCGGAACAAAAATGGCCATTAAACACTGCCCCCGGTTGAGACCGAAATAGAAGGAAAGCCACCTTGAATGAGCATATCCATGCCTAAAATCAAAAATTCATAATTCACTTCATCATCAACGGTAATGACGGCATCTGTTTTATCATTGTAGTCGCCTTTGATTTTTTTAAGTTCGGCGAGAAGCCCTCTCGAGTCGTAATCGCCACCAACCTTCGGAATGTTCTTAGTATCCTTACCAATGATGACTCGAAAACCCGTGCTCTTAACGTCAATTCTCAAAGGAATATCTGCTTTCGGCGGAGGTGGGGGCGTGTCGGCTGCCGATTGCTTTCCGTAAATAGAACTACCAATTTGAATCATCGAAACTTGTGACCACACTGCCGTGATCAAAAGAAACGTAATCAACACACTCATCAAATCGATGAACGGAACGAGATTTAACTCTGCGTTTGCTGATCTATTATTATTACCCGATTCAACCTGTGCCATCTATTCTTTCATCTTATCGCGATTTGCAACTACGAGATTAAGGAGACTCATGCTGCTTTCAATCATGTCATTGATGATCCGGCCAACTCGAACTTGAAAATATCCGTAACCCAAAATCGCGATGACGGCTACGATCAAACCGAAGGCAGTACAATGAAGTGCCTCAGCAATACCTTCAGAAAGTTTTGCTGCTTTTTCTGCAGCTCCGGCAACCGCAACGCCTTTGAAGGATGCGATCATACCAGTGATGGTACCGATCAAACCGAAAAGAGTTGCAACGTTACCGAAGACCGCCAAGAAAGCTGTCCATCCTTCGATGCGTGGAGTTTCTCTTAAAACCATCGCGTCCATTGCGACCTGAACTTCTTCATCTGGACGATGATTCAAAACTTGAACAAGTCCCGCTTTCAAAGTCGCGGTAAGAGGAGTTGGTCGGCTATCGCAATAAGTAATTGCTTGGCGAATGTCTCCTCTTAAGATCATCGCGAAAAGATGTTCGCTGAAATCAGCTTTATCAATCGTGAGAGCGCGAAGCGTGAAAAACCTCTCGAGCACGAGAAAAACTGTTAGCAGCCCGATGCCTGCAATAACGAGCATCATCGGGCCGCCCGCATTAAATGCGTCGATTACGAAATTTCCCGTTTGATGAGTATTGGCAATATTATCGACTGCCGCTGTTGGTTCCACTGATGCCTCCTTAAGATGTCTTCACACTGGTGCTAAAATTTATTTCTAATACATTCAATTTACATTTTTTACGAATCGTTCTCAATCACTTAATCCACAACTTCACAAAGGTCGGGCGCATGTTCAAACAATTTTGATAATGTTCCAATCTGCCCTAGTTCGAAAAGAAGAATGGAAAACTCACCGTCACTTCGTTGTTTGTAGGAGGAGTCGGGAATGTCCAAGTTTTCAAATGGTTCACTACGCAGCTTCCAACTTCAGAATCGCTTAGCTCTGTCGACTTCACGCGAGCACGAATAACTCTTCCGCCATCACCGATATCCCATTCGATCACAAGTTTACCGAAGAGATCTGGTCGACGGTTTAATTGTTTTTCGTAACAAGCCTTGATCGCTTTCAAGTTTGCCTGAATCACGCGACGGATTGCTTCACGATCGATTGTTCCAGAAAAAGATTCTTCGGTTCCGCCGGGCTGAATTTTAACCCCTTGACGATTGCCGCCCATGCCTCCGCTCCCGTAACCATTGTTACCGGTGCCCCGACCGTTCCCGCCTTTAACATCGGGTCGACCTACTGCCGCCGTTCCGTTTCCGCCGCGGCCCGTATCGTAAATAGTACCGAGGCCGTTGCCCGAACGACTTTCATTAAGACCCGATTTTCCGGTGGAGCTATTCGCAAGACCCGCGAGTTCTCCTGCGCCGGCCGTCTCTTTCGAGAGTTCGTTATTTTTTCCGCCGCCGCCGAAAACGCTAAACACACCAGCCTTCGTTAAATCTTTTTTCGGTTTCGACTGAACTTGCGCTGCAGCCGCATCAGTTGTTTTGATCGAACCACCACGTTTGACTCCGACAACTTTATTTGGAGTCTTCACGTTGTTCTGTGCGGCTTCTGCAGCTTTGCCCAGATCTGATTTTTTAGAAGTATCCGCAAGAGTTTCTTTTTTAGGCTGCTTCACCGGTACCGCTTCGATTTTTTTCGGAATCGGCGTCGATTTCGCTGGCGGAGGAGTCGCAATCGGACTCGGAGCTGGCGATGCTTCGGCAATTTTTTGCTTCGGAGGTGGCTTCACAATAACGAGTGCTTGCCTTGGTGGATCATCCATCATTGAATCTGCCTCGAGAGGACGTGGCGGAGTGTATAAATAATTATAGATGGCAAGAATCGCAACGAGAACAACTGCAAATACAACTCCGACAGACTCCGAAGCGGTCAAATCTAAAAGTGGTGCAATGAGAGGTTTCGGCGCTTCTGAGACGTAACGCAAAATAATTGAAAGCTCGCCGAGCTCAATTTTCATCATCTCACCTTGCTCAAGTGCAAGTTGATAGATATTGCCATTGCGAACCATTCTGGTTTGCTTAATCAATTCAGAGAAATTAAAATTCTGACCCTGCTTGGTCAACTCACCAGTCATTTCGGGGGTGAGCATGATAACGAGACGAGAATCAATTTTTAAAAGTGGTGTTTTTCGCTGCTTCGAAAAAATCAGTGGAATTTGGATATCAGCTTCAGGATGCGAACCAAGCGTCACCGTTCCTGGTTTAGAGAAGTGATAGGTATTAATAACTCTTTCGCGCCAAGCAACTAAAACTTCAACGACAGTTCCGCGGCTGGGCTTTACGAAGTCATCAATTTTCTTATATTTACTCTCAGGCGCAAATGGTTTTTTCTTAGCTTTATGAGAGGGTTTTCTTGGTTTTTGAGTATAAGTATCTAAACCACCCTGACTATTCGAACCAAACTGCGTTCGCTCACTGCTTGAACTGCTTTGATTTGATTTCGTAATGATCACCGGTTTCAGCTGCATTGCTAAAGGCTGAATTGGTATCGGGATCGGCTTCGGCTCCGGAATAGGAACAATCTCAGTCACTTTTTCTGGTGGCTTTGTCTCCACCACGGTTTCTTCTGGCGGGGTAACTTTCGGCGCTTCAAATTTTTTAATTTCGGTGATAACGGTCGGAAATTCGAGGTCAAAAGGAGTAGGTTTTGGAGCTTCTGCAACGACTGGAGGGGGCGTTTGCGGATTTCCTTCGATGACGGGCGGAGCTTTCGGCTTAGGAACCCCGACATAAAATTCGATTTTGAAAGCTCCAATCGAGATTTCATCGCCGTCTTCAATTTTCGAATCAAGTACTGATTTTCCGTTTAGGAAAGTGCCTGTTTCTGATCCTAAATCACAAACAAAATATCCGGAGTCACGTCGTTCAATCGCAGCATGAATAACCGAAACGCTTGGATCATTAAGGGGAAGCTGAACTTCCGCAGATTGACCGACAACAATTTGCTGAACATTAAATTGTTTGATCGTCTGGAGTTCTGAATTTTTATAAACTCGAAGAACAACTGGCTTTTTATTTTCCTCACTCATTGCGCGCTCCCCGAGCGTCCCTTTATATCTTCAGCACTTTTACGGAGCTCAGGTAAAAAATCTTCACGAAGTCTAATCAAGCGTTTGTAGTTAAAATCTTTATTTTGCAGAAGATAAAAAAGCTCGGGTTTTTGTCTGCTACCTTCAATCAGCTGATCTTCGAAATCGATTGTCGTTTTTTTACCTTTGGGAGCGGCCTTTACTTTTCCGTCGACAGCAGCAGGAGTGCCGGCAGCGGGAGCGGCAGAAGGCGCGGAACTCGGCGGCGGAGCATCTAATTTATCAACAGGTGACGGCGTTTCTTGCGCCGAAACTTTTGCAGAGAAGATCGCTGCAAAAAGAAATACAAAAAAGATTGAAGAAACGATCAATCGAATAGCTAATAAAAATCTTTGAGATGTTTGCTTTTTCATTTTCACTCTTTAACTATTTTAGCGCACTTTTCGCTCTAAGTTCTATTTTATTTGCGACTTCGATTACATCTTGGCGCTCGGTTTCAATAAATTTAACTTTATAAACGAGATTTAAACCTTCTTTAGGCTTGTTCAGATAATCCACCAAAAGACTCGCGTAGTTGATCAGAACCTCTGAATCTCTCGCATTCTGGACCATGATCTCATCGTAAACTCTTTGGGCCGCTTCGTAAGATTTCGTCTTAGTTAAAGCAACGGCATAATTATTTGCAACCCGAAAATTTGTTTTGTCACCCTTGTAAGACTGCTCAAGTGGCAAAAGGGCTTTTGCATAATCGCGATTTTGAATATAGATTGAACCAATCATGGCCAAAGTTTCTGGGTTATGATCATCAAGCTTGTATGACTTTTTGAGATTGGTCAGCGCACGAGCAGTCTCATTTTCTGATAAATCTAAAACAGCTAAGTTCGTCAAAATCTGTGGAGTATTCGGATTACGATCATTTGCACGCTCAAGAACAATTCGTGCGGCACCAATCTTACCTTTTTTAAAGTAAGTATACGCAAGCGCATTCAAAGCTCCCGGGTCGTTCGCGTTCACTACGAGAACTTTCATCGCCTCTTCTCGTAATTGATCAAGACGATTCGATTTGGCGAGGATTCCAAAATTAGTAGCGGGAGCCTTTGCGACTCCTGGCTTGTCTGGAGCCTTTGCCGTAGTTTCTGGTTTAGCAGGTGCTTCGACAGGTGGCGGAGCCTGAGGTTTTGCATCATCAATCGACATGCCCATATCCGAAGTATCGATCTTCGCCGGAGCAGAATTGTTTAGCTTTTGAGGACTTCCGCAACCCGCTACAAATGAAATAAGTGTTAAACTTATTCCGGCTTTGATAAAATAATTCATACGCAATTCAATGGGCATTAAAAGCTCCACATAGATGACTTCGAATCCAAAATGAACTCTGTATTTTTTTGGTAATTTGTCGGGTCTAAATTTGAAAGTGCTTCGTGGGCCATCGCCGTCCACTCGGTATAAATCTCAAGCATTTGGGATTTATCATTTGCGAGTTTGTAAGCATCGAGCGCTTGCTTGCGGTACTCAGAAACCTTTTGATTGATCAAACTCTTAAAGTTTGCAAGATCGTCTGCACTAAAATCTTTTCCTGCGGGAATTTTTGAGAAGTTAAAAGCGATGATCTCAAACATTTGTCCCGTCGAAGCCAGGGCAGCGACGATCATTGGGCCGTAATCGAAACGAATGACATCACCCATTTCTTGCTTCACGTAATGATCTTGAAAAGAAAGGATGTCTTTCGCCACGCGCTCCTGTTGTTTCGGACTCGAGCTGAATTTCATCGCTCGCAGTTGCGCCAAATTTTCAATCGCGAGTTTAAATCTCGCTTCGGCCGCAAACGCAACGCCCTCGTTGCCTTCTTTACGAAAACGCTTTTGGATATCGACGGTTCGCTTGAGCCAGAACCGAGATTTATCAGCTTGACCCAGCTTCGCCTGAATTCCCGAGATATTGAAAGCCGCTTTAACGATATGTTCACGATTCGAGCCAACATTGACATACTGTTCAAACATAGGAAGTGCCAGGCTCAGTTTATTCTGTCGCTTCAGCAGTTCGCCCCGAAGATAAAAAGTCTCGTTACGATCTTTGTTGTGAGTATATTTATAATAATTTTCGTAGTTTTCTTGGGCCGCCGAATATTCATTGAGGGCATCAAATAATACTGCGGCGTTGTTAAAACCGTTCGTCGCCTTAGGATCTTTTAGATTTGCGGCCGCATAAGAAGAGAATAACTTTGCCGCAGCTTCGAGCTGCACCGTTTGCGTGTATAGCCTCGCGAGTGCATTTCGCGAATCATTTTGAATGCCTTTAATTTTTGCGTTGTCGCTCGGCTTAGCCAAAACCAGGGTGTGCATATGAATAGCTGAAGTGAGGTCCCCAGATTTTTCATAATTGTCTGCAGCCTTATATTGAGCCGCCGTCACGAGCTCTGGAGATTTTGCGGTCACCGCAAACTTCTCATATTCTTTTGCCGCTTTTACGAAATCTTTTGTCTCTGCGAATTTATCAGCTCGAGCGTAGCTTGAAGCTTCGACGATCTCTCGCAGTTTCAGAGCAATTTTGCTATTCGCAACTGTTGGATGGCTCAACAACTCAA
>JAYTQQ010000112.1:0-4024 GCA_043746635.1 Bdellovibrionales bacterium | reverse complement strand
ATTAAAAAACTCATGATCAAAGCTTCTATCCAAATTGTGATTTCAAATTTTGCAAAGCTGGTCGAAAGACTTCGGACAACGCCTTACGCGGTTCCGGCTCCGCTCAATGTTTTGACTGGTAACCTAATCTGCAAGATGAGTGAAGAATTTAAATTTTCAGATCTGTCGGTTCCGTTTAACTGCGCGACAAAATTGAAATCTTCGAATCAGACTCTTGATTTGAACCTCCTCGGAAATTTTGGTCTTTTACAGAAAGCCGGAAAGCATAAACCAAAGCTTGATCTCAGTTTGGTTTTCGAAAATACCCAAATAGCTTTGCCGAGATTTGGTTTAAAGGGCCCTCCGCCTATTCTGCCAGATTCGAGATTTAAAAAAACTCTAGATCCTCCGAAGCCAGATTCGGAGACCGCTTTAGAATATGCGATTCACATCGATACCCTGGCTTCAAAAGACATCAAAATTTTATCGAACCTTGCGAAGAGTCCGGTGCCGCTTGAAATTCATATGGTAGTACAGTCAGGAGCGAAAGCTAAGGGTTCGGTTCACGTGAAAGATTTTTCGGTTCAGCTTTTTCGACGTGATGCTCAGATTAAATATTTTGACGTTTATCTCGGTCAAAACGATGAAGAACCTATTCACGGGATGGCCGAAGTTCACTACACCGATTACCTCGTGAAGATTTTCCTCGATGGAACTGTGCGTGAGCCAGTCATCCGTTTTGAAAGTGTGCCGCCACGAGGCCAAAATGATATCGTTTCGGTCTTATTATTTGGTCGCGCGGCGGACCCGAGCAATACCGATCAGACGAGCTCAGTTTCTAATACCGAAGCCGCAATCGCCGATAAAGCGGTTGGCCTTGCTTCGATGTATTTGCTGGCATCCACGCCTATCGAAAGTATCGGCTACACCTCGCAGTCGCAAACCTTCACTGCAAAATTTCATTTAGCCGAAGGAACTTCACTTAATATCGGTGCGAGCGACGCCGGCCTCAAAGAAGTCGGCGTGAATCGTCATCTCGGTGGGCCTTGGTATGCTTATACTTATATTAAGAATCCATCGACGAGTGATGATCGTTCTACCGCCGCATTTTTGCAGTGGGTACTACGATACTGATGATTCGAATTAATTATTGTCGATGAGAGTGCAAGTGAACTCGAGGCTAGGATAAACACTTTCTGGAGTAGGCATGTGCGCCGTTACTCCTTGCTTGGTCGATATATGTGCGTTGTCAATCATGTATTTACCCATGCGACGAGCCGGAGTCTGCATCCAAACGTTCAGTCTGTGGTTTTCGTCATTGTAAGTCGCCACAATTTTATCAACGTCTGTGGTCAAAACGACAGCCGCTTCACATTCTGAAGGGTCAAAAGGCTCTTGCTGAATATCAGCAAGAGCTGTAATAGCCGCTGGGCCATTCGTTGGTGCCGCATTCAGATGATTGTAGACAATTTCGCATTTGAGATTCAAATTTTTTGCGCAGGTGCCGTCACCAGCAAAACAGTGGGATCCTACGAGAAGAGCGGGTAAAATCATGATTATTTTCATGCAGAGCCTCCTTGAGTAAGCAATCTCATACCTGAAGATTTTAACGGCGGCAATGAATATCCGTCATTGTGCGCTCAAACCTCGTTTTTGATATCTCGAATGACTTGGCTTCCGCCGGTGGGCTTTCTATAGTCCAAAGGAATAAAAGAAATTTCGGACCCGAACTGAGATGAGGTTTTCAGCTTGAGGTAGACAACGAGTCCCACACGAGAAAATTTCTTTTCGGAAACCTGATCGATGTCAGATTTGTGAATCACAATTTCTTTGAAATGGTTCGAGATTATAATCTGATTATTTTGAATAAAAACGTTTTTCTGAGACCAAGCTTGTTCGAGCAATTTTGTTCCGAAGAAAGTCCAAAGAAGGAGCCAAATCGTCACGTAAATTTGCGCTGCCAAAGTTTCGTAACTCATGATTTGATCGAGAAGAATTTTAATTCCGGCGACGAAAATGATGAGGCCAAAGCCGAGCCTGAGAAGCTTTGAAGATAGAGTGGTATTTTTAGAGAGTTCACGTCGCATGGGATTCGTTAAAAGCAAATTAAAAGCCACTCTATGCAGAGTAAGGACCCTTTGAGGAGAAAGCATTTCGACTAAGTTTTAAACAGGGTGACTTTAAGCGGCTTGTTCGCCTGACTCTCATTTATCTTGAAGAATACACAAGCGGTATGATCGAAGAAAAAGAAGCCCACGTTGCTGAAGTGAAAGAAATGTTGAGAGTTCAGCCTAAGTGAGAATTTTCGGAATATTTTCATTCAAGAAGTTTTGTCTGAACAGTTCCAAAGAAGAACGAAAACGGATTTTTAAAGAACCTTTTGCGAACGGCTTCGAAAAGTTTAAAGAGCCAAAATGTTGGAACTTGCCTTGCCCTTTGGGCAACGAACATTGCCAAGATAAAACTGACTCCGAAGTTGAGAATGCCCGTAAAGATGATTCCGAGAAAGGCAAAACTAACGGCGCTAAGGTCGAAATGTTCGCGTGGCAAAGAAACAACCGCGAAGCTCAGCGCCCCGCTCGAAAGCGTCACGTGTTTAGCCTCCATTGCGAAACCAAAAAATTTAAAAATAATAGGCGTGTAGGCAAGCGCAAAACCCAACATGAGATTAATTCCGATGCCGGCCACGTTATGTAAAAATTTTTCCGCAAATATTTTGCAGCGCTCGACTCCAAAGATGAGATTGAGATTTCGATTTTGCGCAATCGCCTCCGGAATTTGGTTGTACACCACCCAGTTCTCAAGCCAGCCGCCACTCACACTCGAAAACCAAAGTAAAACTCCCGTGAGACACGCATGCAGAATCGTCAAGGTCTTAAACGGATGAAGAGATGCAATCGTATGCTGAGCTTCACCCGCAGTTAAGACGGGATGTCCGAGGAGCGCTTGGTAGGCGAGCCCAAATAAAATACTACAAGGTATAACAACGCCGACATTTCCGACGGCGGCTGCAAACTGCGAACGAATGATACGAATCACCTCATCCACGAATTGGTCGAGTTGATGTTCACGCTCAATTTCTTTGAGTTTGCCGGCAAGTGCGGGAGCCGTTGCCGAAGGCTGCTTTGTTGCGAGCGTAAAGCCCATCGCTTGCATCAGAAGAAAGCTTGATGAGTAGTTGATCCAGAAAAAAAATCCCTCGAAGAAAGGCGCGAACGCGAGACGAATAATAAAAAATTTGAAAAGCGCCGTGAAAGTCGTGAGAAAGCCTCCACCAGCGGCCGACAAAAACATTCGAAACCATTCTTTACGATCTCGGGCAATGTAATGCTCTCCGGAAACTCCATTGCGCTCAACAATTTTTTTGGCGAGCAAACGAAACTGATCGCGAATAAGTTCACGTACTGAATTTTTTCGAATATTTTCTTGAATGAGGGTAGCGATGAATCTCGCCACGAGTGTGTCGTCGCTCTGAATACGTCCCAGCATGGCGGCCAAAATTTTCATGCGCTCCAGCGAACTCGCTAAAATATCGAGGCGATAAACGACGGCCGTACTCACTCCCAAAGTTTCGAGATGCTGGTAAACATTTTGGATATCTTTCGAACACTCTGCGAGGAGCCCCTCAAGTTGGTCGGCTCCTTCAGGAGTCGAAGCGGCTCTATGAATTTTGACAAATGGAGATTCAGTTACTCTCTTATGGGTGAGCCTCGCCCTGATTTCGGGCGCAAGTCCAAGGCTCTCTACTTTTGCACTCAAAATCGCCAATGCATCGATGATGTCGTCCGAAAAGCTTTTCTTTAGCCTCGCAATTTCAAGTGGGCTTCCGTCGTAGAGAAGCATAGTAATTTGTTCTCGAACTTCTCGGGGCAATCGGCTCACCCACTGAACATCGTCGTAAGAATTAAAGAGCCTACCAAAAACTTGCGCGAGATCTGCATGATTGGGTGGGACCGGTAAGAATTTTTGGGTGAGTCTTGAAAGAACTTCTGCGCCCAATCCAAATTCGTCTGCCAAACCTGTTTCTGAATAAAGAGAGACTCCC
>JAYTQQ010000111.1:0-16213 GCA_043746635.1 Bdellovibrionales bacterium | reverse complement strand
ATCCGAAGTTTGAGGAGCCGAAGCCGAAGTCGCGGCGCCTGGAGCACTCGAACTACCGCCTCGAGACATGACTGAATAAAAGAGTTGGCTCTGAGCGCTTGGAGAAGAGGTATCGGTCGCAGTCGTCGTGGTGGTTGTCGCCGCATAAGGATTTTCAAATACGGTTGCTTTTTGTGCCGGAGCATTTCCACCCCTGCCCATCACTCGGTAGAACAGGTCGGACTGAGAAGTGACTTGAGGTTGCGCTTGATTTTGGCAAACCGAGCTCGCCGTCATCGGAGAGTATTGGCAGCCCGTAACGATAACAACATCGGTATCCGCATTCGAAGAGGCAGCAACAAAAATCATAAATGTGAGCGCAAACCATGACAGTTTCATGTGCTTCTTATCGGAAAAGCCTTTAAAATCAAAAAGTTTAAACCACAAAATCATTCCTTAGTCTTGATTTCTAGACTAAGATCGGAGGTCTCTTATGAAGAAAAACCCGACCCTTGATTTACATGGTGTGACCGAAGACGAAGTTTTTGATCTCGTTGATCGTTTTTTATCCAAGGCGACGGCCCCCGTTGTTCGAATCATGCCCGGAAAAGGCAAAGGAATCGTCAAAAAGAAACTCATCGAATATTTGAAACTTGCCAAATATTCTTGGACCTATGAAAAACTGCCGAACGGTTCGCCGAACGAGGGCGTGCTGGTCATTCATCTTTGAAAAGCGGAGAAAACATTTGAAAAACTTATTCTGGATTGATCTCGAAATGACCGGACTCGACGTCGAAAAAGAAGTCATCATCGAAGCCGCGGCAATCATCACTGATTTTGATTTCAAAATTCTTGATCAGTACCACTCTGTCGTGAAGCAAGATCAAAAATACCTCAACTCCATGGACGACTGGAACAAAAAACATCACGGCGAAAGCGGACTCACCGAAAAAATTCCTCACGGGAAAGAAGCCTCTCTCGTCGAAAAAGAGTTGTGCGCTATGATCGACAAGAATTTTTCGAAAGATCGTCCAATGCTTGCAGGAAACTCAATTTCGCAAGATCGTCTCTTCATCGACAAATATTTTAAAACTTTTGCTTCGAAACTTCACTACCGTATCCTCGATGTCAGCTCTTGGAAAATCGTGTTCAATGAAAAGTATAATATTAAATATCAAAAGAAGAATACCCACCGCGCTTTGGAAGATATTCAGGCAAGTATTGCAGAGCTACAGTTTTATTTGGAGAAGATTAAATCTTGATTTCGCAGCCGTCGATTCTGGAAGTTCTGACCGGTAAGGGTCCGGTAGCCAGGCGTTCTACGCCTGGCCGACAAACCGCCACCCTGTGCAAGCAATTAATAGCGATAATGATCCGGCTTATAAGGCCCGGTCTTCGCAAGACCCAAATAACTCGACTGCTTATCGCTTAACGTTGTAAGTTCAACGCCAATTTTCTTCAAGTGAAGACGAGCAACTTTTTCATCAAGCTCTTTCGGCAAACGGTAAACTTCGATTTTTTTGTACTTCTCACGATTTTGCCAAAGATCCATTTGAGCAATGACCTGATTCGTAAACGATGCACTCATGACGAAGGATGGATGGCCAGTTGCGCATCCCAAATTCACGAGACGACCTTTTGCAAGAACGATCAATTCACGACCGTCACTCATTTGATGAATGTCGACTTGTGGCTTTACTTCGTGGGCTTTTGAATTTTTGTTGAGCCAAGCCATATCGATTTCAACGTCGAAATGACCAATGTTACACACGATCGCTCTGTGCTTCATCATTTGAAAATGTTTTTCAGTGATGATATCACAGCAACCGGTTGTCGTGACAAAAATATCACCTTGAGAAGCGGCTTTTTCCATCGGGAGGATTTGAAATCCTTCCATCGCGGCTTGAAGAGCACAGATCGGATCGATCTCTGTCACTACGACACGAGCACCGTACGAGCGCATTGAGTGAGCGCAACCTTTGCCCACATCGCCGTAACCGGCAACGACAACAACTTTACCTGCAAGCATGACGTCGGTCGCACGTTTAATACCGTCTGCGAGAGATTCTCTACAGCCGTAAAGGTTATCAAATTTAGATTTTGTTACCGAATCGTTGACGTTGATCGCCGGAAACTTCAATTTTCCTTTTTCGAGCATCTTCACGAGATTATGAACGCCGGTCGTAGTCTCTTCGCTGACTCCAATAATTTTTTTGGCGATGTCCGCATAACGATCTTCATGAATTATGTTTGTGAGATCGCCGCCGTCATCGAGAATTAAATCAAAACCTTCTTTGCCCCAACCATTGATCGTCTGTTCAACGCACCAGTTGTATTCTTCTTCGTTTTCGCCTTTCCAGGCAAAAACCGGAACGCCTGTCGCGGCGATCGCAACGGCTGCATGATCTTGCGTTGAAAAAATATTGCAAGATGACCAACGAATTTTTGCACCGAGAGCCGTGAGCGTCTCGATTAAAACCGCAGTTTGGATCGTCATGTGGAGGCAACCTGTGATCTTAACATCTTTCAATGGCTGTGAAGATTTGTATTCATCGCGAAGAGCCATGAGACCAGGCATTTCAGTTTCAGCCAAATTAATTTCTTCACGTCCCCAACGTGCGAGTTCTGCAAAAACTTTTGGATCGTTCATAGCCTCTTTGCAAACTTTAAAATCAAGCGTGCCTGTATGAGGATTTTTTTGAGTTTTCATTTCGAAATTATCGTGAGTCACGCGCATCGGAGTTTCTCCAGTTTTTGGGTTTTTAGAACTGTAAAATGAGAGGCGTGCGAGGTCAAATAGAAAATCTCTATGGCGCGATAGTGGGCACCGGTTTGGTTTCTTAGATATCCTAATAAACCGTCAAAATCTCATAGCTCTGATCCGTGATTAAAACCGTGTGCTCAAACTGCGCCGACAAACATTTATCTGCAGTCTCATAATATTTAATCGTCGAGCCAGTAATATTTCGTTCGACCATATCGGTGCTAGTCTCATTGACCATCGGTTCGACGGTGATGACTCCCCATGGAAGAAGTTTATCTCCACGGCCCTTCTTTCCGAAGGAAGGAACAAAAGGATCTTCGTGAAACTCACGACCAATGCCGTGGCCGCCGATTTCGCGAACAGGAAAATAATTATATTTTTGAATGAGTTTATTAATCGCAAATCCGATGTCGCCGGTCGTGCCCCATGGGGTGATCGCTTCGATGCCTTTTTCCATGGCGCGCTTTGCACATTCTGTTATGCGTTTGGCGTTTTCAGAAACTTCGCCGACGAAAAAAGTGGCGCTGGTATCTCCGTGAAAACCGTATTTGTAACAAGTGACATCGACATTGATGATATCGCCGACTTTTAAGATGGTCTCGTCAGGAACGCCGTGACAGATGACTCCGTTCACAGAAGTACAAACCGATTTCGGAAAGCCGTGATATCCGAGCGGCGATGGCAACGCTTCGTTACTCAAAGTAAAATCGTGAGTGATTTTGTCGAGTTCATTCGTAGTGATCCCTGGCTTTACGAATCGAGCCGTATGGTAAAGCGTTTGCGCAGCAAGCTTACACACCTTTTCGAGGAGCTTAATTTCTTCAGGGGTTTTTGTGGTCATGGCCGATCTTACCACCGGCGACTCAGTTTTTACAGAGTTTTGCGATTAACCCTTAAGATTTTCTCCGAAAGGAGGAGACCCAAACTCAAAAGTAAACACGCAGGGCCGATCCAGATCGCAACTCTAAGACCCTGTACGTCGCTGATCCAGCCGACGCTCCAATGCATGATTAAAACGGCTGCTGAATTGAGGGTCATCGTCCACGCGATGATGCTGTCGGCAGCCTTTGGTTGCTCTTCGTAAGTATACGCAATCGCGCAAGGATAAAAAATCGACATGCTGAGACCGCAAAGCGCGATCACCGCTGGATGTGTGAAAATACCGATCGCGAAGATCAAGGTAGAGAGGGCGAGGGACGCTACCATCAAACCCTTGGTTCGGGTCTTAAAGTGAACAAAAGACATCATGAGTCTACCGGCCAAAAGCAAAAAATAAAACAGGCTTAAAAGCTGGTTCGCTTCGCTCGCCGATAGCCCCCAATCCCTGCGTGAAAGCAAAACCAATCGTGTCCCGATGATGAGTTCAGCAACGACGTATAGGCTATTGAAAATTCCAAACCAGTAGATGGTATTTCTGGAGATAGCAGATTTTCGAAAAGACGGCTCCGGAAACGGCGGATCATCTTCATGTGCCTTTACAAAAAAGGACCAAACATTCACCAGGCACGACAGCAATCCGATCATGAAGAAAGCATTTTGCCAGGTGAGTTTATAATCGTAAAAAATAATCAGAATCAAAGGTGCCGACAAAGACGCAAAACCATAAATAGCGTGGAGGGCTCCGTAAGATTTGCGGCGGTTCTTATGTCCGGCTCCCCATGCAATTAAAATATTTTGCGTGATGCCCGTACCTCCGAAGCTAAAGCCCACGAAGATCATGCCCGTAAACAAAACCCACAGCCCGTGTGAAAAGCTAATCATGATGAGGCCGATACTCATCGAGAACTGAAAGATTTTAATTCCGTAAACGGGTCCCCATCGCTTGAGCCACCAGACAGAGGCAAGATTTGCCACTAGACCGGCGGCCGAGGCGAGAAGAAAAAAGAGGCTACCTTTTGAATCTGAGAGAGAAAATTCTCGAAGAACGTCGGGAAACGCGGGGCCTCGCATATTATCTGCTAGGCCAAGAATGAGCATCGTTAAGAAAGCTAGCAGTATATAAGACCATTTCATTTTTCTATTGTTGTCTAGAGACTCTCTAGACTCAAGCGATTCTCAGAATGATCCGAATAAATTTTATGGCGCAAGAAAGATTCTACGACATTCTTATCAAAGAACTCGAAGTAGAAATTCGACGGGAGATCGAAAGCGAATATCCTTTTCAAACGCACACTCAAGAGCGAACGCCAACTCCTTCACCACATTTTTATCAACAGACGAGTCTCGACATTGCGCCGAAATTTTTCAAAAATAAAAATAATGCTTATAGAACGACCGCGAAAAAGCCAGTTCAGAAGCCAGTTCAGAAACCAGCCCAGAAACTAGAACGGCGCCTTGAAAGAGAAATGACCGCGCCAGAGCGTGGGTATTACGAACTCTTCGTTAAGCTCGGCGGCAGCCTCCTAGAAAATTTTTCTGGTAAAGAACTTAAAAGAGAGTTTCGAAAATTGGCATATGCCTACCATCCTGATCGCCAAATCAGTTTAAACGCTTCTGAACTCAAAATTTCACAAGCCCGCTTTTCTGAAGCGAAACTTTGCTACGATCAACTCGTGAAGACTCTAGAAAAATAGACAATCCACCCTAAATAGAGTAAAACTTGAGCTCTCAAACGGGGGTTACATGAAAATATACGCGATCGCAATTTTGCTTCTTAGCCTTTCTATCTTCTCTTGCTCGCACGATGATGGTGGAGGCCAAGATCCAAATGCCGCTCTTCGTGCCGAAGCTCAAAACGATCGTGATTCTCTTGCCAATGTCGGGAGTGGCTTCAGCGCTCTCGATACGAAAATGCAAGCTAATGTGTCGACCTTCTTCGGCGGCAACGATGGCCCTACTTTTCAACGATTTTTAGACGAACGCATCCATTTCTTCATGTCGCAAGATGAGTATGCAAATCTTCTAGACAATACCTTCGGTGGAAAATTCGGTTCAAGTAAATCAAAAGACAGCAGTGACCAGGCAATGAAATCCGCAAACGCAGTGGTTGGTGCCGCCAATGTCGGAACGATTTTATGGCTCTACTCTTCACTCGAAGGCAATAAGACTCTCGACTTTAGTTTTCGCGGTCAAAACGTCACCATGAATTCACCTCACGTAGGTCTCATGCTCATCGGCGAAGCTTATGATGAATTTTACAAAGATCAAAATGGCAACAAACACAAGGTACCGGCCGCGAGCCGCCAAGCGATCTTAATTCACGAAGCCCGTCACTCTGATTGTCCGACAGGTCTCAGCCCAAAAGATCTTGATTACATCCGAAGCATTACTTCGCTTGACGATTTAGGTAAGAATCCGGATACAAAAACCTGCGGAAATTTGCATTCGAATTGCCCTGCAGACCACGAGTTCCCGAATCTCCCCGCATGTGATAAAATGGCTTGGGGTGCCTACGCAGCAGGTTCGATGTTCGCGGCGTTGGCTTCGAAAGGTGAAGACACAACAGAAGTGGGTCGTTACCTCCTTGAAATGACAGCGGCCGATCAGTTAAGCCGTCTTCTTTTTGATACCGACGATATGTTCGACGGAAAAATGGGCCCACCGAATTTGACTAGCCAAGGCCTCGTCGATTCAACTCAGTAAAATGAAAAAAATATGGATCTTAGCTGGAGCTATCTTCGTCATCGGACTTCTTTATTTTCGAATGAAGTCCGAAGCTCCTAAAATGAACTCTGGCCCGAGTGATGCGGTGGTCGTGCCAATACCGCCTGCGATTGCGCCGGTGGGTACTCCTCAGGTTCAATCTCAAACGCCGGTCATGGCGGCGGCGCCAGTCACGACGCCTCTTTCTGCGGCTGTTCCGAGTCAAGACTCGTCCTCGGCATTTCAAGTTTTAAAGAGCAGACCACCGATCGAAAAACAGATTCCGAAACTGCAAAATGTACGAGACGAAGTTGCGAAAAATCCTCACAGAACTCCGCACTCTCTCATGCAATTTTCGGCTGATCTCAGCGATAAAATGGTTCTGGCACTTCAATCAAAAGAAGCCAGTCAGTATATGATGAAGCAACTTGATGCTTGCGCCAGTGGCGACGCGGTTGCGACGGCATCTTCAGCTTCAGCAGTGTGTATCAAAAGCGCTTACGAGCTGAGCGCAAAGTATCCAGAGTTAGTTGGTGACTCAGATAAGATTCGGGATCACGCAGACCCCAAGGCTTTAAAGATTTATAAAGGAATGAAAAGGCTTGGCCTTTAGAGCCGGAATCCATCCGGGCTGTAGCGACCGTTAGCCTTGCAGTTTTCGGTACTGAATTCTGGTTGGGATGATCGCATCGACACCTAAGCGCTTTTTGCGATCTTCTTCATACTCCGTAAAATTACCCGGAAAGAAATTTACCGTCGAGTCACCTTCGAAGGCCATAATGTGAGTGCAGATACGATCTAAGAACCAGCGATCATGCGAAATCACTACAGCACAACCCGCGAATTCTAAGAGCGCTTCTTCTAAGGCTCTCATCGTATTGACGTCGAGATCGTTCGTCGGTTCATCGAGCAGAAGCAAATTTGAACCCGTCTGCAAAATTTTTGCTAAGTGAACGCGGTTGCGTTCTCCGCCGGAGAGGTCGCCGACTTTTTTCTGTTGGCTATCACCACCAAAATTAAATTTTGAAACGTACGCCCGTGACGGCATTTCACGTGAGCCGACTTGCATGAGGTCGTGACCGCCTGTGATTTCTTCGAATACGGTTTTGTTCGGATCAAGTGTCTGACGACTTTGGTCGACGTAACCAAGCTTCACCGACTGACCGATCACAAGCTCACCGCTGTCGGGTTTATCTTGACCGGTGATCATTCTGAAAAGCGTCGTCTTACCCGCGCCATTCGGTCCGATGATGCCAACGATTCCTCCGCGAGGAAGATTAAAATTCAAATTATCAAAAAGGAGCTTATCGCCGAAAGCTTTATTGACATTTCTTGCTTCAACGACTTGTTCACCAAGGCGAGGTCCCGGCGGAATATAGATCTGAAGCTCTTGCATTTTCTCTGGAGTCGGTTCTTTCAAGAGACTTTCATAAGCAGAGATGCGGGCCTTAGCCTTACTCTGACGAGCTTTAGCGCCCATGCGAATCCACTCGAGCTCTCGCTCGATGGTTTTAGCACGTTTCGAATCGGCTTTGTCTTCTTGCTGCAGACGTTTATCTTTTTGATCAAGCCAGCTTGAGTAATTTCCCTTCCAGGGAATGCCTTCACCGCGATCGAGTTCTAAAATCCAACCAGCAACGTTATCTAAAAAGTAGCGATCATGCGTGACCGCAATGACCGTCCCCGGAAATTCAGACAAAAATCTTTCAAGCCACGCAACGCTCTCGGCATCGAGATGATTCGTCGGCTCATCGAGAAGTAAAATATCTGGATTCGAAAGAAGAAGTTTACAGAGAGCGACCCGGCGTTTTTCTCCGCCTGATAAAGTTTCAACGTCCCGATCTCCCGGTGGACATCGAAGCGCATCCATCGCTTGCTCTAACTTTTGATCAACCGACCAACCATCGAGAGCTTCAATTTTCTCTTGCACTTCGGCTTGGCGGGCGATGAGTTTATCCATCGCTTCTGGAGTCATCTCTTCAGAAAACTTATCATTGATCTTATTAAATTCTTCAAGCAATGATGCGATCTCGCCGAGACCTTCCATCACGTTATCTTTCACATTTTTTTTCGGATTGAGTTCGGGCTCTTGCTTTAAGTATCCAACTTTAAAATTTCTTGCCGGAAAAGCTTCGCCTAAAAATTCTTGATCTTCTCCAGCAATAATTCTAAGCAAACTCGATTTGCCAGAACCGTTGAGGCCCAAAACCCCAATTTTTGCACCGTAAAAATACGAGAGATAAATATTTTTAAGAACGTAACGATTCGGCGGATAAACTTTACCCACGCCCTTCATCGTATATATGATTTCTTCAGCCATACTCGACTCTCCTGGATTTAAAGAAACTCACTATGAATCTTCGATTTTATCTTGTCAAACAAAGCGCATTGCAAGAGACTAAACCGCACATGAAAAAGATCTCTGCTCCACAGACGAAAAAACTATCAACAACGCTCATCGAGCTTGAGGATGCTCTGAACAAATGGGATTCGATTTCGAAGGATCTCGTTTCGACCGAGAAGAAAACCGCTTGCCGAGATGCTGAGCTGATGTCTGAGACAAAGAAGCTTTTGTCGAAGCTGAAAAACCAAATTGCGGAACTGGATCAGTAAACATCGAGATTACTTCTTTTTACCCCGACCTAAACAAGACGGCGATATCATGAGTTTCTGGTCATCGCTTAATTTCGTCCACTCGCCCAGCGTGAACATGCGCTGGCTAAGAGCGTGAATTCCACTAGAGAGTTCATTAGCGAGCAAATCGTGAACAATGCGGGCTCGCTCTACCCGACTTTTGCCCTTAAAAAAATCAGAAACGATCAAAGTTCGAAAGTGAGTTTCGCGGTTGGGGCCTCCGCTGTGTTTGTGACTTTCGTTTTCGAGTTCGTAATAGTCGGGAGTAAATTCAGATTCGATTTTTTGCCGGATTGAAGATTCTATTTTCATTTTGCAAATCCTATCTGAGACATGACGGCCAAGTGGTCAGATCCCATGACCAAAGTTCCGTGAGCGTCAAACTTCAAAAGCTCTGAGCCCAAAACTTTCAAGCGTCCTTCGAGATTTTTCAGGAAAATAAAATCGATACGACGTTTACGGTCATTGTACTCGTTAAACAGTTCTCGCACATCTTCGCGCCCGAACGAATTCATAGGGAGCTCAAACTGATGGCCATAGTCGATATTTTCAAAGTCCTCTGAGATATCCCAGGTGTAACCGTGATAGGCAGGATCCGTTGAGTCTACGTGCGCACTTCGGTAAGTATCGGTGTAACTTTCGAACAAAACTTGCGTGTAGGCCTTGCTTGATTCGCTCGAATTAAAATCGCCCGCTAAAATCACCTGATCGAAGTTTTTTTCGAAAATGTGAACGGCAGAGAATAGAATATCGAGCTCGTTTTTACGACGAAGATCGGCGGCGCGAATTTCGGACCTAGAGATTTCATATTCTTCAGCATTGAGCAGGCCTGATCCTAAGGCGCGTTTTAGCATTGATTCGATGAGTTCGGTGTTTTCAGTCCCGTGGTGGAGATGCGTACACACAAAGAGCGTTCGCCCGAAGTCGGCATGATCAGAACTTGCAAACACCGCGTAGCGGTTTTCAGTCAGCTGAAAACTAAAGTCGACGCCAGTGAAGCCGGGATTTCCGCTGAGCTTTTGGCCGAAGAGTTTTTTCATATTCATTTCGGGCTTGGCCAAAATCACCAAACCCGTTGAAAGATTCATCGGAAAGCCGAAGCCGAAAGCTTTCAGTCCGCTTTGATCGACCTGCGTACAAACATCGTATCCGAGAGCTTCGAAATCGCGAGCACGTCCCGCAATGGGACTCACCTCTTGCAAGAAGACGACGTCGGCATTGATTCTTTTTAAATTTTCAATTTGGATGCGGTAGCGTTCGGCTTTGCGACCCTTAGGCTCAAGTTCACGAAACTGCACCAAGTTTTGCGCCGTCAGTGCATGCCAACAATTGTAGGTCAAAACTTTGAGACGTTCACTCATGAAGGAGCCTCGAAACAGTTTATATAAGGTCTAGATTAAGCGCGGTTATGAACGAGTGAAATACGCTGTTCTTGAAAAGTCACATCGATCTTTTCGTTCGTCACGAGTGAAATGAAACCGATTCCAAATTTGGGATGTTCGATTGCCGCTGCATTTGAAAACTTAGTTCTCATATTATAAGGCTGCAGTTTATCAAGACCAATCTGATCTTTCATTTTTGACCACTCCGCAGCCAAATCAACTTTTTTAACTGATTTTTTAGCGCCGGTTCCTGGCTTTTTAGCTACTTTTGCCTTTTTAGGAGCGCTTAATTTGAAAGTCTTTTTGGCTTTACAAACTTCGCATTGCACTTTCGCCGTTGTGCTATTGGTATGGGCTAAAACGACGTGAAATCGCTCAACTCCGCATTTTTTGCACATCAAAGAAATATTTCGGGCAACGGCTGGTAATTCTTTTAAATCTTCGCTTTTTATTTCGTTCTTTATTTCGTTCATAGCCCTCGAATCTAGCACCAAATCGCCTCGCAGTCACCGGATAATATCAAAAATTAAGTCGACGCCACGGGACCTAAACGCCGGACGAATAAGTTTGATGAAATTTTGTATAGTCGAGTGAACGATATCCCTCAGGGCTAAGGCCGATAATATCAACAAACTTATGATCCCAGTGAATCTCATTAAGAATATAAGAATGCCGAGCGTAAATGACCTGCGAAAAGACCTCATCGACGCCATTAAAAGTGATCACGACCTCAATATCTTGGTCGATAAGACTTTCAGGCGCTTCATTGAAAAGTGGACTCTCCTCATCAATAAAATGCACCGCCGTAAAGCTTAAAGCAAAAATGGGCGCAAAACTACGCACAAGCTTTAAGTCGCTGAAAGTGCGAATGCTCTCTCCTTCCTCAGTTATTTCGGTTCTCATTCATAGAGACTTTGAGGTTCGCTTCGATGATCTGATTATTGCGCTCATTTGCCATGCGAAACATGAGTGCCCGCACGCCGTTACGACTCGTCACAATCGCGCTTTGAGAGAACATGATTTTAGCTGTTGGTTTCGCAAACTTCGCAAAACTCAGGCCGGCAATGACCGCGAAAGTAAGGAGGCCATAGAATGCCTCGATAGAAGATAAAAAGTTCGCCCAGTTCGTAAACGGACGCATTTTGATTTCAAAAAGGCCTCTTATGAAGATAAATACGGTGTGGATCAGTCAAACTTTTCGTCATCGTTTCTTGGCTATTGAGGTAGTAAGGTCCTTCGCCTTTTTCAAGACGCCGTTGAAACCTGATCAAACTCGCCTCGTCTTCGGGCTCGACATTAAAGCCCGCGTACTCAAGATTCTGTTTGATTTTCGTGTCGTCTGTCTTAGATAAAAATCGATCCCAATGTTCAGGAATCACCGTTAAACGGTAAGTCAAAGTGCGCGCGTAAGTATGAACAGGTGTATATGAAGTTAAGACCTCGAACTCCCCATAATTCGCGTGGAGTTTCACCGAAGGTGACGTCCACTGGGTCATGCCGCAACAGGTTCTGACATTTGCGTACCAAAGCCCAAAGGCTTTCGAAATAAATCCGATTCCGTAAAATTGGTCCTCTGGCTGGAGCAAAGAATTGACTGAGCAGAGATTGTGCGCGACCCATTCCCCTTTTTGCGACATGGTCGGGATGATGATGAAAAGCGATAGCGGAACCCACTCTTCTTCTTCGTGTTCGTTAACTTCGAGAGTCTGCAAGGCTTTTGGAGTGAGCACCGAACGTTTTGCCGCAAAACCCGCAACAAAACCTGGAACGATCGCGCAGTCGTAGAAAACCCAGCGAGGCATTGCCATATTGCTGCCGCTGAACGCTTTACTCTCAAGTCTTAAAATTCGATCGGCGAATTTCACTTCATCCATATTGAGCGGATTTTTATAAACGACCTGATGGTGCGTAAACCAGTTCACTTGCGAATGAAACTCTCCGGGATTTTCGATACGGTTTTCAGGACGTACAAAAACGTAAGGCCGAATATCAGGATGTTTCATCCAAGAAAGTTTCGGATCGTTAAAGAGGTGACTGTTCATGAGATGTCTCTATTCTTTTAAAGGCCCGATCATGTCTTCTGGACGCACCCACTCATCAAACTTTTTCTCGTCGACTAATTTAAGTTCTGAAGCGGCAGCCTTAAGCGTCGTATTTTTTTCGTACGCGTATTTCGCCACTTTTGCTGCATTGTCGTAACCAATGTGCGGATTGAGTGCGGTCACTAACATTAATGAATTATTGAGATGATGCTTAATCTGGGGAAGGTTCGCCTGAATACCGTCAACGCAATGATGCTGAAAGCTTTCGCTCGCATCACTCAAAAGTCTTACTGAATTTAAAACGTTAAACACGATCAGTGGTTTAAACACGTTGAGTTCAAAGTGGCCCGTAGCGCCACCGACGGCAACGGCCATGTCGTTACCGATCACTTGAGCGCAGACCATGGTCATCGCTTCACACTGAGTCGGATTTACTTTTCCCGGCATGATCGAACTCCCCGGTTCGTTCGCCGGCAAAATCAATTCACCGATACCACTTCGTGGACCACTGCCGAGAAGTCTCACGTCGTTGGCAATTTTCATGAGCGAGCAAGCAAGGGTCTTGAGAGAGCCGCTCATCTGCACGAGCGCGTCGTGCGAAGCAAGGGCCGCAAATTTATTTGGAGAAGTTTTAAACGGAAGCTTCGTCTCACTGGCAATTTCTGCGGCGGCCTTCACCGCAAATTCAGGATGAGTGTTGAGACCTGTCCCAACCGCTGTTCCGCCAAGGGCCAATTCGTAAAGATAGGGCAGTGAAGTTTCGATCCGCTGAATGCCTTGCTCAAGCTGAAAACTATAGCCCGAAAATTCTTGGCCGAGCGTGAGAGGAGTCGCGTCCATCAAGTGAGTGCGACCAATTTTTACAATGTTTTTGAACTCTTGTTGTTTTTTCTGAAAGCCTTGGTGGAGATGTCTCAAAGCCGGCAATAATTTATGAACAACTTGCTCAACAACTGCTATGTGCATTGCCGTCGGAAAAGTATCATTCGAAGATTGCGCTTTATTGACGTCGTCATTCGGGTGAATGCCTTTGCCGGCCATTTTTTCGCCCATCATCTCGAGCGCGCGATTCGCGATGACTTCGTTGGCGTTCATATTGGTTTGGGTGCCACTTCCGGTTTGCCAAACCACCAAAGGAAAATGCGCGTCGAGTTGACCGCTGATCACTTCATTGGCTGCGGCGACAATGAACTTTGCTTTATTTTCGCTGAGCAATCCCAGGCCGAGATTGGTTTTCGCCGCACATTTTTTCAGAACGCCGAGCGCACGAATCATCTCTCTCGGAAACTTATCTCCGCCAATTTTAAAATGCTCGAGAGATCTTTGAGTTTGAGCTCCCCAGTATTTATCGGCCGAAACTTCAATTTCACCCATACTATCTTTTTCAATTCGAAAACTCATCTCTGCTCCTTACGATTGGCGATGTGTATAGCCTGGACCCACTCCGACTTGATCGGTGGGATAAATAACTAATTCAGAAATATTGACGTGTTTTGGTCTCTGCACGCACCAACTCACCGAATCGGCGACGTCCTGCGGAGACAGCGGCGTCATTCGTTCGTAGACTTTTTTAGCTTTCGCTTTGTCTCCCGTTCGGACTTCTGAGAATTCGGTCTCGGCCATGCCGGGCGCAATGTTGGTGACGCGAATTTTTTTACCCATGAGATCCATTCGTAGGCTTTCGGTAAATCCTCTCACCGCAAATTTGGTGGCACTGTAAATGGCTCCGCCCGGATAAGTCCAGCGACCGGCGACCGATCCGATGTTCACAATATGTCCAGAATCTTTTTCAACCATGTATGGAAGCACCAACCTCGTCATATACAAAAGGCCTTTTATGTTGGTGTCGATCATGGCATCCCAATCTTCGACGTTGCCGCCTTGAACTTTGTCGACTCCTAGAGCCAGACCAGCATTATTCACCAGCACTTCGATATCGGGGGCAAGGTCTGCGATCTCGGCGAATTTATTCTCGCAAGATTCCCAAGAGCTCACGTCAAAGTTTAAAAGCCTTACTTGCACTTTATATTCTTTTTGAATCTGCGCCGAAATTTCGTTTAGGCGATCAAGACGTCGCCCAGTCAAGATGACGTTCATCTTGTCGCTCGCTAATTTTTCGGCAATGGCTTTTCCGAACCCTGAAGTTGCTCCTGTGATGAGTGCCCAATTCATAAATCTCTTTCTCTAGAAGTAGAAAAATAATGCGATATAAGGTTCGATTCCTGAAATTTCGTAAGTCGACGAAGTTGTCACTCCACTCACCTGCGTTGAAGTATATTTAATATCCGAATACATAAACTCAGGACCCCAAGCAAAGCTCGCCGCCACCGGAAAAAGGTAGCCCACAGAAACCTCTGGTCCCGAGCCACTTGAGTATTTAGTGTCGGCACTTCCGTCGTAAGATTTCGTGAGATCTCCGCCGAGGTAGTATGCGAGCGAGAATAAAAAGTTTGAGTTGGTGAGGACGACAGTCGGGCCGTAGGCTCCGCCGCTGAACTTATATCCACCTGAGCCTGATTCGTTGGTGTACCGATAGTTCACTCCAAAATAAAGTAGGTCACTATATTGGTAACCCAACGACGGAACGACATCCAGATACTGCGTCGTCGCTGCCGCGCCTCCGGCGACAATTTCGCTGCGAGTTCGGAAATTAATGGGAAGGTGAAATGCGAGATCGCCGGTCGCTGCAAATACTTCTGAAGCTAAGAACAAGAAGCCTAAGATTGCTAGAATTTTCATGAAGTCTCCTCTCTCATGTCGCCCTCTAGTTTTGAAAGAGCACCTTAAGATGTCAAGACGTAAATGCTCGCTTTTCGGCGACTTTTGTATTAAAGCTTGGATCATGAAAAACGTGACGCAAAAATTTTGGCTCATGAAGTCCGAACCTGAAGTTTACTCGATCGATTCTTTGAAAAAAGATCGCAAAACTTTGTGGACAGGTGTGCGCAATTACCAGGCGAGAAATTTCATGATGAAGGATATGCAGTTAGGTGATTCGGTTTTGTTTTACCACTCCAACGCAGAACCAACCGGAATTGCCGGCCTCGCTCGCGTGAGCGCTTTGGCTGTCGCCGACCCGACCGCCATTGACAAAAAGTCAGAGACGTTTGATCCAAAATCTTCTGCGGATAACCCGATCTGGCTTTGCGTGGAGGTTGAGTTCGTCGAAAAGTTTTCATCGGTGATTTCGCTGGCCGATCTCAAAGCTGACAAAAAATTACGAGATCTTTTATTGGTGCAACGCGGACAACGTCTCTCGGTTCAACCCGTGTCTGAAAAAGATTTTCAACACATTATGAAGATGAGCGGCCGATTTTGATCGATATTTCGCGCGTTAAAATTATGCTCGCCCCCATGGAAGGAGTCGTCGACTCTATCATGCGAGACATTCTCACCCGCATTGGTGGCGTCGATCTCTGCGTCACCGAATTCATTCGAGTGACTGATCAGCCCATCCCAGATCATGTTTTGTATAAGTACGCGCCCGAGTTACTGAATGGCTCGAGAACTCCATGTGGAACTCCGCTCTTGGTACAATTTCTTGGAAGCAATTGCGAAATGCTTGCATTGAACGCCTATCGCGCAGTTGAACTCGGCGCCCTCGGCATTGACCTCAATTTCGGATGCCCAGCCAAAACGGTCAACCGTCACGACGGCGGAGCAAGCCTCCTGAAAGACCCGTCTCGTATTTTCGATATCGTTGGTGCTGTGCGCGCGGCGGTACCCTCTTCGCACGGAGTTTCGGCTAAGATTCGCTTAGGCTTTCACGATAAGAGTCGCTTCTTAGAAATCGCTCACGCTGCCGAAGACGCCGGAGTCAGTTTTTTAAC
>JAYTQQ010000110.1:0-9023 GCA_043746635.1 Bdellovibrionales bacterium | reverse complement strand
GTGAAGAAGTTGCCCAAACTCTGTCGCCCGAAGCGCTTCAAATTCTTAGGATCTTGCAAACCTCTCCTCCGGAGTTGCGTCGTCAACCACATCGATTTGAATCTGACAATCATACCTACCAAGCTGCTGTATCAGAAGTGGCCATTTTTGGTGGGACGAATCCTGGAAAATACATAATTGAAATGGTGCTTGATCGCACCAATGAACAAACCTTACTGAGCTATTTTCGCAAGTTCTTCTTTCTGTTACTTTTCGTTGGCGGTCTTGCGAGTCTATGGCTTGGTCGTATTATGGTGCGAGTGGCTTTGCACCCGATTCGGGATGTGACGGCTATGGCGGCTCGGGTGAACTCCGAACGTTTAGATGAGCGAATAGCTCCCGATTCACTACCTGTCGAGTTTCGCGAAGTCGCAATCACAATTAACGATATGCTCGATCGCCTCAATGATTATTTTAGCCGTCTAACCCGCTTCTCGCAGGATATGGCACACGAGTTGCGAACGCCGGTCAATAATTTGATTGGTTCAATGGAAGTCGGTCTCTCGCGCGAACGATCGGTAAGCGAATATAAAAATCTGCTTGGATCTGGCCTCGAAGAATGTGATCGACTGAAACGTATCATTGATTCGCTGTTGTTCATTGCTCGGACATCTGATGCTAATCACCATCTTGACAAACAGGTTCTGCAGGTCGGAAAAGAACTCACTGACATAATTTCTTTTTATCAATTGTCAGCCGAAGAAAAAAATATTCAACTTCAGTTGCGGGGCGCCCTCGATTGCACGATTTCAGCAGAACGTATTTATTTTCAGAGATGCATTGGCAATTTATTGTCGAACTCCATTCGTCACAGTGCTGAAAATTCTGAGATTATTTTGGAGATTGAAGAGCACCTAGGCTTTAAAATAGTTAAGGTAGCCGATTTTGGTTGCGGGATTCCCGAAAACTCGCTCAAGCGAGTGGGCGAACGTTTTTTTAGAACTGATGAGTCGCGCTCTAAAATCTACGGAGGAACAGGGCTAGGTTTGTCGATTGCTAAAAGTATAGTTGAAATGCACGGTGGCGAAATGCGGGTCCAAAGCAAAGAGAATGTCGGTACCACTATTTCACTTTACTTCCCAGCCTAGACTTTATGCCCGCTTGTTTTAGTATGGTGCATCAAGATGAGTTGTGCGAATGACGGTGGTGAATATCAGGGTAGTGAATATGCGAGTGTGTGAGGGGCTCGTGTGTATGCTCGTGACTGTGTCGAATATTTACACCTGTTGCTTGTGAGTGTTCGTGCTGATGATGTTCGTCATGAGTATGAAGGTGTTGGTGGGTAATGGGCTCATGCGTATGTACGTGTTTGTGAATCTCGGTCAAGTGTAACCAGACACCGAAGGCCATAAAGCCAGATGAAACTAAAAAGGGAATCGTAATGGGCTCATTAAATAGCAACAGTGAGGCGGCAGCGCCAACAAAAGGTGCCGTTGAAAAGTAAGCGCCGGTACGCGAAGTACCGATATTTCGTAAGGCAAAGACAAAGCAGATCAGACTCATTCCGTAGCCAAAAAAACCAATTAAAGATATTGACGATACAATTTTTAACGAGGGAATGTGAGCTCCCATTAGTATGGCTAAAAATATATTTGTTGCTCCAGCTAAAATACTTTTGATCATAGTGATCTGTACGGGATCACTCGCAGATATTTTTCGCGTCAAATTATTATCTATGGCCCATGAGAGACAGGCTAAAAAAATGAAACCAGGTCCGATAAAATCATAACTACCAAAATCTCTTGGCCAAGATAGAATAATTCCGCCGACTACAATTGAGGCCATTCCTAAAACAATTCTTTTTTCGAAATGTTCCTTAAAAACTGTCCAAGCTAATACGGACGTAAGAACGGACTCAAGATTGAGGAGCAGAGATGAGGTGGAAGAGGAGGTATGAGATAGCCCATACATAAGAAATACGGGACCTAAACCTCCACCGAAAAAAGTAGCTCCTAAAAGCCAAGGTATCTCATTTTTTTTAAGCATTTCATTTTTGTCTGAAGAAAAAAGCCCGCGAACCAAAAATAGGATGAGTACTCCGACGCCCGAACCAAAATAGAGTAAGCCAGCAAGCATCCAGGGATCAGTGGTTCCGATCATTAACTTAGATACAGGCGTACTCAGTCCGAAAAGTGCCGCAGCGACCAATGCAAATACAAATCCTCTATTCATAAAGTAATATATACCTTAGGCATATGAAAATTGCATACACGGATATTATGCGTCTCGGTTTTCGCATCGGTTTTTTGGGTGCAAATATTTGTTTTAAGGACATCATCAGTTATAAACGCTTAAATCTAAAAACAGCCTCAGTGGCAACGAAACCACCTAAAAGTGCGCCGAGAAGCCAGAGACCAGCAAAGGTCACAGCGATCTGGGCACCGAAGAGCACAAATAGCCCAAGCGAAATTCCGCCGAGAGCGAGAGTCTGAATAAACTCATTCTGTTTCAGCGCTCGAACTTCTGCTATTGTTAAAAAATATCCAGCGCTTAAAATACTCACGCTTAGAAACAATCCGCCGCAAAGAATCATGCAAGTATTATGGCCCCACGTATTCATAAACCAGTTACTTAAAGAATTTTCAGTGCCAAAGGGATTCATGTCGAACTGGTGACAAATCGATAATGAAAGAAAGCCTACAACAACATGAATACCCAGAATTTTTGCGAAAACAGACCAAGCGCTTGGATGAAGAAGACTATGAACACGACTTAAAACTTTTTGGCTGAGTTCAGATGGCACTCGAACGGTATCTGAATCAAGAAATTCAGAATATTCTTTCATCCAGTTTTTTGGGTCATTGGCAATCATTGCTTTTCTCCTTCTGAAGCAAAAGCCTTTAACTTAGCAATAGCGCGACTGATGATCTTTCGTGCGTTCTGCGAAGAAGTTTCAAGGCTTACTGCGACTTCTTCAAATGTCTTTTTATCGACATATCTCAACTCAATAGCCTTTCGCTGATTTTCCGGAAGGCGACTAATTAAGCTGGCCACTGAAGGCATTTCGTTTGGCGCATTTCCGACTTCATCGGTAACGAAATCAGCATCGCGTTTTGCTCGTTTGTCTGAGCGAAGACCATCCATCAAAACCGAACGGGTAACTGAGAATATCCACGGCAAGGCAGGCAATGATTTGTTGTAGAGATGTTTTGAGCGGTGCATCTTTAAAAACGTCTCCTGAAAAAGCTCTGCTGCGCGCTCGTCATTCCATACGCGACCACGTAAGAAGCTGTAGATCTTATCTGAATGCCTTCGGTATAAAATTTGAAAAGCATCATCTGCTCCGGATTGGTACTTCGTCATAAGTTTTTCATCGGAAAGATCATTCAAATTCATCCGAACCTTTCATATAGTATTACGATGACCCGAGTGATTTTGTGACATCATTCGAAAATACTAGTGGTTTCAGTGCATTAGATTATATTTACGTGACATTGTCACAAATATTCGAACATGAACGTAATACTTTGTATGAACTATCAAATCCTGGCTCTACTTATCTTAAGTTTTTCTAATTATGCGAAGGCGGAATCCACGGTCTCGATGAACGACTATTTGAAGATGGTCGAAGCTCAAAACCTTACGATTGCAGCGAGCAAAGCTTCTTTTGAATCTGCGAACGCGCGTGCTGTGGGGATCAAACTTCCAGAACCGATGGTTGGACTTTCGCAGATGCGCGACACGCAAGGAACTTCGGATGGGTTTGAAATTAGTCAATCTATTCCGTTTCCGACAAAATTAACCGGCGATTATAACGCCAGAAAATTCGAAGCTCAAATGGAGCTGGCAAATTCGCTTGGTTTAAGAAATGAAGTTCTAGCAAAAGCACGGTTTCTTTATATTTCTAATTGGATTGCGCAGGAACGGATAAAACTGCTTCAAGAAAAATTTGACGTCATCAAGCAGCACATTAAGCTCACGCAAGCGAGCACGCGGTCAGATTCGTCACTCAGTATTCATGGTTTAAAAGCTGAATCAGATATGGACATGGTCGAAAATGAAGTTCTTGAAGCAAAGCAAGTGTTCAATGAGCAGCAAATCTCACTTGCTGTGTACGCAAAGCAAGATCCAAATAGTTATCGCCCTCATGTTGAAGTACCGCCGGTAAGCCCAATCCCATCGGCTGGTAGTCTTTCTAAGCCGATACAATTAGAAGCTAAGCGGCTGAATGTTGAAATGTTCGAAGCACGAGCTTCGCAAGCAAAATCTGCTTGGCTTCCGGATTTAAATCTTAAATATCGTGAATTTGGTGGCGGCACGACGATGATGGCTAGGAATAAAGAAGTTATGGTGAGTGCCACTCTGCCGTTTATTTTCTTCTGGGAACCCCGCGCCGCTTCGGAGTCTGCGCAGGCTGAAAATCTGAAAGCGAAAGCTATGTTCGATGAAGAAAGGCTAAGCATCACGGCGAAAGCGGTAGCGCTCACGGCGAGAGCTGAATCGTTAAAAAATCAACTTGAACTTATCAAGCAAAAACTAATTCCACGAGCAGAAAAACGAATGCGTCTTATTCGCAATATAGCCCCTAGAGATATGGAGTCATTGCAAGAACATCGCGAAGGCATGGAAGCGTTTCCAGATTTAAAGATCAAGGCACTCGAGCTGCGATTACAATACGAAACCGCTATAGCAGAGCTAATTGCATACACCTCTGAGGAAATGAAATGAAAAAGCAAATACTGGCCGTTGTTGTAACTCTAGCTTTGGTTGCCCTATGGGCCGCAAAGAAATACATGAGTCACAACTCTTCGCCTGAAAAAACCAAGATCCTAAAAGTTGACGGAGTGGACTCTTGGACTTGCGTGATGCATCCCCAGGTGCATTTAACTCACGCGGGTGAATGCCCGGTCTGCCACATGAAGCTTGTTCAGGTAAAAGCGCAAGAGGTGCAGCAATCCGAAAATCATCGCTCTGACGTTCAAGCTTCTTCAGGTGAGCTTGATTTAATCGGTATTCAAAAAGAAGAAGTCGAGCGAATGGACTTAAGGCTTGTAATTCCAGTTTCGGGTCGTTTAATTTCGCGTTCAACAGTTGCATTTCAAATATACGAAAGTGATGCCCATCTTATTAAACGTGGCTTGTCTTTTACTGGACAAAATAGCTTTACATCTGGTGGTGAAATTTCAGGCGTGATCACGTCAATTGATTCTATCATTGACCCTACCAGCCGCACAGTCAGAGTTGTTGGTCGAATTGATAAAGGCCCAAGTGGACTCATTGCCGAATCAACATTTAGCGGAAAAGTAATTGTTAATCTTAAAGGTCGAATAGCGATTCCCGAAAGTGCAGTTCTTCACTCGGGCATGGCTGACCTTGTTTATGTGTTCACGGATGCTGCTAAACTTTCAGCGAGAGCAGTTCAACTCGGAGCTAAATCAGAAGGCTTTTACGAAGTTATTTCTGGATTAAAACCCGGAGAGCTTATCAGTTCGGGACCCAATTTCTTAATCGATTCTGAAGCGAAGCTTCGCGGAATCTCTGAACAAGGCTCAGCAGAAGGAAAACCTTCAACACCTGCTTGCCCTGACGATCAGCACTGGGACACGTTAATGGCAATGTGTATGCCAGGAAAACCTAAAGTTCGAGAGTCAAAATGATTAAAAAGATAATCGAGTTTTCAGCTCACAATAGATTTCTTGTTTTAGCTATTGCTGCCGTGGTGATTGTTCTTGGAGCCTATTCGCTAAACAAGATTCCGCTTGATGCGATTCCTGATTTGTCAGACACGCAGGTTATTATCTACTCACGCTGGGATCGCTCGCCTGACATCATCGAAAATCAAGTTACGTATCCAATCGTTTCAGCAATGCTAGGTGCGCCAAAAGTTAAATCGGTCCGCGGATTTTCTGATTATGGCTTTTCATACGCTTACGTCATCTTCGAAGATGGTGTTGATCTCTATTGGGCCAGAAGCCGAGTTCTCGAAAGTTTAAATCGAATTCAATCTCAACTTCCAATTGGTGTAAAAACTGAGATTGGTCCCGATGCCACTAGCGTCGGCTGGATTTACCAATACGCGCTTAGAGATGAATCAGGCAAATTTAATTCCGCTGATTTACGTTCAATGCAAGATTGGCTTATTAAATTTCAGCTTCAGAGCGTTCCCGGTGTTGCAGAAGTTGCGGCGGTTGGTGGGTTTGTAAAGCAGTATCAAATCAAAGTTGATCCTACTAAACTTCAGCAATTCCAGATTTCGATTAGTCAAGTCATGGACGCCGTTAGAAATTCAAATCAAGAAAGCGGAGCTCGAACGATCGAATTTTCGGGCACAGAAGCTATGGTCAGGTCGCGCGCCTTAGTTGATAAAGTTGAAGACATCGAAAACGCTGTTGTTAATTATAATTCAAGAAGTCGCGCTCCGGTGTTAGTTAAACAGCTGGCAACTGTTTCTGTCGGTCCAGAAATGCGACGTGGCATCACGGACTTCAATGGTCTGGGCGATGCCGTTGGCGGAATCGTTGTCATGCGCCAAGGCGAAAATGTCCCGGCTGTAATTAAAAAAGTAAAAGAGAAGCTAAGTGAAATTCAGAAAGCCCTTCCTGAAAGTGTGAAGATTGTATCCGTGTACGACAGATCAAATTTAATTGAGCGCGCAATGGAGACGGTGAAAGCTACACTTCTCGAAGAGCTCATCATTGTAAGCCTCGTCATACTTCTTTTTCTTTGGCATATACCTTCGGCCATTGTTCCTATTTTGACGATTCCGATTTCAGTATTACTCGCATTTATTCCACTCTACTTTTTAGGACTCAGCTCAAATATTATGTCGCTGTCTGGAATTGCGATTTCTATCGGCGTGCTCGTTGATGGCGCAATCGTCGAAGTCGAAAATGCTTATAGAAAAATTCAACATTGGGATGAGGGAGGTCGCAAAGAAGACTTTTTTCACGTCAGGCTCAGCGCACTTATCGAGGTCGGGCCATCCGTCTTTTTTTCACTTCTTTTAATTGCTGTAGCCTTTCTACCAATTTTTACCCTGGTAGACCAAGAGGGTCGCCTCTTCAGGCCGCTTGCCTACTCAAAAACATTTGCTATGGCAATGGCGGCACTTCTTGCAATCACTCTTGATCCTGCGGTTCGAATGCTTTTCGCACGAGCTGATAAATTTAAAACCAAAAGCGCAATCTTAAATCGAATTGGAAATGCGGCGCTCGTTGGAAACTATTATTCCGAGCACAACCATCCTATTAGTAGGAGACTGTTTGCTACCTACGAACCTGTCATCGACTGGGTTCTAAGACATAAACGTAAAACCCTCACCTTTGCATTCATAGGAATTATTTCAATTATTCCGGGTTTTATGCTTCTGGGGTCGGAGTTTATGCCAACGCTTCACGAGGGAAGTCTTCTTTATATGCCAGTTGCGCTACCAGGAATTTCGGTGAGTGAAGCGCAAAGAATTCTTACGCTTCAAGATAGAATCATTAAGTCGTTTCCTGAAGTTGAATCCGTTTTCGGTAAAGCTGGTCGAGCTGAAACTTCAACAGACACAGCTCCTCTTAGCATGGTCGAAACGACGATCGCGCTTAAGCCGACGTCGGAATGGCGAAAAGAAAAGCGTTGGTATTCATTTCTGCCTGAGTTTGCAAAAGCACCTTTTCAGAGAATTTGGCCCGAGATTATCAGCGAAGAAAAACTTGTTGATGAGCTCAACGAAAAGCTCGCTTTTATTGGAATGCCAAATATCTGGACGATGCCTATTAAAAATCGCATCGACATGCTTTCAACGGGAATCCGAAGTCCGATTGGGATAAAAATTTTTGGTCCCGATCTTAAATCCATTCAAGCCATCGGCGAGCAGATCGAGAAACGAATTGCGCCTCTTGATGGAACAAGGTCTGTCATCGCGGAACGCATTGCTGGCGGATATTTTTTAGACGTCGATTTTGACCGAGAGAAACTTAGAATCTACGGCATATCTCTTAAAGAAGCTCAAGATCAAGCGATGGCATCAGTGGGCGGCGAAACGGTTTCGCAAATCTTGGCAGGCCGCGAACGCTATCCCATCCAAGTTCGTTTTGCGCCAAGCTTTAGGCAGGACGTCGAACAAATTAAGCGAACATTAATTACAACTCCAACAGGTGCGCAGATCCCTCTAAGCGAACTTGCCAATGTTCATTTCAAAGACGGACCGTCTATGATTCGTGATGAAAACGCTCAGCTTGTTGGGTACGTCTACATTGATATTGACCCCGAAAAAACTGATGTTGGCTCCTATGTCAGTCGAGCAAAAGAAATTATTGCTAAAGAAGTTCATGTGCCAAATGGCTACCTGATATCATGGAGTGGTCAATTTGAAAACATGGAGAGAGTCAAAGAGCGACTGAAGTTCGTTATTCCAATTACTCTCGTTCTGATCATGTTTCTCCTCTATTTCAACACTAAGTCTTTGATTAAAACAGGGATCGTGCTTCTTGCAGTGCCGTTTTCTCTTATCGGAGCGGTTTGGTTTCTTGTCTTCCTGGGTTACAATCTCTCTATCGCGGCGTGGGTTGGAATGATTGCACTCCTCGGGCTAGACGCCGAGACCGGTGTCTTTATGTTGATGTACTTAGATCTCGCCTTTGATGAACGAGTTCAAAAGGGAAAGATGAATTCACTCGATGACTTGAGATCCGCAGTTATCGAAGGTGCTGTTCATAGAGTACGCCCGAAGCTTATGACAGTTACAGCACTTTTTATGGGATTAATTCCCATCATGTGGTCGCTTGGTGCAGGTTCGGACGTCATGAAAAGAATTGCGGCACCCATGATCGGTGGTTTGATTTCTTCCTTTTTACTCGAGCTGCTGATCTATCCAGTGATATTTTATATTTGGAAATCGAAGGTTCATTTTAAAATTCCGATTTCAACAAACAGGAAGACTTGAAATTAAATATATAATCGCCATTCTATCTATCTATCTATCTATCTATCTATCTATCTATCTATCTATCTATCTATCTATCTATCTATCTATCTATCTATCTATCTATCTATCTATC
>JAYTQQ010000109.1:0-14897 GCA_043746635.1 Bdellovibrionales bacterium | reverse complement strand
AATGCTCGTCAAAGAAGCTGAATATAAAATGAATATCAGTAGACAAGTTTCGCATGATATTCGGTCTCCATTGTCAGCACTCAATTTGCTTTTGGGATCCCCTGGCGAAATCACTGAAGAAAAACGCCATATACTTCGAGTGGCGACCAAGAGAATAAATGATATCGCGACCGATCTTTTGACATCAACCAAACCTGAAACGACAGAAAATGAATCATTGTCCGAAATTATCGAATCACTTGTTCTTGAGAAGCGAATCGAGTTTAAGGACTTTTCTGAAGTGAAGCTAGTTTCTCATGTCAAATCTGACGAAAGAATTTTCGCTCGGATTGCTTCTTGCGACCTCAAAAGAGTTTTGAGTAATTTATTAAACAATTCTTTCGAGGCCATGAAAGAAAACCGAGGCTTGATTCAGGTTTCAATGATGTCGCGAGGACCTGAAATCCAAGTTGTTTTAAATGACAACGGCTGCGGCGTTCACCCACAGATTTTTGAAAAACTCGGAACTCCAGGCCTGAGTTTTGGCAAAAAAAATTCAGGCTCGGGGAATGGCTTAGGAATTGCCCACGCCAAAGTAACCTTAGAGGCTTGCGGTGGGCATTTCGATCTCGAGACTCAGTTGGGAGTAGGAACCAAGGTCACACTGACAATCCCGAGAGTATTGGCTTAAATCTACGGTAGGGGAGGCCGGCCAGAACGCAACGCCAAACACCTTTTTTTCAAAACTCCTTCAGTAAATTGTCACAATTCTGACGAAAGCCTTCCTCACACTCATCCCATTTGCATTTCACGTAGGCACGCGTATTGAATAGTAGCTAAGCAGCGTATAGTTTCGGGGCATTCGATAAAGGGGTTTATTGTGGGTTTCAAAAACTCATCTCATCAAAATGAAAAGTCGGTTCATCATCTCAACTTCTATCACGAGGAGTCGGGCTCTGTCCTTATTGAAGTCTTGTTCACATTTGTTGCCCAACTTTTCTTAAGCCTCGGTGTGATCATTTTATTCACCCAGATTGCCCGAGCCGACGTCATGTCTTTTCAAGAGTGGAAAAAACTCAAGGTGGGCGAAGCCCAGGTCCAATCGACTCAGGTCCTTACAGAGACAAAGTCTCTGGCTTCGACGACGAGTATCCCAAAAGCCGGTAAAGCCCCTAAAATAGAGGCTTCTAAGCTTGCTCTTGAAATCGCCCAGGAACTCACGATCGACGATTACTTCGCGCTTTACTTGAGTCAATTCAAAGACAAAAGCGACTTTTCAGAGGCCGCTAAGAAGCTCACAGCGTCTGAAATGGGTGATCTGCTCCTGACTTTGAAAAACACCATGGATAAGTCGAACGGAACCGAGACTCCACAAAATCTCAGCTACTCGCCCCTCACTTCACCCGAGTCCCAGCTTAAAAAATAGTGCTACTCGTAATGGCAACGCCCATCGAGCGCTCCGCATTATAATGTTTTTTTTCTGACTTCCCTTGACAGAAAATTCCCACGCTTCATATTGTGCACTCGTTAGAAAATAACAGTCTGTCGCCCGTTTTTGGGTGCAGAAAAATTATGAAATCCTGGAGGTATTAATGGCTCAGTTAAATGTACGCCCGCTTCATGACCGTATCTTGGTTCGTAGAATGGCTGAAGAAGAAAAAACAGCTGGTGGAATTTTCATTCCTGACACTGCTAAAGAAAAACCACAACGTGGCGAAGTCGTAGCAACCGGCAAAGGCCGCGTGACCGAAGACGGAAAAACTCTTCCACTTGAAGTGAAAGTCGGAGACAAAATTTTGTTCGGAAAATATTCAGGCACTGAACTCAAGCTCGATGGCAAAGAATATCTCATGATCACTGAGACAGATGTTCTCGGCGTTCTGAATTAGATAGTACGACGAACTTAAATAAAAAATTAATTAACTAAGGGGAATATTAAATGTCATACAAAGAATTACGCTTTAGCGAAGACGCACGCTCTTCAATCTTAAAAGGTGTCAACACACTTGCAAACGCAGTGAAAGTGACTCTCGGACCAAAAGGTCGTAACGTTGTTATCGAAAAATCTTTCGGTGCTCCACTCATCACAAAAGATGGCGTGACCGTTGCAAAAGAAATCGAACTTGAGAACAAGTTTGAAAACATGGGCGCTCAGATGGTTAAAGAAGTTGCTAGCAAAACCAACGACGACGCTGGTGATGGTACAACAACTGCGACTGTTCTTGCTCAAGCGATCTACCGCGAAGGCGCTAAGTTTGTGACTGCCGGTCACAATCCAATGGCTATTAAAAAAGGGATCGATAAAGCAGTCGACATGGTTCGTAACGAACTCAAAAAACTTGCTAAGCCAGTGAAGGGCGACAACGAAATCGCTCAAGTTGGTTCGATCTCTGCAAACAACGACATGGAAATCGGCAAAATGCTCGCTGAAGCCATGAACAAAGTTGGCCGTGAAGGCGTTATCACAATCGAAGAAAGCAAAACCGCTCAAACAGAACTCGATGTTGTTGAAGGTATGCAATTTGACCGTGGTTATTTGTCTCCATACTTCATTACAAATCCAGAAAGAATGGAAGCCGTTCTTGAGAACGCTTACGTTCTCGTTTACGACAAAAAAGTCAGCAGCATGAAAGACATGATTAGCGTACTCGAAGGAGTTGCTAAATCAGGTCGTCCACTTTTGATCATCGCTGAGGACGTTGACGGAGAAGCACTCGCAACTCTCGTTGTGAACAAACTCCGTGGCACGATTCAGGTTGTGGCTGTTAAAGCTCCAGGCTTCGGCGACCGCCGTAAAGCTATGCTTGAAGACCTTGGCGTACTCGTTGGCGCAGAAGTGATCAGCGAAGACACTGGCCGCAAACTTGAGCAAGCGACTCTCGAGGACCTTGGTTCTGCAAAGCGTATCGTTGTTGATAAAGACAACACAACGATCATTGATGGCGCTGGTAAAAAAGCTGCAATCACTGGCCGTGTTGCTCAGATCAAAGCGCAAATCGAAGAAACAACTTCAGATTACGATAAAGAGAAACTCAGAGAGCGTCTCGCGAAACTTTCTGGTGGCGTAGCGGTTGTTCATGTTGGAGCTCCTTCCGAAGTTGAAATGAAAGAGAAAAAAGCTCGTGTTGAAGATGCACTCAATGCAACTCGCGCAGCTGTTGAAGAAGGTATCGTTGCTGGTGGTGGATCGGCTCTGTTGAGAGCGGCTCAAGCGATTGATATCAAAGCTTTCAGCGATGAAGAGCGTCCAGGTGCTCAGATCATTAAGCGTGCTTGCGAAGAGCCAATTCGTCAAATTGCGCAAAACGCAGGTGTTGATGGAGCGATCGTTCTCGACCGCGTTCTTGCTAGCAAAGTTGCAACATGGGGATTCAACGCAGCGACTGAAGAGTATGCTGACCTCGTGAAAATGGGCGTTATCGATCCAGTAAAAGTTGTTCGTTCTGCTCTTGAGAACGCAGCTTCGGTTGCCTCACTCATGCTCACTACCGAGACTATGATTGCTGAAGCTCCTAAAAAAGATGAACCACAAATGCCAGGCGGCGGTGGTATGGGCGGCATGGGAGGAATGGGCGGCATGATGTAATGCTGTCCTTCTGAGTTCTCGTCTCTGACGAGAACTTGTCTGCTTTTAAAGACCCAAGCTTTTAACGAGCTTGGGTTTTTTTATGCCTTAATGGTCTAAATTGAGAGTCGGTTCTTCAGGAACAATAGGCTTTTCATTCGCGGGAACACGGACCTCAAATTTTCTGAGTTCACTGTCCGCTACGGTTTTCAGTAAAAACGATTTTTCACAAAGCTTCAAAGACTCAACGCTACTTCGAGACATCATCGTGATGCCCGTCTCTCCAGCGAACTTTTCATGAACCTGAGAAATTGCGCTTCTCAAAAATTCTGCAAATACTTTTTCGCTGTGCTGGTCTTCTTCGAGACGCGTGCAGTATGTAAGTTTCACGTTTTTGACTTTTGCTTGCATGCTATCTTCTAGATTCATCGCTTCGATCGTCGATGGCTCCGTCGTTGATTTTACGTAGGACATATAAATAGGTTTTTGTTTCGGAACCGACAGATTCATCTTATAAACTTTTTCATCAATATTGCGAACGAAGAAATTACCAGGAAGTTTGCAGAAGTAAATTCCGTTTTGAAAAAATAGATTGACTCCTTCTACGTTCTTATGTTTTGCCGGCAAAGCTACGAAATTTTTGGCGATCGCAGAAGTTGAAATTTGCGTTTCATTTTTGAGCGATAACGAGCATGAAAACATTTTCTCGTACTCGCCCGCGTCGGCAAGGATCGAAAATAGAATAATCAGTAGAGAAAAAAGAGCCGGCGCCTTCATATACTCAGCGTAAAGTGGTTTTTCATTTTTGTCTATTGGGCCAAGGGCTCAAGCTAGTACTGGTACTCTGACTGATTACGAGCAGACTTAAGACTGGCTTTCACCTTGAGCGAAGATACAGATCATCTCGAAAAGCGTATCCAAGGCCGCAAGTGCCGTAATATCCGAATGGTCAAAAGGTGGAGAGACTTCAACAATGTCAGCTCCGACCAGATTTCGAATTTTGAGAGCACGCAAGATCTGTTGAGTCTCGTAGGTCGTCATGCCGCCGACGACGGGAGTCCCGGTGCCGGGAGCATACGCCGGATCAAGACCATCAATATCAAAGCTGATGTAAGTGGGATCTGAGCCAAAATCTGGTAAGCGCGAACAAATATTCTTCAGCGTATCGCCGCGAATATCGTCGATCGTGATCACGTTCATTTTATATTTTTTAATTGCTTCGAGGTCATCAGAGCCCGCGAGTGGTCCGCGAATGCCGATGTGCAGGCTTTTCGGTGCATCGACAAGTCCTTCTTCGATCGCGTGTCTTAAAAAAGAGCCGTGGTGGTATTCGATTTCCCATGCGGCCGGATAGGTGTCGAGATGCGCGTCGAAATGAACGAGTCGAATCGCTTTGCCATATTTCTTTTTTACTTCGCGCAAGATCGGGAGAGTGATCGAATGATCCCCTCCGATGGCGATAAGTTTTTTATTTTGAGAATAAGCGTGAGCATAAAACTTTTGAATGCGTTCATATGTTTTTTGCAAATCGATCGGCACCACCGGGCAATCACCGATGTCTGCGACTTTTAATTTTTCGATGAACGAGACGGCGCGGGACCAATGGTAAACTCTTCCGAGAGAAGAAATCTCACGCACTTTGCTCGGAGCAAAACGCGCACCGGGTCGGTAACTTACACCTCCATCAAACGGAATTCCACAGATGCCCACTTCGTAGCCAGCGTTAACATCAACATAGGGCAATCGAAAAAAAGTTTTGATTCCCGAAAATCTTGGGAATTCTCGACCCGAAAGAGGTTTGTAATCCATTTTGAGACTAAGTTTTTTTTACGTATTTTTGCGTCGGCATTTTGGCTTTTTTCCAACCTTCAATTCCGTCTGACATCACGAAGATATTTTTGTATCCGGCTTTAGCCGCAACTTTTGCAGCGTCGTGAGAAGCCATGCAATCTGTATTCATGCAGTAAAACACAACTTTCGCATTCTTGTCTTTTGGCAGAGTTGCTACGTCGTAATGTGAACTACTCGGAAGAGCTTCCGCAGTTGGAATCAAACCTTCAGTCGCACGTACTTTTTCATTATTTGCGTCGTAAACGTGAACATTTGTTGGCTCTGATTTCATCATGGTATTGAGATCTGAAGCGTGAATGAGTACGAATCCATCTGATTTGGCACCGTCAGCAAATACCGAATGGGTTGAAACAACAGATGCCGCAAACAATAGACCGAGAACTAGTTTTTTCATATAAATCTCCCTTTGAAAACATTGTAGGCGAGCCAAAAATCAAATACAACATCGACATGAGTCGAAATAAGCCCAGCATTGATGCGTTGCAAATCAGGCCGCCCGCTCGCCTCCAATTGATGAATTGGTATGAAATCAATAAACGAGCTCTTCCGTGGCGAGCGAATCAAGATCCCTACCGTATTTGGATTTCAGAAATCATGCTGCAGCAGACGACAGTCGTTGCGGTGATTCCGTTTTATGAAAAATTTCTGAACAGCTTCAAAACAGTTTCAGATTTATCTGAAACGAGCGAAGCCGAAGTTCTGAAGAATTGGTCTGGCCTTGGTTACTATAGCCGGGCTCGCAATATTCATAAGGCGTCGAAAGTTTTAGCCTCCGAAGGTTTTGCAAAAACTGCGGCCGAACTCTCCGAACTTCCTGGGTTTGGTCCTTATACGTCACGTGCGGTGAGCAGCATTTGCTTCGAAGAAAAAGTGGGAGTCCTCGACGGAAACGTAATCCGCGTTTTGTGTCGCTACTTAGGACTGAACTGGCAATGGTGGAAGCCCCAAGAGCGAAAAGATTTGCAGAACATCGCCGATCTCTCCGCGCAAGTCGAAAAACCTTCCGTCTGGAATCAAGCCCTGATGGAGCTCGGCGCAAGCCTCTGCACTCCGCAGAATCCAGCTTGCATATTGTGTCCCCTCAAAGCTTCTTGCGTGGCCTTTAAAAAAAATTTAACGGCGACATTACCTTTACAAAAACCTCGCAAAAAAAAAGAAATTTGGATCTGGGCACCGCAGATTTTGAAAGCGAAAAATAAAGTTTTGTTGGTAAAAAATAATTATGCCCCATTTTTGAAAAATCAGTGGTTTCCGCCGGGAGAAGCCTTTTCGCAAAGCTCTCCCCCGAAGAAATTTCTTTTCAAACATATGATCACTCACCACGAAATTTATGTCGTTGAAAGTCCTCTGAAAAAATCAAACGAAATATTAAAAAAATGGGCAAATTATCACCAGTGGGTCGAGATGCAAAGTGTTTCGGGAATTTCTCCGACGTCTTTGGTTGCAAAATTGCTAAAAGACTTTGACCACCCGAAAAGTTAAGTTCACCCTTAAGATTCTATGAGAAGAACTTATTCACTTATTTTAACTGCAAGTTTTTTCTTCAGCGCTTGCTCGAGCTTTTCGAAGAAGGCTCCGCCCAAAATTCAAGAGATGGCCGTGCCCGTCTTAGAACCCGTGAGCATTAAGCCGGGCCCATTCATTGATCAAAAAGCGTTAATAATTAAGCCACTGACTTCGATTGGTGAGAATGCAGAGTCTTATTTTTCTCCCGACGGAAAAAAAATTATCTACCACAGCCAAAAGAGACCCGAGCATATTCAAACTCAAATCTATGAACTGAATTTAGCAAGCATGCGTGAACGACGTGTGACTTTTCACGACGGAGAAGACGCTGACGGAGTTTACACTTCTGACAGCAATTATATTCTCTATTCAAGCACCACCGACGAAATTAAAGAAGAGCATGAGGCGATTTCGTCGGTCATGAAAACTTACGCTCCTAACTTAGTTAAAAAACACGAAACCGCGAACGGTCCAGATTTCAAGCCTTATGAAATTTATCTGTCAAAAACGGATGGTAGCCAAATTTCTCGTATCACCAAGTCTCCGGGCTATGACGGTGAAGCCAGTATCAACCACCGCGGAAATAAAATCGTTTTCGTTTCAACTCGCGGCGGTAGTGCCAACATCTACATGATTCCTTTTCAGCTTTCTGATTGGACAAAAAGATCAGTTGGGCTTGAAGTGCTCCCTCCAAGAAAATCTCGCAAAACATTGCGAATGATTGCTTCGGCGGCGGCAGGTAGTCCCCGAATCACTCAACTCACTAAAGATAATAACTACGATGCGAATCCAATTTTTGTTCCACAGTCAGATCAAGTTTTGTGGATCAAATATGCCCTCGATATGAAGTCGTCGCAAATTATGCTTGGTGACTCTCAAGGAAAAGAACCACGAGCCCTGACCGCGAAGGTCGCTCTCTACACGACTCCTTATTTTAATCCGGTCTCGAAAGAATTGATTTTTAGTTCTAATCGCGGGGATGGCATTCACTTCAATCTCTACACGCTCGATCTGACGGCTCTTTGTTTAAAACGCCTGACCGATAATCCAAACGATGAAATCTTGCCGGCCTTTAGTCCAGACGGTAAACAAGTTTTATTTACGAGTAATCTCAGTGGCAAAAACCAGATTTATATGATGGATTATATATCTCCACATGCGTGCCTAGATGAGATACCATAATATTTGAGGAGCGAACTATGATAAATGCGATTCTTTCAAAAGGCCTTTTGCTCACCGGACTTTTAGCGATGAGCCTAAGCTCTTTTGCTTCACCTATTCCGGGTGCGAATTCAGTAAAACCTCAGCTTGGAGTTTTTAAATCTCCCGTTGGATTTGAAATTTCAGCAGCCGCTTCTAGCTGGAAAATGAGCTCAATCCCTAAATCAAATTCTTTCATCGTGGGTGTTTTTACTCCCACCCAAAAATCGACGGCGTCTCTCACTTTGCGCCTTGATAAACTTGCGAAAGATACGACTCTTCAGAGCTACACGCAAAAATGGCAAAAAGAGTATCCAAAATATGGCTTCGATATCTTAGGAAGTAAAACTTTTGAACAAAATGGAATGACCGGCTACGCGATTGACCTCATTCAAAGAGAAACTCGCAAAGAGATTCGCCAAGTGGTTTTTTTGAATGACAAAAAAGCTATCGTCATGACTTGCAGAGACCAAGAAACTAGCTTTCGTACTTCGTTAAAAGAGTGCAATCAAATCATGCGCACATTTAAGTGGTAGCTCAAGGCTCAATATCCAACAGACATTTGCACCACGCGTAGAAAACACCACGACCATATAATCGAAGTGATGCTGTCATTTTGATTCTCTATTGAAAGACCACCGCGTAAATAAAAGGCCGATGCGAGTTCGACAGGCAAAGCTAGCCACACCGGGGCACCCATCAACTAGATCAACCAGGTCATTCCCAAGCCCTCAAGCAACTTATAAAGACCCATCTGATGCTCTGAAATAAAATGTTTTGCTTTTCCTAGCTTGGGCGACATTCTGATTGCGATGTTTTCTTCACTTCCAAAACGTGTCGACTGTGATTTGAGTGTTTCGAACTGCGTGACTGCCTTTGCACCGTGAGCCAAGCTTCGTGTCCATCCCATATTTTCGCTATTCAAATAGCGGGAACGTTCGTCAAAGTTAAAGGTTCCTTCGAAGGCCCACTCGCCGTCGATCACAATACTTTTTTGATGAAGCTTACCGTAGTGTCCTTGACCACCTAATTTGTCAGCATCAAGACGACCGTATTCGTAGAAAGTAAAACGCTCTGTGCCGGCGAATTCAGGCCCGATCAATTCATCAACGTAAGCTTGAGCCATCATATTATCACTCGTCATGATAGAATTGGTGACGACTTCAATTTTAAGGTCTGGATTCTCTCTCAACATTTTTTTCAAATACTCAACTTCTTCTGGTTCAAAATAAACATACGGAGAAACAATCTGAATCGATTTTTTCGCCTTACGCACTCGATGCCTGACGTGAGTCATAATATCGGAGAAATTTTCAAGCTCGTAGTTCGCTTCATTCTTTACTAAGTCAGGATTTTTCATAAGGTTTCGCCGCAATACGTTTTGCAGAGTGTGCAGCAAACGCCATTTCGAAGTATCAAAACTCGCTGGGTCCATAAAATCGTGATTAGGATCGGTCATTTCTTGAAGCTTTTGAGCGAAATCTTGGCGTGAATCGAGAGCAGCAGCATGCTTTTCCATAAGGTCGATTTGGCTTTTAAACCCGATCAGATTGCCGATGCGACCGATGTCGAGACGGCGATTTCCGAGGTGGCCGATGATAGATTCAAAATATGAATTTAATACTGGTCCGATACTGTTTCGTTCGGCACTTCTCCAAGCTGGTAAATTTGGATCATTCATAATGAGGTCTTCATTGTCATGAAACGTGTCGTCATCGACTCCGTAATAATCGTCACCAATATTACGGCCTCCGTAAATTGCAGAAATCAACTCCGAGTGATCGCGGTCAATGATGGTTGTCTTATTATGGAATCTTCGATTCTGCCAGTCTTTATAAAGTTCGACCTGTTTATCACTCCATTCGTTATGCAATCGTCTGAAAAAATTGACGACAACTTGGTAAGCGACTGAAGCTGGGTTGACTGGGTTCAGCATGTAAATTTCGATTGTCGCTTTTTCGCTTAAGATTTTTGAATAATCTTTTGGATCATGTTTAAAACCGGCATTGTCGCGAGCATATTCGATCAGTGCTTTAAGTTCATTGTGTTGCATATTCATTGACCCAGCAGAATCGATCGCAAGACGAAGACTGACTCCTCTTTTAAGAGCTTCTTTGTATTCGTTCAAAAGTGTATAGCTCGTCATGTCTCGTTCGAAAATATAGTAAACTGAATCGACCGTATACTTTGCTCTTTGAACCATAAGACGTTTGACCAGAATACCTTCTTTTGGATCGGCGATTTTTTTCACGAGCACATTGAGTGCGCGCATTTTTTTATGAAGGCCATTGAGAATTGCTTCCGGAAGGCTTGGAGTCAGACTTTGTTCAATTCGATCGATGAGAAGAGTCTTGTCAGCTTCGACGGCGGCGACCAAACTACGTGCCTTGAACAGGTCTTCGCAGGTATCGGCGGAATGGGCCAAAGGCATCAAGGCAATTTGTGACGTCAGTGCAAGTGTAACTGCATAGCGATAGGGCTTCATAAATTCATTCTCTTAAGGTACTTCTATGTCAAAGAACAAGATTGCAAAGCCATGCCCTCTTTAAGCGATGTTTTAATTGCAGTTGGACTGTCTACATTTTTGACAGTAACGAATTTGGGCGTTACTCTTTTTGGCAGTCTTATTTTTAGTAGTCTTATTTTTAGTAGTCTAAAATTTTTTCATATATGCGAGATAAATGACCGACAAAGCAAGTCCCTCGCCGGCTTTTTAGCTAAATAATTTTTTAAAGAATCCACTGACTTTTTTACCGATGCTAACCGGTGGTTTGGAAGCCGGTGGTTTTTGATTTTTGTTTTGAGCCATACGAGCATTCGCACTTGGAGTCGGTCGCTGATGCCCATTCGGACGCGGCTTTCCGTCGTGGCGAGAACCTTCGTGGCGATTAGCATTCGGAGCATTTCTTGAATTGGAATTTCGATTGCTTCCGCTGCCGCCGCCACCACCGGCATTTGGTCCGCGAGAATCATTGCGAGGTCCGGCGTTTCTCGGCGGACGGTCCGCTTGTGCACGTGGTTGCGGACGTCCAGCTTCAGAGCGACTTCCACCGCCGCCGGCACTTGGTCTACGAGAATCATTGCGAGGTCCGGCGTTTCTCGGCGGACGGTCCGCTTGCGCACGCGGTTGCGGACGACCACCTTCAGAAGAACGGTCGCGGCCTTCGCCTCGGCCACCGCCACCACTTTGACGTGGAGGAGGACCTGATCGATGGGGACGATCACTCGGCATTGGTTTGAAATCTTTTAAGATCTCAGTGTCTTCGAGCCAAGCGACATCAACTTTGTGGCGAAGATAATCTTCAACGCGTTTTAATGCGTCGACGTCGCGATCGGAAACAAAACTAAATGCTAAACCATTTGCTCCCGCACGGCCGGTACGACCAATACGGTGAACATAATTTTCAGGATCATCAGGAAGTTCGTAATTAATGACCATGTCGACACCTTTGATGTCTAGACCGCGGGCGGCAACATCTGTTGCCACGAGAATATTTTGATCGTTGTCTGACTTAAACTGACTCATCACGCGATTTCGTTGTGCTTGAGTGATCAAACTTGAAATGCCGACAGAAGGATGGCCGTTTTCGTTTAAGAATTGAGACACACGAGGAACATTCATTTTGAAGTTACTAAAAATAATCGTCTGCTTCGGATTGAATTTCTTCAATAGCGACAAAAGATAATCTGGTTTTTCGTGAGTACCGACGTGAAATATTTTGTCGACAACATTCTCGGCCTTTGCTTGATCGCGGCTCACGTCGATATCGACCGGACTTGCACCGTACTGATATGCCGTATTCATCACGTCGAGATTTAATGTCGCAGAGAAAACCAGAAACTGACGCTCTTTAGGGACGCGGCTTAAAATATATTTCATATTATCTTTGAAACCCATGTCGAACATGCGATCGGCTTCATCAAAAACAATAGCGCGGACACCTTTAAGATCGACCAAATTTTCTTTGTAGAGATCAAGCAAACGACCCGGTGTAGCGACGATAAACTCAACGCCCTCTTTGAGAGCGGACTTTTGCTTATCGTACGAGACTCCACCGTAAATTGAAACGGCGCGAAGATTCGCTTCGCCCTTTAAACTATTAACGTTCTCGTAAACTTGTTCGGCCAACTCACGGGTGGGAACCAAAATTAAAACAAAGTGACGATTATGCCAGTCGCGAAATTCACGAGCAGCAAATTCGCTAGGAGGCGCTGCTGGGTCTGCATCTTTTTTCTGGGCGGCATCTTGGCTTCGCAAAATGCGATCCATCAGGGGAAGTAAGAATGCGGCGGTCTTACCGGTACCGGTTTGCGCGAGGCCCGCGACGTCTTTACCTTCTAAAATATGCGGAATCGTTGCCTCTTGAACAGGCGTACATTCAGTAAATTTCGATTTTTCGATTGCGGCTTCTAACAGAGGATGGAGATGGAGTTCAGCGAATTTCAATGGGCCCTCGAACGTTGAGGCAATCATGTTGCCAGGCACAAAATCTATAGCAACTATCCCAAAAAGCCAAGCAAAGTTGCAATAAAATCCGCCGGCTGATCGCTGTGCACCCAATGCCCGGCCTTTTTGATTTCAACTCCCTGAATTCGTGGATTTCTACGCAAGATTTCTTCGTAAACCGAGCGTGAGAGATCTTGAGACTTTTCGCCGTGAATCCAGAGGGTCGGCATGCTGAGTTCTTCGATTTCATTCCAACGCTCTTGGGCTCTCCCCTGTTCGAGACTTTCTCGAATTCCGGGAACGTAGAAGCGCCAATTCATCGTATGATCAGGGGCTTCTTGCAAATTTGCCGAGAGAAAAAGCGCCAAACCCCGAGGATTTGAGATCTGAGCGTAGATCTTCAGAAAATCGACGTCGAAGTATTTTTTGGCCGAAGCTTTATCCTTAAAAGGAACCGGAGTGCGGTCGAGCAGGCCACTAATAAAATCAGATCCATAAGGATTCATCGCGGGACCGATGTCTTCGACGACGAGCTTTTCGACTCTGTGTGGATAAGTATGGGCAAATTCGAGTGCGTTACGTCCGCCCATCGAATGCCCGACGAGTTCGATTTTCTCCCAATCGAGTTCGTCCGTAATTTTGCGCAAATCTTCAGCATAATCGATGGGAGCATAACCCATCGCCGGCTGAAACGAACGCCCATGGCCTCGCTGATCGTAAATTAGAATTTCGTGGCTCGCGGTAAATGCCTGAGTGATGCGCATCCAATTGACTCCGAATCCCATCAGTCCGTGCAGAAAGACCAATTTACGAGGAGAATTTTTGTTTCCGAGAATCTGGTGATGAAAATTTTCGAGATAATTCATGTCCCTGACTCTAATTCATCGTGATGTTTCTTGTCATGACCCGCCATCTCGTTATAATCGGGGCATGGAAATCGCGCACAAACCACATTTACACCAAGACTGGATCGATCCCCACGCCTTCGGCATCGTCAAAGCTCTTCAACGCGCCGGATTTGAAAGCTATCTCGTCGGTGGATGCGTTCGCGATCTTTTACTTGGGCTTCATCCAAAAGATTATGATATCGCGACGCTTGCGCAACCGAATCAAATCAAAAAGTTGATTTATAACTCGTACATCATCGGCCGCAGGTTTCTGCTCGTCCTCGCAAAACGCGATTCTCAACAATTCGAGATCGCGACTTTTAGACAAGAAACAAAACCTGAGCCACTGATCGAGGGCGAAGAGCCCGGCGAAGCTCGCCTCGGCGATAACACTTTTGGAACTCCAGAAGAAGATGCCCGCCGTAGAGACTTCACGATCAATGCTTTGTTTTATGATCCGGTGAATGAAGATCTCATCGATTTCGTCGAGGCCATGAGGGATATTAAAACGCGTACGCTTCGCATGATCGGTGATCCTGATGTGCGACTCGTTGAAGATCCGATTCGTTTACTACGTGCTCTTAGATTTGCCCACAAGCTCGAACTTTTTCTCGACGAAGATTTGCGCGAATCAATGAAACGAAATGCTTCAAGCATTGCGGCCAGTGTTTTGCCTCGTCGGCGTGAAGAAATTTTAAAATTTCTGAGACTCCATGAGCCCTTCCTCGCCTTCGCTGAAGCTTTCGATCTTGGCATTCTCGAGTATTTGTCTCCCTATCTACATTCGATTTTTTTGAACGACACTTACCGTGAAAATTTTCAATTTTACTTAAGCCAGTTCAAAGAACTCACGGTCGAAAATTTTGAGTCTCAACATCTGCTGAGCTGGATCGTTTTGTCGTGTGCATACGCCACTTGCGCTGGTGAATGGCCGACGAGCGCACAAATGCGTGCAGACGATATGCAAAATTTTATTCGGAACGAAATTGGAATGTTCAAGCTAGAACAAAGCTTCTTAGGACACACTCTTCAGCTGAGCGGAATGTTGCAGAAGACTCCTCTTTTGAAAAAGCGTGGCCCTCGTCGACTCATGTCGATTTTTCGCAATGAGAGCTTCGCATTTTGCCTTAAGCTCGTCGAGGTCAATTTCGAGATATCCGCGCAAGACATTTCTTTCTGGAAAAACTCTGCCCGCGAAGTCGCATCCGATATTAAGCCGCGTGAGCCTGGTCGTAGGCCGGCACGTCCAAGACGTCGTCGCAAAAAGGTTTCGGGCGCGCTGACAGAAACCCTAAAAGCAGAATCTTAAAATCTTAAAACTGGCCCCCCAACCTGTTGATGGCTTTGGCTTTGCTATCTCCTGTCTGGCATGACGCCAGATTGCTTTCATTGCCATAACGACAGATCTCTATCCGAACCCCGAAAGGCCGTGGTGTGTTTTGGATTTTTTAAGCGTTTGAGC
>JAYTQQ010000108.1:0-10701 GCA_043746635.1 Bdellovibrionales bacterium | reverse complement strand
AAGAAGTTGCGAAGACCGGTAAGCCCATCATGCTCAAGCGTGGATTTTCTGCGACGATCGAAGAGTGGCTAAACGCCGCAGATTACATCCTCCAAGGCGGAAATCCCAATGTCATCCTCTGCGAACGCGGCATCCGCACATTTGAGACAAAAACTCGAAATACTCTTGACCTCAATGCGGTCGCGTACATTAAGGCGCACACTTCTTTCGCTATAGTCGTTGATCCATCGCACGGGACCGGTCGTCCCGAACTCATCGCTCCGATGGCGGCTGCAGCAATTGCTGCTGGCGCAGATGGAATCATGGTTGAAGTTCATATCGATCCCGCCCAATCGAAGAGTGATGCATTTCAAGCTTTGAGCATGGATGGATTCGCAAACGTGATGTCACGCTGCCGTGCGGTTGCTTTAGCCTGTGGACGTCGCGTTTCTGCAGGCGTCGGTATGGCATCTGGCGAGAAAATGGCAGAGTTATACTAATGCAAAATCTCGTAGGCCCTGAATCAGCAAAAATCAAATCCATGTTCAGTACGGTCGCTTCAAAATATGACCGCGCCAATAATATTTTATCGGTAGGTATTCATCATTTATGGCGCAAAAATTTAGCCGAGTGGAGTGGGGCCGCAGCCGGCCTTCACGTTCTAGACTGCGCAACCGGTACCGGAGACCTCGCCATTGAATTCAAAAAAGCGGTTGGCTTCACGGGCACCGTTATTGGAAGTGATTTTTGTGCAGACATGCTCACGACGGCTCCTTCAAAGGCGTTGGCTCTGGGTCTCGATATTCAATTCGAAACAGCAGACGTGACGGCATTACCTTATGCGGATGCTTCTTTTGATGTAGTAAGCATCTCTTTTGGAATTCGTAACGTTGCTGACCCGTTGTTGGCTCTTCGCGAGATGGCTCGTGTGTGTAAACCTGGTGGCAAGGTCATGATCTTAGAATTTGGTCAGCCGTCGATTCCGGTCGTTCGTGAATTTTATCAATTCTACTCTGAGAAAGCCTTGCCGTATCTCGGTGGATTTATCACGGGCAATACGTCGGCGTATAAATATTTGCAGTCGTCTTCAGCGCGCTTTCCGTGTGGTGACGAATTTTTAGAGCTCGTGACGGCGAGTGGGGCTTTTAAGAAGTCTGAATTTCGTAAGTTCAGCTTAGGTATTTGTTTCGCATACCGATTAGAAAAATAGGGCTTTGATTCTCTGTTTACTCTCCTAAGGGCCCGTCTAAAAATAACTGCTCATTCTTCGCTTAATCAATCTTGAAATTTAAATCGTAGCCATCAGAAGCTTTCAAATATTGAGCGGCTTGACTGAACGGTTTACTCCCGAAAAATCCTCGATACGAAGAAAGCGGCGATGGATGCACACTCTCAATCACGAGATGTTTGTTGCGATCAATCTTCGCACCTTTTTTCTGCGCATAAGATCCCCATAAAATAAAAACCAAATGTTCGCGTTCGGTGCTGAGCAGTTCAATCACGCGGTCCGTGAAAATTTCCCATCCACGATTTTGGTGAGAGCCTGCCTTGCCTGCTTCAACCGTCAAAACGCTATTGAGCAGCAACACACCTTGACGGGCCCAAGATAATAAATTGCCGTGCTTGGGTTTCACGAATCCATCAACGTCGGTCTGAAGTTCTTTGAAAATATTTACCAAAGAAGGAGGCGCAGGAACACCCGTCGGTACCGAAAACGACAAACCATGAGCTTGGCCGGGGCCGTGGTAAGGATCCTGTCCCAAAATCACCACACGCACTTTTTCAAAAGGAGTCTCCCGAAATGCTGCAAAAATGTCTGCTGAAGCAGGATAAACGATGCGCCCGTTTGCCTTCTCTTTGCGCAAAAATTCACGCAGCTCTAGTAGATAGGCTTTAGAAAACTCAGGGAGGAGGCGCTTCTTCCAGTTGGGTTCAAGATTGATTTTATCGGGATCAACGGTCGTTTCAGTCATCATGACGACTTTTTAATGCGAAATCGTCGTCTTGACAAGACTGTTTACGATCTCAGATTTAAGACAGAAGAGGAGGCCTATGAACGCAAATTATACGAATCCAGACAAAGAATTACAGGCCTATATTTATCAGCAGGTTTCTGAACTCGAGCCCTTTCTTGTTCCCAATACGCAGGTGAACGTATTAGTACAAAACGAAACGAAAGAAAAGAGCGTGAGACTGTCTGCGAATGTTCCTGAAGGAGTGATCGAAGCAGAAGCGGCTGGCGAAGACCTCTACGCAGCGATTAGCGATGCTAAAAAAGTTTTGCTGTATCAGATTGATGAGATCAATAACGCAACTGACTCGATCGAACGTGACATGAAAGTTCGTAACGCCACAAACGGAAGTCAGTGGTTACATTAAAATTTATTTATGAGATGGGCGTTTCTGAAATATGGAGCGCTCATTATTTTTCTCTTAAGAAAGCATTCTGTTTATCTTGAGCTTGGTATCTGCGATTAACCATTTCAAAAATGTTATCGCCCTTTACGCCAATACTTTCAGATCCTAATTTACGAGAAAGCCCTGCGACACCTTGCTTGATCGAACCAGGGTTGCGGTTTTTTCCGTTGAGGCCGGCGAGGTATCTGTTCATCGCATCGTCGTTTGACGCATTCGGATTGACGGCGTTGGCTCCGCTGCGGCTTCCGCCACCGCCAGATTGGTATCCACCAAAGGCACCACCAGCAGCGGCTTTAGCGAGTAGGCTTGCTTCCATTTTCTTTTCGTCGGCTAGAGCAGAGTCGACTTGTAAGGGATCAAATCCTGGAAGTCCTTTGAGAGAATCGGGTGAAGCATTTGCCGAAACGGTGGAACCATTTGGCATCGTGATATTGCCGGTTGCGGGATCAATTTTCACGCCTGCTCTTGAAAGAGATGATTGGATTTTTTGCAGGTTTGCGAGTGCTCCTGAATTTGCGGTATGTGCATTGTTTGCGGACCCGGGTCCTGATGTGCCGTTGTTATCAGTGCCTGACGACCCTCCATTGGGGTCACCGGTCCCGCCGGTGCCAGTGCCATAACCACTGGCTTGGTAGGCGCCGTTCACTCCATCCATCGAGGATTGCGAACCTAATGAAGAAATTAACTGCAACGCACATTGTGCGGCCATAAAACAAGCCATATAGTTGTTAGGAGGGCACTGCCTGCCCATGTAGACGCCCATCCCGCCAGTGATGCCTTCGCCTACGATCGTCAGTGCAGATCCTTTCGAAGAATTACCTGCCGTATTGTCGGCGCGTGAGACTTCAGAAAAGCTCATTGATAAAATGAGCCATATAAATAAATTCTGTTTAGCAAAAATCTTTTTCATCAAAATGCGTCCTCATCTAAATATGTTTGAAAAGACTATGGAGGTAAGAGTTCGCCCTTTTTAATTTGGTAACGTCTCGAAACTTTTTCCCAAATGCTTGGTCCATTCGGACCCGTCACGCCATCTTTTGCCGAAACGCTCATGCCGGCAACCGATCGATTGATGTAATCATTTCTTTTTGGAAAAAGTCCGCCTAAATTAAATTTTGTTGCAAGAGATTTGACCGCTCCAGCGACTCCGCCACCGCCAGAAGAACCAGCCGCGTGACCGTAAGAGAATCCGCCTTGGCCGGCAGAAAATCCGCCAAATATATTTCCTGATCCGGCAGCCGCTCCGGCTCCTCCTGCATCTTCGGGTGCGGCTGCGAGTGCCGCCCCTGCGGGTGCGCCGCCGCCTCCATCGAGTCCGCCAACGGGTGGTAAAGGAGCAGCTCCGGCTGCAGCCGCAGTGCTAGGGCCAGGAGTTGGAAGAGCCGAGTTTCCCAAACCACCGGCACCCAAATTGGGATCTCCGGTACCTACTTTGAGTCCGCTTGAAGAGAGAGTTCCGGTGACTCCGCCAGGAGTGAGAGCAAGCGCTGGGTTCGGACACTTTGCGTCGCCAGGATTGCTGATGCAATAACAATCAAGAGTGTGAGTGGCCGCGTAAGTCGGATCACCCGAGCAAGACTGAACAAGTGTTGGATTCGGGTGCGGGATATCTGCAGTGTAGGCCTTCGCGCAGTCACCAGCAAGTCTGGCCGCTACAAAATTAGATGCTGCCTGTGCGGCACTTGCGGCTGCATTGATTGTGTATCTGCTACACTGAGCAAGTCCCGTTTTATATGCAGGCTTAAGGCTGTCGGCGGCCTTCGCCGGATCACAACTTGACTTACAATCTGAAATTTTCGCAAAGCAACCGGCAGAGACACCACCTGCGAAAAGTCCTTGAGTGGTCGCAATTGTCGATTGCATCTTACAGGCTGCACCGGCGTTAGCCGTTGACGCTCCGGCAATCGAAACTGTAGCTGCCACTTGCTGGGCGATTGCATATGAGTTTGAAGCCGTACATATGCTGGCTGTATCTTCCACCGCCGCAGTACAAGGATTGTCGGCAGCTGTTTGTCCTGAGCCACTACAAGTGTGCATTCTAGTTTCAGGATCGTATGTTCTGGCTTGACCCGCTTCGCATGCGGATCCTGTAACAACATCGGTAGTCGGTGTCGAGCCTCCCGGAGGAGCTCCCGAATCTTTAGTATCAGGAGTAGGCTCAGAGTTCGTCGAACCAGTAGAGTCACCATATGTATTATTATCGTGTGGAATTTGACTAGCTGAAGCAGCAGGCGCTACTTGGTCCAGTTGAGAGTACTCTGCCGGATCGACCGTAGCGTCAATCGGCTGAGTGGTAGACGTTGTAGTGGAACTTGGGTAAGCGACAGAAGGAGCCTTTTTTGGGGACTTCTTTACGCTAGAACCAGTGCCGTAGGCAGTATATGAAGGAGCAGAACCGGTTTGCGCAGCAGGGGCTTGATAGGATGTATCATCCGAACCCCCAGTGTAATTTCCCATCGCATCATATTGCTGAGCTTGCACATTCGTTATGCCAAAAACTAAACTTAATAAAATAAACGAAAAAATTAAACGCTGGTTTGAGTTCGATAAATTTCTCACAATGACCTCGTTTGAAAAAAGACTATGCTCACATATTTACTATCGGAAGAATCTACTTTGGACTGGAGTGCAGAACAGATAGATTAACTAAAGGAATCGAGCATTTAATAAACAGCTGGAAAAAAGATGCTCAAGTTTTGCTGTCGAACTTGTGGACACAATTTTTCTATTTTTGAAATTTCTATCGAATTTGAGGTAGCTGCTTTATATTGATTTAAACGTCTCAATTTGAGAAAGCAGCATGTATGAAAAAAATATTTATTCTAACAATGTCGATATTTGTTTTGGCGAAATTCCTTTTGTCTTGTGCTCCAAATCAGACTCTTAACGCTCTCGCCCAAAAAGAAGGCCTTTTAACGGCCATTTCCGGCGGCAGAACTTCGATCGAGAATCAGCAGTCGGGCAGTCTCGATAAAAAACGCTTCGACTCTATTGCGAAACATACGGTGCTAGTAACTATTCAGGACAAAAGTGAAAATGTAGTCGAGATATCTTCCGGAGTTATTTTAAATGAGTCTTTTATCGTAACGTCGGCTCACCTTTTTGAAAAATATAAATTAGATGGAGACTATAGTGGTACGATTTACTTTGGCTCGAGCGGAAATTTTTCGGACCGCGCACAGCAAAAATTTTCTAAAAACGAGTTTTTATTACCTAAACCAGATCAGATAGATAATATCTCTAATACACCTAATTGGAGTATGCTACCTGGAAATAAAGATTTTGTGTTCATAAGATTAAACCAAGGACTACCAAAAGGATTCGAAAAAATTATAATGATAAATGATAATTCATTTTTTAAGGCCGGTGATTCTTATCACGCGGCAGGTTTTGGTTATTCAGAAAATGACAGGTTCGATTATCAACTGAGAAATGTTGATATAATATTATCTAGATCTAACACCAAGCAACCATCAAAATTTAAAGAAATTTCTTCGTCGCTAGGCGTAGAGGACTTAAATTACTTTCTTGAATTTAGTGCTACAGCGGCAGCGACAGTTCTCCACGGTGATTCAGGTGGCCCAATATATTACGAATACACGGACGGTAACGGAAAAATAGTTTGTTATTTAGCTGGAATTATTACGGCTCACCAGGAGCCGAGCTTAAATTGCAAAAATGATCCATCATCTTGCTCAATTGCGGATTATGCATTACGTGTAGACGCTTTTTATAACGACGCAATATCAGTCGCCACTCGCATAGTCCAAGGCGCTCTGTAGATGATCGCATCTACCGCTTAAGCGAACGCTCTTCTTTAAATCTTTCAAACGCAAGGTCGATCAAACGATCGATCAAAGCTGAGTACGCGATCCCCGAGTGAGCCCACATCTTTGGATACATGCTGATCTTAGTAAATCCCGGGATCGTATTGATCTCATTGACGATGAGATGATTGTCTTTGGTCATAAAAAAATCGACACGGCCCATTCCTTCGCAGCAAAAAGTTTTAAAGACCTGCATCGCCATTTTACGAACATTCTCGGCCTGGGGCTTCGTTAGATCTGCAGGGATACGTAATTTCGCACCATTGTCGTCGAGGTATTTGGCTTCGTAAGAATAAAAATCATGTTGCGGTAAAACTTCACCGGGCTCGCTCGCACTGACTTCGTGATTGCCGAGCACCGAGCACTCGATCTCTCTGCCATCGATAAATTCTTCGAATAAAACTTTGGTGTCATAGCTAAAGGCATCGGTAACACCCACTTTAAAAGTTTTTTCGTCGGTGATTTTATGAACTCCAACACTTGAGCCCATATTTGCTGGTTTTAAAAAGAACGGAAGTCCTAGTTTCTGTTTCATGTCTAAGAAATTTAAAGAAGTTTGTTCGTGGCGTTCGACGCAGAGAAATTTTCCGATCGGGAGTCCTGCATCTCTGAGCAATCGTTTCGCGACGTCTTTGTCCATTCCGACGGCTGATCCTAAAACGCCGACTCCCACGTAAGGGAGGCCTAAGATGCGGAGGTATCCCTGCATGCTTCCGTCTTCGCCGTAGGGGCCATGCAAGATCGGAAATACACAGTCAATCTTTGCGACGAATTGTTGGGTGTCGCAGTTAAGGATTTGCACTCCATCTTTGGTTGGAACTAAAAAAACTCGCGCTCCCGCACGGTCGACATCAATCGGTGCTGCAACATCTGTTTTACGCAAAACAGCCGGATCAGAGATGTGGCGCCAAGCTCCGTTTTTATCGATCGCGATGAGATGAGTTTGGTATTTGTTTTGGTCGAGGGCATCCATCACGTTTTTGCCAGACTCGAGAGAAACGGCATGCTCTGCCGATTGCCCTCCAAAAATGAGAGCGAGATTAATTTTTTTCAATGGCTACCTCTACTGCGGTGTTGTGAATCTAAAGTTAGTAACATCCGAGCAAAGAGTCACGAGAGTTTTCACCGTGCCAACCGGCACCAAAAGACTATCGCATTCGCTCATCACGTTTGAAAAGAACGGAACGTCTCCGCTGATTGAAAATTCGCGATGAATTTTATCGGGAGTCTTCGGGTCATTCCAGACGAGCATATCGTAAGCAATTCTTGAGACGTGAATCATACAATTCGGAACGCCTCCGCAATGGGGTTGGCTGGTCACCGCATCGGGCGGTGCCTGATTCGTCGTCGAAACGATGAGATTGTGAAACGTAGTTGCGACGCTAGCCGTAGAAGTATCGGCGGCGATGCCCATATGTTGGTTCATGAACGAAATGAGCGTGTTCACTTGCGGAATGAGTTCATTTTGCGAGAAGGTATCGTAAAACCAACGGGCGGTGAGACGAGAGCTTGAAGCCGGCGCCGGTGACGCCGCGGGAGTCGCCGGTTGAGTGGCCGTATTCTTTTGGGCAATGCGTATGAGCTCACGAGAAATCGTTTTGTTGTCTGAGTAGCTCACCGTTTTTTCTAAAATCGTAAATACGACTTGCGTGTCTTGATCGTCTCGGCTCACGACCGTTGTACCGATTTCGCCGGTGGTCTGGTAGGCCTGTCCTTCGAGAATCTGAGTCTGCACGACGTCGGTAAATTGCCCGACTTGGATCTTAAGAGGATCTGCGTTCGCAAGCGGCGTGTTGAGCGCATCGTCGACTGCCGATTGAGCGACCGCAGGGCCGTAGTCGATGGGTTTTCCCTCGTCGCCCTGACAAGAAAATGCAACGAAACAAAAAATAAAACTAAAAAGCGCGAGCGTTAATTTCATATGCTATCCCAACCCCAGATCCACATGTCGAGTGGTAAAATTTTATCGAGTCGTTCGGCGACATCGGGCGTAAACTTGTGAATCTGACTTGGCTTTTGCGGGCCGAACAGTAATCGGGTGATATCTGATAATAAATCGGTGCTAAAAAGTTGCCCTTCAAAGCCAAAATAATAACGGTCACCTTTGTGATCCGCTTTTTTCTCGAGAATCAAATCGGCAACACCCTGCATGCGCGCAAATCTTTTAACTTTCGTAAAAAGGCTTGTGGTATTAATTGGCTTTATCATTCCTAAAAAGCCTTCGTTACTCTGAAAACCAAGATCCATTAACTTGCGACGCAAGTTTTGTGAATGACGAGGAATCATGATCGTCACCGGATTTTTCTGAGTCTGGTAAACGAAATTAAAAAGTGGCAGGAGTGCAGCCACCCCTCCACCCCATTCGTGGATGTGGGCTTTGAGATCTGCACCCTTTCCTTCAATGGCGTAAGCTTTTAGATTATTTTTCACGTCCCAAGCCGTATAAACACGCGTATTTGGAATCTGCATATACTTCGCGGTATCGCTCAAAGTCCTTAGAGAATTCACCGTGTGGTAAGCGTAAAGTTTGTGAATCGCCTCTGGTGAAACTTTTGGAGTATCCATAAATTTAAGGTCAGTGTTTTCAAGAACAATATCCTGATTCCAAATGACGCTGGTTTCACTTCCCGCAAGTTCGAAGCCAAGTTTGCGATAAAAATCGTGAAGGTGAGTCCAAAGAATTGCAAACTCGCAGCCCGATTGCGCGGCTGACTCTAAACAGCTTTCTAAAATTTTGGTGCTGAGTCCTTGATTGCGATGATCGGTCGAAGTGACCACACTTCCGATCGCGGCGACTTTGAAAAGTCCCGCACCAGTTTTAACGTGAACGGGCCGCATCACCGCGTGCGAAAGAACTTGGCTTTCTTCCATGATGACTCGAATATTACCAATATTTTGGAGACCGAATGCGAGAGGGTATTCGTTTGTAATTGACCACGGTAGATTCGGGCGTAATTCAGAATCCAAAAAGCTAATCAGCTGACCGAATTCTTTTTCATGCGGGGGACGCGGGCCTTCCATAGCTCACCTCTTCTGTTATTCATATTTTATCATGAGTGCTTCAGCTAGGAGATAGAATAAAATAGAAATTGTTTTTCTCTCGCTAAAGGTCTACACCTTTTTTATGGCGAAACTTCCACGACCTAGATCCATCACAGCGAAAAGAATTCTCGCCGCCGAAATCATCAGGCTTCTTAAAAAATATTATCCCCAAACCGAGTGTGCGCTTCATCATAAAAATGTTTTTGAATTGCTCGTCGCGACTATTCTCTCCGCCCAATGCACGGATGTGAGAGTGAACCAAATCACTCCGGCCGTGTTCGCAAAATTTGCTAGACCAAAGTCTTTCGCTGAAGCTCCAATAGAAGAAATCGAAGAGTTGATTCGAACGGCCGGTTTTTATAAAAACAAAGCGAAGAATATAAAAGCGGCAGCTCAAGCGATTGTCGCAAATTACGGCGGTGAAGTTCCAAAAAGTTTAGAAGAACTTACCGAACTAGCAGGGGTTGGAAGAAAAACTGCAAATGTTGTTTTAGGAGTCGGCTTCAGAATCCCGTCTGGAATAGTGGTCGACACTCATGTGACGAGGCTGAGCAATCGATTCGGTTTGGTGAAGACCGATAACGCAGTCATTATCGAACGCGAGCTCAACGAAATCATTGAAAAGAAAGAGTGGATTGATTATTCACATCGACTAATTGATCACGGCAGAAAAATTTGTAAGGCACGAAAGCCTAGATGCGAAGTTTGTTTTCTCTCTGACATTTGTCCGAGTGCTACTACCGGATAAGTTGACTCTCATCATTCTCAGTTAGAAGCTAGAGATTATGATCGTCGCAATTTTTGAAAGCTACAAATACGTCGGGCATTTATATCCCCTCTTCTTCTTAAGAATTTTCATGGGATATTATTACTTAAATCACGCACTCCAGAGTGTTAAGAGTGAATTTCTCTCCCATGCGGTTCTCGCTGAACAGATTCGCACCTATCTACCATCGAGTGTCGCGCCAGAATGGTATAAATATTTTTTAGAGACGGCGATGATTCCGAACTGGCAGTTTTTTTCAAGCTTCATCGTGATTTCGCAATTTATCATTGGAGTTTCATTCATCATTGGTTATTTCGTGAGACCCGCATCTCTGCTCGCACTTTTTTTAGGGATCACCATGATCTGGGCAGTAGGACCAAGCTCGGGCGACATTCAAGATAATCTCATCCTCTTAGTTGTGTTTACTCTCGGTTGGTTCGGTGCTGGCCGCTGCCTTGGAGTCGACTACTACTTCTACCGTAAGAGACGCGGACTCTGGTGGTAAAGAGTCGTTTAAGCATGCCATGCGGGTGACATTTTTTTCAGTCATTCCGATATTGATCGCCTTTGTCGTCGTGTTTTTCTTTTTATTCAAACGAATTGAATCGCGTTCAACTTCAAAAGACCTCAAAGTTCTCACCTACTCGGCATTTCTAAATACGTGGGGGC
>JAYTQQ010000107.1:0-14783 GCA_043746635.1 Bdellovibrionales bacterium | reverse complement strand
CCGCAGAGTTTTGCGACCCAGGCGTGCGACATTTCGTGAAAACAGAGAGCAAATAAAAAAGGGATATAACCGATCGCAAGCTTCGATAACATTTCAAGAACATCGGCGTTGTGACCCATCATTCTCCTACGATTTCTTTTACTTTGGTGACGATATCTGCGATCGAAGTCCCTGGTCCAAAGACCGCCGCAATGCCCTGACTGGTGAGGGTTTTGGCATCTTCGTTCGGTATGATTCCACCAACGAAAATAGGTTTATTGAGGTTTTTTTGCTTCAGTAACTTTTGTATGGCGGCGACCAATGGTAAATGAGCGCCCGACAAAATCGAGAGACCCACGATATCGACATCTTCTTGCATAGCCGCACTCACAACCATTTCGGGAGTCTGGTGAAGGCCAGTATAAATCACTTCGAAACCCGCATCTCTGAGTCCGCGGGCAACGACTTTTGCGCCACGATCATGTCCGTCTAAACCGGGCTTTGCTACTAAAACACGAATTATTTTTTGCATTGACTGATCCTACAACAGAGTTAGACTGACGTGCAAGCGGAGGATCACATGTCAGTCGAAACAACTCATTTAGCACTCACCAGCCTATCAGACGACGAGAAATCATTTAAAGAAGCTGTGCGTGATTTTACCGAAGGTGAAATTAAACCCCTCGTTACCAAAATGGATGAAGCCGCGCAACTCGAGCCGACTTTATTGCCTAAACTTTTTGAAATGGGGTTGATGGGTATTGAATCTCCCGAAAAATACGGCGGTGCAGGCTCGTCTTTTTCAATGGCCTGTTTCGCGATCGAAGAGCTCGCGCGTGTCGATGGTTCGGTCAGCGTTTTAGTCGACGTTCAAAATACCCTCGTGACCAATGCATTCTTAAAGTGGGCCAATGACGATTTAAAATCTCGTTACTTACCACGTCTCGCGCGCGATACGGTTGGTGCTTACGCTTTGTCTGAGTCGACTTCGGGCAGCGATGCGTTCGCTTTAAAATTAACGGCTCAGGAAAAAGGCGACAAATATATTTTAAATGGTTCTAAACTTTGGATTACCAATGGCAAAGAAGCTGGCATTTACTTGGTTTTCGCGACGGTTGATCCGAAACTGGGCTACAAAGGCATCACGGCGTTTATCGTCGAAAAAGGTTTCCCCGGATTTTCAGTAGGAAAAAAAGAAGACAAGCTCGGCATTCGGGCAAGCTCAACTTGCGAGCTGCTGTTTCAAAATTGCGAAGTCCCCAAAGCGAATGTCATGGGTAACATCGGCAAGGGATATAAAATTGCGATCGAAACCTTAAACGAAGGCCGCATCGGCATCGGCGCACAAATGGTCGGAATCTCGCAGGGCGCGTATGATGCGACTCTTGCTTACGTACGTTCACGAGAACAGTTCGGCAAAAATATTGGTTCTTTTCAAGGCGTGCAGTTTCAGCTTGCAGAGATGCGTCTAAGCCTCGAGTCTTCACGGCTCATGGTTTACAATGCGGCTCGCTTGAAAGACTCGGGACAAGATTTTATTTTAGCAGCGGCGATGGCGAAACTTTATTCATCACGTGCTGCCGAAAAAATTTGCTCAACGGCGATTGATCTCTTCGGCGGAAACGGCTTTACTAAAGAATATCCCGTCGAAAAATTCTGGCGTGACGCAAAAATCGGTCAGATTTACGAAGGCACTAGCAATATGCAACTCAACACGATTGCGAAGTCTGAACTCGGATAATGGGGCTAAAACAGATCATCAACACTATTGATTTCAACGCTGAAAAAAGATAAGATCATGTTTTATTTCCGCCAGGAGAAAACATGCGCGTTGCTCTGACTTCCTTGAGCCAATTTCTCAAAAAAAAACGTGAAGAGTGTGGATTGAGCCAGCTTGAAGTGGCCCGTTGTCTTGGTTATTCATCGCCTCAATTTGTTTCAAATTGGGAGCGCGGCATTGTTGCGCCACCGATCGATACGATCGCGGTCCTCATCGATCTCTATAAAATTCAGCCAAGTCATGTGATCCAAAAAATTGTCGAGGATACGAGAGATTATCTCGACGGACACTTGAGCACTTCAAAAAAACGCAAAGCCACAGCGAAGAAGCAATTTCACTAGTGACGAGATTATTGATCATACGATTTTCAAGCTTTGGAGACATCGTCCAAGGCGTATCGGTTCCCTATCATTTTACAAGAAAATTTCCTGAGTCGACAGTTGACTGGTTCGTGCGAGAAGACTTTGCGCAACTTTTAACGCCGCAAAAATATATCACGAAGGTCATTCCTTTCTCGCGTAGCAAGAGTGCTATCGAGCTTATCAAAACCGCCTGGAAACTCTCAGGCGAGAATTATACCCACGTCTACGACGCCCACAATAACGTAAGATCAAATATCGTGATGGCCGTCTTCATATTGAGAGCCTTCTCGAGTATGTTCGGTCATGAGCTCAAAGGATTTCGTTTTTTGCAAAGGCCAAAAAATCGCTTTAAACGATTTTTACTTTTTAGACTTCGCATCAACAAATTTGAAAAACCATTTATCGCGAGCAAATCGTTTTTAGATCCACTTTCGAAATGGGGCATTCATCCAAATCCTAAAAATCTCCTAGGAGAAAATAAATTTTTTATTTCGCAACTGGCTCAGGATAAAGTCGCAGAAATTTTAAAAAATACCGAAGATTTTATCTGCCTCGTTCCGTCCGCCGCCTGGAAGATGAAACGCTGGCCCGTTTCTCATTGGCAAAAACTCATCCACGAAATGCCTCACGCGAAGTTCGTGATTCTCGGCGGCCCCGAAGATAACTTCTGCAAAGAGATCGCCGAGGTCGCACCCGATCGGGTCATGAACCTTTGCGGACAACTCAGCCTCATCGAAAGTTGCGCCGTAGCCCAAAGGTCAACCAGACTCATCTCTGGCGACACGGGTCTTCTTCACGTCGCAGACCAAATGCAGATTTCGTCAATAGCCCTCATGGGACCAACGGCCTTTGGCTACCCTTCTTCTGCAAACTCAAAAGCTCTTCATACCAATCTCTACTGTCAGCCTTGTTCGAAAGACGGTCGCGGAAAATGCTACAACGATCTCTATCAAAGATGCCTCGTTGAACTCACGCCAGCGCTCGTCTCGAAAGTGAAATGATGTACTCATTTATTTACCGATATTTCTTCTACCCTCTGCTTTATTTGAGTTTTCAAACTCTCGCAATGATAAGTCCCAAGGTGAAAAAGGCTTTGCAACTACGGCAGTCGCAAAATTCGAAAGCTCCCTGGCTCAACTCCCCTCCGCAGATGAAGCCCCTCTGGTTTCACTGCGCTTCCGGAGAGTTCGAATACGCTAAGCCGGTGATCAATGCACTCAAGAAAAGAAATCCTGAAATTAAAATTCTACTGACTTATTTTTCACCCTCGATTCTAGAAAACGTCCAGAATTTTAAGAACCTCGATTTTTTCTGCCCACTTCCTTGGGATCGGCCAAAAGTCCTTGAGGAGTTCATTCACTATCATCAACCGCGCGCCTTGCTGATCGCGCGTACCGACGCCTGGCCGGAGATGCTGACACAAACAAAGCAAATGAATGTTCCGTCACTTCTCTTTTCAGCTACGCTTGCTAAACAAAGTTCGCGCATGAATTTTCTGGCTAAACATTTTACCGCTTGGACTCTCCGAATGCTCAGTGAAATACACTGCGTAAGCCAAGATGACCTCGAAAATTTTCGAGAATTGGGACTCGCTAAGATTACTCACGTCTGCGGCGATACTCGCTACGACCAAGTGATTGATCGACTTAAAAATCCAAAGCCAGTCAAAGATCAACTTTTTCGACATTCTCCACAAGAAAAAATCTTCGTCGCCGGCAGTACCTGGCCTGAAGACGAAGAGGTTTTATTCGAAGCGATTCGCAAAGTTTCTGCGAATTATAAATTTGTGATAGTGCCACATGAGCCAACTGCTCAGCATCTAGCAGAGCTCAAGCAAAAAGCCGAAAAGATCGGAAAGAAAATTGAGCTCTACTCGCAATCCCTCAACTGGAATAAAGACGCGATTTTAATTATCGATGTAGTAGGCATTCTGGCAGAGGTCTACGCGTACGCTTCGGTTGCTTTTGTTGGTGGATCTTTTCGTAAAAGCGTTCACAGCGTGATGGAGCCTCTCGCCGCAGGCTGTGTCAGCTTCGTAGGACCTAAGCACCATAATAACCGTGAAGCGCTTTACATGAAGTCAATCTCGATCGGTGAGCTTCATCCCGTAATTGAGGTCAAAAACGCGAAAGAGCTTTCGAAACGGCTCAGCCAAATTGAAAAACAAGACCTCGGCGACGTCAGTCACAAAATCAGAAACCTTATTGTTTTGCGAGCCGGTGAAGCGACCGAAAAAATTCTAAAGTGGGTCTTACCCCTTATTGCGCTCTAGAAATTCAAGACTGCGAATTCCGAACCAGCTATATGCCTCTCCGTTCACGATGGCGGAGGCAAATCCGAGCTCGGCTAGCCCATTTTGCTTTTTCATAAATGGATAGGGCTCACTCGAAAAAAGGAGCAAACTATCTGGAGGAATATCTTTCATTTCGAATTCGTAATATTTTTTTGGATTCGAAAGAATCTTGTCGCCTATACCGATGTGGCGAAGCATGCTCGCAATGAACGTATGTTCATTGACGGCCATCCACGGATTTTTCCAAATGATGTAAATTAAACTTTGGACTTCTCCTTGGGGTTTTCGAATCCAATTCAAAATCGCCGGAATCGCCGAAGCCTCACGCGCTGCAATCGGCAGAGCCGCGACTTTCGACCAACGAGCTGCGATGTCTCTGAGATCTTTGTTCTCAAACCGGATGGCGAGCTTCGAAATTTCTGTCGCTAATTTTTCAAGCTTTTCGACATGTGTGACGACACATTTTTCTGGCCACGCTTCGAACATTTCTTTGGTGTTCTCTTCGCGGTCGAGCAAAATGAAATCGGGATTGAGCTTGCGAATGAGATCGATATCCCAGTCTTTTGTTCCACCGACGATTTTTATATTTGATTCGGGATGAATGCAGTAGCGTGTGCGGCCGACAACTTCAATGCCGCACGAAATGAGAGTTTCGGTCCACGAGGGGACCATCGAAATAATTCTCATTATTTCGAATTGGTCGTCGTATTCTGATCGACTCGATCATTGTTATTCGTTCTCACAGGCGCTGTCGTTTTATTATCCGCCGTAGGAGTCTGACGATTCTTCGCAACAACTTCTTCGGCGCGAGTGTAGTCGCATTTCAAAATAGTTCCGAGATCATCCTTAGTCACTTCGTACCCGAGCCACTTTTCGTAGCTCGGATCACCGCTTTGGTCCTGAACGTCATCGACAATTGGTGTCGGCGTTGTGGTCAGAGTTCTGTTTGGCGCCATCGTCAGATCATCGGTCGAAGCCGGTTGAGTGATTGCATCCACGAGATGGACCTTATCAAGCAGATCTTTTTGGATTTCTTCGGCAGTCTTCGTCGGAGCCGTAACAACAGGTGCCGTCACAGGAACTGCCGCAACTGGGTTCACAAGAAAACTCATGAACGATGCTAGCGGAGTCGTCGTGTCGGTTGAAACCGGTGGAGGAGCGGTTGCTTTGGCCGGCGTCGTTGCGGCCGTTGAGGGATAACAATGTAAATCGGTTTTATCAACCGCACCCATCCAGTGGCCGACCATTTTATTGAAAGCTAAACAAAACTGTTGATTGCTTTTTTTACGGCAAGCGCTGCGATCCTCTTCAACTCCGCTCGGAAGTTTCTTCGATGCTTTTGCGGCGTCATTACAGTCGGCCACCGAAGTCGAAAACTGAATCGTGCCGTGTCCCCACTCTTCAATTTGAAGTTGAAAGTCGATCGCATCAGCCGTCGGCGAATGCGACGTTGCAACCGACAATGGAGAGTACTCAAGCGAAAGGGTTTGGTCGTAAGTGTTTCCGCTCACGGCACGAGCCAGTTGCAGATCGAGAAGAACGTCAGATTTGCTCCAAAAATATTGCATATTTGCATAACAGTCGTCATGAATCGCGGCAACAATCATGTCTTTTTGAGCGTCGATTGGCATCGTTGTTTTACCGAAGAAACTGACGCCGGCGGTGATCGTGACGTTTTCTATCACGACATTATTCTTCGCCGTCGCGTGAGCTAATTTCATTTTGCGATCAAGAGGCATCAGTGAATACTGTTTCGTAGGATCGGCAATGGCCGGATTAAAAGTACAAATGCTGACGCCAGCTCGATCATGAATCGTCGTATCTTTCACTTGCGAAATACACGCCTGTCTGAGCTTTTGCGGAGCCGTCTTAGCCGCAGAATCGACCTGATGGGCTTGTGACATGGGCTCGGAGTTTTGGCTTCCGCAGGCGTTCAAAAGCAGAAGCAAAAGACTCGAAATTCGGAAGGTCATTTGGAAGTGCTGAGACGCTGATTTTTTCATTGGAGGTCCTTCATGAGAAATGAATACTTTTAAACTTACCTATTTCATTTGCAAGATACATACGTCGTCAAGGAGTGATTAGGAGGGTTTAGGAGTCTTCTACCTGCAAATCTTGTTAACACCTTTTACAAATTTTGCCCCTCCTGGCCGAAATCAGAGCCGAAATCGCGCCGAAATTAGGCTTAGATCTCTGATTTGACTGGCTATTTTCAGACAAAAAACCAAAAGAAAGCTTTACTTTAGGGGCCTCTAAAAATAGCCTCCCAGTTCATTTGAAAAAAGGAGTTTTAAATATGTCCTCAAATGCTTCCTCCCACTTTAAAAGTTTTCCTGAATTGCCCGCTCTTCGCGAGACTATTTCTCAAAAAGGTTTCGGCGCAGGAGATGTCATGGTTGTCTTCGGCGAAATTTTTAGCCGCGGTTACGCCAACGGAATTTTAGACGAAGCCCAAAAAGCCGGAATGAAAATTATTAGATCAACGGTTGGACGTCGAACTTCTGAAGATGAGCTACGCGTACTCACTCCAGAAGAAATGGCGACTCAGTCAAAAGACTTTATCAATATCGCCCTCGAGGCAGGATTCGATCTCGAGAAGTCGGCTCAGGGGAGCACTCCGTGTGATCAACTCGCCGGCGTTAAAATGAGCGAGTGGGATAAGGTTGCTCTCGACTGGGATCAAATTAAGGATTCACGAGCACGCGCCGAAAAACGATTTTCATCTCAGGTTCTAAAATATTTGGCTGCCCTCGCACCGATGATTCCCGCAGGCAAAAATGTTTTGTTTGTTCACACAATGGCCGGCGGAGTTCCCCGCGCCAAAATTTTGATGCCGACGATGAACAAAATTTTTAAAGGGCAAGGAGATCGCCATATCTCTTCTGCAAAATTTTGGGAATCAGATATGGGTAAACTCTGCGCGATGAATTTCGAAGACGTCACGGCAGGAACTTTCAAACATTTGTTAGATGCGACAACCCCCCTTCGAGAACAAATCGAAAAGTCTGGTGGTCACACTGCCTACGTCGCCTATGGATATCACGGCACCGAAGTTTTGATCGACCATAAATTTCAGTGGCAGAGCTACAGCCCTTACGTTCAGGGCTGGGCAAAAATGCAACTCGAGAACTACGCATTCGAAGCTTCCGGAAAAGAAATTCGCGCCTGCGTTTACAACTGTCCCGAAATTTTGACGAACTCAAGTTCGATCTTTTTGGGAGTTGAAGTATCGCTTTACCCTTTGCTCGGAGCGCTTCAAAAATATGCCGAAAAGCCTCACGCGAAAGAAGTTTTAGCTAAGTGCCAAGCTCTGCTCAAAGACGAATATAAAATTGCAGACGTATTGAAATTTTGTGATTCCTACTTAACTGCGCCTGTGATTCGCGAACACTGCGATTTCAAAAAATGGCCTCAGCACAATTCGCAAACCCAGATGGAAAAAATGCTTCAAGCAAGCGCTTACCTCTGGAGCATGCATAAAAATGAAAAAGAGCTCATTACCTTCATTTTAAGCGAAGAAGTTTTTAAGAGCACCGGCAATTTGATGTTCTTCGACAGCTGGAATCCAAAAAATCCTGTCAGCTGGCTCAATCACGACGTGCTCGCAAAAGTTATTGCAGAACGAACGCATTAGAAAAGTAGGCCTCTTTGTCTCTCGCAAATGGTTTTAGCTGGAATCACAAACTTGTTCGTCTTTTAGGCTATTCGATCGCTGGCGTTTCAACCAGCGTCGCCTTTCCAGATGCGGATGCATGTTTTGATGTCGCTCAAGGCTTGCCATATCAAATTCCGATTTCGAATTTGCTGATCACGCACGGCCACATGGATCATGCCTCGGGCCTTCCCTACCTCATCGGTCAGAAGTCGATGACTTCGCAAACTCCACCCAATATTTACATGCCTCCGACGTTAGTTGAGCCAATGGAGGCGATCATGCGCCACTGGGAAAAAATCGAAGATCACCAGTACAAATATAAATTTATCCCGACCGAAGAGGGCGTTGCGTATCCATTAAAGGCTCCCTATTATTTTAAAATTTTTAAGACCTTTCACCGCGTACCTTCAAATGGCTACACGATTTTTGAACGTAAAAAGAAATTGAAACCTGAGTTTCAAAAAATGACCCCGCTCGAGATCGTCGAAAAGAAAAGATCAGGAGTTGAAGTCGAAAGTATCATCGAAGACCCGATCGTGAGTTTCACGGGCGACACTCGCATTGAATTTTTAGATCATTGCGAATGGGTGGCTCGCTCGAAAGTTCTCATCATGGAAGTGACCTTCGTCGACGAAAAAAAAACGGTCGAGAATGCGAGATTCTGGGGCCATATTCATCTTGATGAGCTCCTCCCGAGACTTGAATCACTTAAGTGTGAAAAAGTTTTGTTGATTCATTTGTCGGCCCGTTACAAAACAAAAGATATCAAACAGATTATCGAAGCACGCGTGCCCGAACATCTGAAAACAAAACTCGAAATATTTCCTCGACCAATTTAAGTTTGCTATGTTAATTTAGTTTTTTTGACGACAGGAATTCTTATGCACCTTATTTCACCTCAGCGCTCGGCACTTATCTCGATCATCCTTTCGACTCTTTTTATGGTTTCGTCTTGCACGCAAGCCGAAAAGAAAAACAAACCAGAAAAAGGTCCGACGACGTGGCAAATAAAAATGCAAGAGCTCTCGACCGTCTTCAGTGAGCTCATGCCAATCGTCGCGAGCGATCAAAAATTCATGGACCCGAAAAATAAATTGATTATCGAAAAAGATACCGAAGCGCTGGGTAAACTTGCCCATAGTCTCAAGACCGATAAACTCCCAAAAAATTCAGACCCGAGCCTTAAAATCACCGCCCAACTTTTCGAAGAGGATATTGGCCGAGCGCGCGCACTACTTGCAAGCAACCAACTCGGCGGCGCGAGATTGATTTTACGCGATACAAGCTCATATTGCATCGAGTGCCATACGCAGTCGAGCCGGGGGCCAAATTTTCCGACGATGAAATTAGATTTCCCGACGGATGGGTTAACGATACTTGAAAAAGCTGATCTCTATGCTTCATTGAGACAATTCGACCGCGCCCTCGCAGAGTTTACAAAAATGATCGAGGATAAACAACTGGCCGCCAATCACGTTTTCGAATGGGAACAAGCCGCACGCTCGGCGATCGCTATCAGCGTGAAGGTCGAAAAAGATCCGCTGAAGACGCTCGCGCTCGTTAAAAAAATTGCCGCGAACCCAAGCACTCCAAAATTCGTGAAAGAATCAGTAATCCCTTGGGAAGCCAGTGTTCAAGAATGGAAGCGTGAACGCAAACCTCTCCTCGTCTCACCTTCTGAAACTCTTAATACCGCAGAGAGAATGATTTTGCGTGCCCAGTCGAAGCAGAAATACCCCCTCGATCACTCGCAAGATATTTTGTTTTTTAGAGCCTCAGGAATTTTGCACGATGTCCTCGCCTTTCATAACGCAAATGACGAAATTAAGGCTCGCGTTTTATACCTATCAGGAATGGCGGCTGAAAATACCCGTGACCTCAATTTCTGGACTCTCCACGAAACTTACTACGAACTCTGCGTGCAGACGGTTCCCCACACGGATCTCGCGAGGCTTTGTTTTGACCGTCTCAATAATTCGATGATCATTGGCTATTCGGGAAGTGCCGGAACTTCGATTCCGCTTGAGATTCAGAAGAAATTGGATGAGTTGAAAATGATGTCAGCAGCCTTATCGAACCCTGATTCTGCGCCCGTGCCGTCGACTTCAAATGCGACTCCGGCTCCGAGCCCGGTTAAAAGTCCCGCACCATGAAGGTTGTTCTGACCGGCGGCCCGTCAGGTGGCAAAACCACATTGGCCGCAACGATACAAAAAGAATTTTCAGATCAAGTCTTGATCGTCTCCGAAGCAGCCAGCATGTTATTCAGCGGAGGTTTTCCGCGCAGGCCAGGCATCAAAAGTTTGCCGAGATTCAAAACCATCTAGCGGCTTTGCAGAAGTAAATTATCGTACCACACCCGCCGCTCAGAGGACGGTTAGACGCGATTTGAAGATATTCACTTCGGAAAATAACAGATAAACTCGGCGCCCTCACCCAGCCCGCTCACGAGAGCAACCCTGCCACCATGTTTAATCATGACGTGCTTCACGATCGAAAGACCTAACCCGGTGCCGCCCTGCTCACGAGACCGGCCTGTATCGACGCGGTAAAATCTCTCAAACAAACGCTCCTGATGTTCGCGAGGGATTCCCGGGCCATTATCTTTCACGCGCAAAATAATTTCACCGCCAGCAGATTTCTCCCAGCGCACTTCGATCTTTTTATTTTCAGGGATATATTTGAGCGCGTTGTGAACGAGGTTAATCAGAACTTGTTCGATACGGCCAGGGTCTCCGGTGAGATTCTCAACCGCAAATGCCGAGGTGATTTCAATTTTCTTAGCGAAACGTCTCTCTTCTAACTGGTGCAAAACATCTTCAGTCACTTCGCGCGTGCTCACCAGTTCACTCTTAAGCTCCGCACCTGATTCGATCGTCGAAAGATCGAGAAGATCGTTAACGAGGTACATCAGTCGGTCGACGTTTTTAGTGACTACCTCAAAAAACCGATCAAATGAATCAAAACGTTGGTTCTTGTAATCCTCTTTCAAAGTTTCAAGGTAGCCCTTAATCGAAGTCAGGGGAGTTCGTAGTTCGTGAGAAGCATTGCCGACAAATTCAATTCGAATTTGTTCGGCCTGCTTGAGTTCGGTTACGTCGTGAAAAATGCCGACGGCGCCAAAAACTTTGTCGGTTTGATTATTTTTAAGTGGAGCAATCGAGAGAGTAAAATGGCGATTGATGGCGTGTCTCGCAGTGCGGAGACTAATGATGATCGTTTTGGTAACCCCCGTCTGCAGAACCTCTCGAAAAGCATCGAGGATTTCAGGAGCTCTGAAGGTTTCACTCAACCGCGTATTCTTGTTTTCGCTGTTTGCCTGAGCGCCAAACAGAAGAGAAAACTGCGTATTAAAGAAGAGTGCCGCGCCGCTCGTGTCCACCGCGTAAATGGCATCACTGACGGCGCCAATGAGGGCCGATAGTTCCTCACGCTCGGTCGAGAGTTCTGCAGTTTGATCACGCAAATCATGGTGGATGCGGTTCAATGCTCTTTCAAGATCGAGCCATTCCCCTTGAATTTCTTCGACCAGATCATCGTCGCTCAGCTCTTCATCTTCAACGGGTGCACCCTTGCGGAGTTCGCGCGCGCGCTTGAGCAAACGACCCAAGGGACGAAAAAATTTATAATTGAGATAAACCTGGACGCCGATCCCGATAGCTAAAGCGATGCAAATCAGATGAGTGATGTACCGATCAAATTCACCGATCGCCGAAGGAATATCTTTGGTATTTGAAAATAAATTATAGGCGAAATATCTGAGAGAAAATCCGACAGTGAACGCAAGCACCACGTAAAACACAATTTGCGAGGTGAGGTACCTACGAGCGACTTTCCACGGAAAGTACTGTCTTGGACGAATCATGTGTCCATCTTGATTCGGTAGCCAATTCCACGAACGGTTTCGATCATGTCAGAAGCTTCGCCCAATTTTTTTCGAAGTCCAAAAATATGGGTATCCACAGTTCGACCGACTACCGAGACGCCTTCGCCTTGAACGAATTCAATGAGCGAGTCGCGGGTGAGGACACGTCCACGATTTTGAGCCATCGTGAGTAACAATTTAAACTCGCTTGGAGTCAGAGATAAAATTTCAGCTCCTGATTTTACTTCGTAAGTTTCTGTATTCATCGTCAGCGGACCGAAATGGATTTCGGCCTGGACCACGTTTTTGCTGCCCGACTCGCGTTTTGATCTACGAATTAAGGCACGAACCCTCGCGAGCAGAACTTGAATCTCAAATGGTTTGGTTAAGTAATCATCGGCGCCCGCTTCAAGCCCCGCAACGATGTCGTTTGATTCAGCCCTTGCCGTTACCATTAAGATCGACAAATCGGAGTGATGTTTTTGCCTCAGGTCTTTTGCGAACGACACTCCACTCTGCCCCGGCAGCATCCAATCAAGCGCGATCAAAGCATATTTATTTTGACCGATGAGCTCAAGAGCTTCTTCGGCACTCTGTGCGGCGTCGACCTTAAGGCCCTCGCGCATGAGATGCAAAACTATGAGTTCGCGAATTTCAGACTCGTCTTCGACGACCAAAACGCGGTCGTGCGAAATCGGAACCTTTTGCGTTGGCGGCATGTTACTCCTCCTCGTCGTGGTTAAGACCATGTCGGATATCAACACCGGTATAAGTGAAAATCACATCTTCAGCGATATTTGTCGCGTGATCACCCATGCGCTCAAGATTGCGGGCGATCAAAATCAGGTCGAGGGCAGCCTCAATCTTCGTCGGATTATTCTGCATGTAAGGAATCATGAGCTTAAACGAATTATTTTTAATCTTATCGACGGCGTCGTCACGAGTGAGAACTTCACGCGCGAGTTTCACATCACCGTTCATGAACGCGTCGAGCGCATCCCGCACCATCGCTTTAACGAGATCAGACATTTTTGGAAGTTCGAGCGAAAGCTCAACCGATTTATCATCTAAGTAATGTTCGGTGTTGTAAGAAATGTTGATCGCCTGATCGCCCATGCGCTCAAGGTCGGTATTAATTTTAATGATAGAAAGAATGAGTCTGAGATCTGCCGCGACCGGAGAAAGTCTCGCTAAAATTTCTAGGCACATATTATCGATGGTGACATGAGCTGCATTAATCTTATCTTCGACGGCACGAACTTCTTTCAAGAGACTCGTGTCTCTTGAATTCAAAGCTTCGGTCGCTTTTGAAATCGCCAGCTCAACGTAACCACCCATTTTGAGAAGCTCGGCCTTTAGCTCTTTCAGTTCAATTTCAAAACCGCGTAACATTTAGATCTCCTTGATCTCGATTACTTTACAAAAATTCAAGCTACCAAGCAAACAAAACTCAGCCGAAACGTCCAGTAATGTACTGTTCAGTCCGAATATCTTTCGGCTTCGTAAAGATCTTCTTAGTTGGACCATTCTCAACGAGCTCTCCCGACAAAAAGAAAGCCGTTTGATTCGATATGCGGGCTGCCTGCTGCATATTATGGGTGACGATCACTATCGTAAGATCTTTACGTAAGTTCATCACGAGCTCCTCGATCTTAGCGGTTGAAATCGGATCGAGGGCACTTGTTGGCTCATCCATTAAAAGAATGCGCGGGCTCACGGCAAGGGCGCGGGCGATACACAAGCGTTGCTGTTGGCCTCCCGAAAGACTCGTGCCGGCTTTTTTAAGTTTGTCTTTTACTTCTTCCCAGAGGGCTGCTTGCTTTAAACTTTTCTCAACGACTTCGTCGAGTAAAGATTTACGTCGAATGCCCGCGAGTTTTAAACCCGCCACGACGTTATCGTAAATCGACAACGACGGAAAAGGATTTGGTTTCTGAAAGACCATCCCGATCTTACGTCTGACGTCGACCGCATCGGTCGACGGCAAATAAATATTTTCTCCCTCTAGGTACACGGCTCCCTCAACGTAAGCGCCAGGAATTTCTTCATGTAGACGATTCAAAGTTCTAATGAAGGTCGATTTTCCGCAGCCGGAAGGGCCGATGAGTGCTTGCACTTCATGCTCAGTAATTCCGACGGAGATATTTTTCACAGCCTGAAACTTTCCGAAGTAGGCACTTAAGTTTTCTGTTTTCAAAATTTTAGGCGGAGCCAGTTCACTCATAGTTTACGACCTTCTCGTTTTCAAAATAAGTCTCGCAGAAAGATTCACGACAAAAACTATCGACACGAGTACGAGCGCACCCGTCCAGGCTTTGGCGCGCCAGACATCATCATTTGAAGCAGCATAATTGTAAATTTGCACCGGTAGAGACGCCACTGGTTTGGTCATTCCGCGAAAGCCGTAGTCGTTTGAAAATGCCGTAAAAAGCAAAGGGGCAGTCTCACCGCTGATGCGCGCGATCGCGAGCATCACGCCAGTCGTGACTCCACCCAAGCAACCTGGCAACACGATTCTTAAGATAACTTTCCAACGTGGAAGTCCGAGCGCTAAGCCCGCTTCACGCACATGCTGTGGCATAAGTTTGAGAATTTCTTCAGTTGTTCGGGCCACGATTGGAATCATGATAATGAAGAGCGAGAAGCTTCCCGCGAGAGCCGAATAGGCTTTTAATGGTGCTACGACAACGGCGTAAGCGAAAATACCGATAACAATCGACGGAACACTCGTCAGTAAGTCAGTCACGAATCTTAAGACTTTTGAAGTGAGGCCAATTTTGTATTCTGCGAGGTAAATACCGGCCGCGATTCCCCACGGTATTCCGAAAAAACATGCCGTAAGAACAAGAA
>JAYTQQ010000106.1:0-13597 GCA_043746635.1 Bdellovibrionales bacterium | reverse complement strand
GCCTCAAAATAAACACCACCTGTATTTAAAACCACATCAAGTTGTGCGGCAAAACGAAATGAATTGGTAGAGCTAGCACTTGCGCCCGCGATCATGACTCCAGATAAGCCAAGAAGATTACCTGTCTTTGTGCTATCCATCCGCATTTTTTGAGCTATGCCTTCGTGCATATAAACCGCTTGCGCAGAAATTGTTTGGGTCGAAGTTAAGCTACCAACATCATAAACAAGATGTAGACCATTCTGGCCAAATGATGAGTCGAATGCTCCCGTATCAAACAACATGTCTCCTTTATTAATTGTCTTGCTTGCGTCGTAAGAAAAGTACACGTTGATAGCTCGATTGAAACTCGAGGCCGAAGTGCAATTTGAATTACAGACCCAAACTTGCGCCTGGTTTGCATAGCTTATACTATTGACGGTGAAAGGTCCGGCTGTGACCATTGCTCGCACTGATTTTGTTCCGAAAATTTTGGTAACACCAGCATTCAAACCGGTAATGCCTAAATCTTTTTCCATATGACAGAAAAAAGAGTTTCCCACTTCGAGTAAACCTTCACCCGAATCTGAATCACTCATGTCGCAAGTGACCGATCTGTCTCTTGCGCCTTCAGATCCAAAAAAAGCTTTAAAAACTTGCTTAAAACCATCCCCTCCATCAGCGTGAGCTTGCGAGATAGTGAACGTGAATGCCAAGATGCCAACTGATACGTACAATATTTTAGAAAAATGCTTCATATAAATCCCCTTTAAAAAATTCGAATTCGTATCTGAAATTGCCTATCAATGAGTTAACCACCAATGACCGGAAAAAATGACGTAGTGCCCTTACTGCTGGTGCCTGCCGCACCACAACCCACAAGACCAAAGCCACTCAATAAACACAAAATTGCGAAACCTAAGATGACAAGTTTAGACATAAATACTCTCCTTTGTTCACGAAGACCCTTCTCGGGTCTTACATTGGTTTTTACTTCACCGGACCTATTTAATAGAAGGTTCATTATTATCAATTTGAAAATCTAGATTTTGATCTTCACCCACATTTGCCTCCACCGCGATAGCATCACGGAAGCAGGTATAAAGATCGGCAGCTGACACATTGATTTGCGGACATGGATTTGCCTGCGACAATTTGTTACTTGATGTAATTGCCTTTGGTGAGCCAACCAATCCAGTTAGGTTAATCTTTGAAAAAATTGAAATCGTACTCATTTGCAGAATCAACTGAGAATTTGTGCTCGGTGTTACAGCGCTTGGACCAGAGACTTCGATTTCAATTTGATCTGAGACTTGAACCGTAAAAGCTGTGCCACTGACGGTTCCGCTCAAAAACAACGAGTTCCCAGTGAGTCCAGATGGTGAAGTGGCCGTAGCAATTTGAAGATTTTGAGCTTTGTATTTTAAGCGCTGAAAGCCCACGGTACGTAAATTAAACGGCCCAAATATCAACGGACTTGGGGACAGCAAATCAATAGTCAGCGGGCCGCTCAGAACAATATTGGCACCATCAATTTCGCTCGAGTTTGGCAATTGAGTCGATTCAAATTCAACATTTCCAAAGTTGATCCAAAAATTTGAAATGGCAATCGAATGTCCCGCAGAGTCTACTATATTGGGAGGGGGTACGAGTGCGATCGCTTCATTAAAGAAAACTTCCCAAAATTTTTGCTTTAAACTTTTGAAACTTGCAATCACGCTTGAACTTGATCCCGTGATAGCCATGGAAACGAATGGTGTTCCGGTGCTGGTGCCATTGCTCTTACCATTACAACCGACGAATACGGAACATATTGCCATCGGAAGAATGAAAGCGCTCTTCAGTTTTGTATTTTTAAATTTGAAATTCATAGCTGAGCTCCCTTAGTATACTTAGCAACAGTAAGACTGCACAACTCAAAGTGACAAACTCGGTCCGTGGCTTTTTGCTCTATTCCAATTTGCTCGAGCTTTCGCTGGACCTCATTCAATAATTCGCGAGCTTCTAATTCGCCCTTTTCATTGAGCGCCATTGTGTGGCCTAAAATCATTCGCTCAGATCTTGGCTTTGATTCAATGGCTTCAGAGACCAAGTTGAGAATTTGTCTATGGAATGCAGCTAAAGAAAGTTTAAATATTCCATCGTTACAATTAAGGAGTTTTTCTCTCGCCTGCCACTTACCCTCTGGCAAAATTTCAATATAGCCGATGCTGGTTAACACTCCCATCGCCTTTTCAATATCCAAAATCGTGGCTGAAAAATTGAGTTTGCTCTGAATCCATTCTGCACTAGGTTTAAACTCAGGCGAGCGAGCGAGCTCTAAAATAGTCACATTCAGCCAACTTGTAAGATATTTAAATACTTCAACTTCAGGAACATTATTTTCTCTATACCCCTTTGATCTCTGAATCGAATGCATGCACTCTACTCTTTCAATTGGCGATTCGGTAAGTTCAATTCTCCTTAGCAGACGCAAAACTTTTTTTTCATCTCGCGCGAGTCGCAGAAGATTAATTATTTTGTCGAGTGCTAGTAAACTGAGATTTCTCTTTCTCGATAAACACATCGGCAAATAACCTACTGCTAAGCCTGCTTCTCTAGACAAATAACGAACCGAAAACTTTTTATCACGTCCTCGAAGAAATTCGATTTGTGCATTCAAGAATGCAATATCGTCGGTGTATTTAAAAATATCAGGCTTTGTTACTGGATCGCTCAATTGATCTCCCGTCACCCTAAATTTAACTCTCATATACATATACAGTATCGCATTCAAACCAACACTTTGACATGATATTTTTATGCTGTGATCACATTCTAAAAATGATACTGAATATAGTAAGTAATATTAAATATTTATGTATTTTCTCATATCGATAATTACTGCTTATTTTTAAGTTGTGAGCATAAAATTTATCTGAAATCCCTGCAAGTTTCGATTCAAAATCGAGATGACTCAACAAGCCTCGTATGTCACTCTTGCACAGCGGCCTGATGGCGGCCTTCAGCATTATTCGGTCGGATGAATGTAAGCCCAACCGTCTCCTTCTTTTATAACCAATTCGCCGACGCCAGAGGGAACGATTTCAATAAATGAGTAGAGCGAATCGCGATCTACTTTAAGCTCTCGAAGTGTGTTGCTACATTCAGCCAAGACAACTCCTTTTGAGACAAGCTCTTTGAGAGTATCTTCCAGGCCGTTTCCTTTCTTATAAATCAAATACCCCTTACTATTGGCGATCAGCTCAACCTGAAGCTTTCCTTTCAATCGGGGATCCCCATATAGGTTGCGAATATTGCTAAGTGTCTTGTTCATCGCCACTTTAGATTCAGAGTCTACGTGGAAAATAACTTTGTACTGACTTTTTGTTGCTTGCGCCGCACCTGTCTCTGCCGCCATGGCGGCGCCTCCAAATATTGAAAGAATACAATAAAGCCCCGCCAGAGATTTACGATAACTTTGTTTCTTATTTTCCATACACTCCTCTTTCCTTGTTTTTAGTCAGGACGCTTGATTATTCAAGTAATCTATTGAATACTTGAATAATGACAACAAAACTGAAAAAACTCAATGATAAACCCTCCGCTCGGCAGTCTGCTTATGACACTCTCAGCCGTTTGGCGACGGCATTTTCGTCCCCCGCCAGGCTCAAGATCATACAAATTTTGAGCCAGTCAGGAAGAAATGTCGAAGAAGTGGCAAAACTCATCGGAGAATCAACTGCGAATGCATCTCAGCATTTACAGCGTCTTTCACGAGAAGGAATTGTCACAGGCACGCGCCGTGGAACGGTTAAAACCTACTCAATTTCAGACCCAAAAGTCCTCATAATATGGGAGGCGTTGCAGGATCTCGGCGACAAGCTTAGTCCGGGGCTTAAAGAGCGAGAGGATTATTTGACAGATTTTTCTCTCATATCCCAGGACCCGTTAGATAAAATTCTGAAAAGAGTCCGCAAGGGAGACGCTCTTCTGATCGACGTCAGAGAAGAGCAGGAGTTCTTGGCATCTTCAGTTGCCGGAGCACAGAATATACCTGTGCTTAAATTTAAAACGAGCTCAGATCTTAAAAAGCTTCACCTTCCGAAAAAAAAGCCCATGTACCTATTTTGTAGAGGACGTTTTTGCTCAATGGCAACAACAGTAGTCGCTTTGTTGAGGCAAGAAGGCTACGACGCATACAGATTAGTAGAGAGCCCTTATCGTTTACGACTGATCAGCGGAGGAAAAGGTGAGAGTAAGTCTATAGCGAAGCTGATTTTGTGAAAATCATGTCGGAGCTTAAGTTGGCAGACCCCAAGAAAATTGCAATTGCGGCTCTTTCAAATTTGCATTGCGGAAAAACTTCCGAAGCTGATCTTAAAATTAAATCTAGAAACGAAAAGAAACTCAACTAAAAAACAAGGTGGCGACATTGAAAAAAGAACATTTGAAAATCGGCCCGGCAACTATATTCGGAGCCCTTCTATCGTCAATGATTTTGTCTTGCTCGACCGCTGACAAACAGAAAGCGAAAACCGACGCTATTCAAAATATTCGGATCCTACATATTGCCGATACGCACTCGCAACTGGATACCCATTGGGAATATCTGCCGGAAGACCCCGAACATCTTCACCGGATGGGTGGATATGCTCGTCTAAAAACGGCTTTTGATGATTTGCGGAAAAACTTTAATGGCCCTGTTTTTTCGGCTGACGGCGGCGACACGTTTCAAGGATCTGCAATTTCAGCGTGGACCAAAGGTGAAGCAGTCATCGGCCCACTCAACGCTTTGAATCTGGACGTCGGCATTCCAGGAAACTGGGAGGTTGTTTATGGGCCCGAGGTTCTTAGTAAGCTTTCTTCAGAAGTTAACTATAAGTATATTGCCTATAATTTCGAGGATACGAATACGGGCAAAAATCTTTATCCCGCTTATGCAATGGTTGAAAAAGAGGGCGTGCGAATTGCCTTCTTCGGTATAACAGATCCAACCACCAGTCAGCGACAACCTCCGGCAGAGGTCAAGGGCCTCGATACGACGCATATGTCTGGCCTTCGAGAACTGATTCAAAAAGTTAAGAACACAGAGAAACCTAATTTAATTATCTTGGTGTCCCACCAAGGCTTAGCGCCTTCTGTGAAATTGGCTCAAGAAATTCCGGAGATAGATATTTTATTAAGTGGTCACACTCATGAAAGGACCTATAAGCAAATGCATGTAGGACGAACCGTTGTCGTCGAACCTGGTTCGATGGGTTCTTTTATCGGTCAGCTCGATGTGAAATTAAATAACGGAAAAATGGTCGATTCGAATTTTACGCTGGTTCAAGTCGACGCCGATAAATATGCAGAAGACGAGTCAGTAAAAGAGATGATCGCGAAGTCCGAACTTCCATTTCGGAGCAAACTCGACAAAGTTGTAGGAACCACTCAGACAAACCTTTTGCGATATGATGTTTTAGAAGGAACGATGGATAATCTCATTGCTGATGCCGTTCGCGAGGCCACGCATTCTGATATCGCATTCACAAATGGATTTCGTTTTTCTCCCCCAATCGCTGTCGGCCCAATCACCGAGGCCGATCTGTGGAATGCCCTACCACTTGATGCACGCATGAAGGTTGGCCACGTCACAGGTCGACAACTCAAAGAATATTTGGAAAATGAATTAGAATTAGTTTTCGCCAAAGATCCATATGCACTTTCAGGAGGCTGGGGCCCACGACCTTCTGGGATGCAGCTCACCTTCAAAGCAAAAGCTTCAAAGGGTGAACGGCTTGAGAAGGTAATAATTAACGGCAAGCCAATGAACATGAACCACTCTTACTCGATCGCAGGCTGTGAACGCGACGGTGAACACATGGATATTATCTGCCGCCTCAAAGGCGTCAAAAATGCTCGCTATGTTAATATGACGGTGCACGATGCGCTTGAGAAGTACGTGAAGAAGCATTCGTCGCTTCATTTGATTAAAGAGCGAAGAGCCATTGCAACCGATCAACCAGATCAGATCTGGTCACAATATGGAATGCTGCAAAAAATGTGGAACTTACCTGGCGATGCCTCGGCAGTTGCCGTACCGGTCAAAGATTTGGAGAAATAATTACTTACGTTGAAACTTCTTCAAGATGATCTCGAGTGGACAAAACCGGGTGAAGCTCGACTGAAGCAAGTTCACTCCTACAAAGGCCGTCAGCCAAAGCCAATTCGTAGAATAATAGTGCGACAATACGAGGCTCAACAAAATAAAGGTTCCCGCAAATGCTCGGATTTTATTTTCAATGTTCATGACTTAATTCTCCTTGTGAGTTTATTTCTGTTCGAATGGCGCCAAGGCGGCTCTTCCCAACAAACCAGTAGTAGAGGACAGGCACTGCAAACCGACTTAAAATCGTGGCGGCAACTTCTCCGAAGATCAGGCTGATGGCGAGGCCTTGAAAAATGGGATCAGCTAACATGACCGAGCTTCCGACCACAACAGCCGCAGCCGTCAAAAGCATCGGTCGAAATCTCAAAACCCCGGCACTGACAACGGCCTCTTTTAAATCCATGCCGAGACCAAGTTGGTGCTCGATGAAATCAACGAGAATAATCGAGTTTCTAACGATGATTCCTGCCCCTGCGATAAATCCGATCATCGACGTTGCCGTAAAATAGGCACCCATGATCGCATGGCCCGGCAGAATTCCAATAAGACTAATCGGAATCGGGGCCATGATGATGAGCGGAACCGTGAAACTTTTAAACCAACCCAACACGAGAATATAAATCAAGACCATCACGACTGCAAACGCGCTGCCAAGATCTCTGAAAACTTCGTAGGTGATGAACCACTCGCCGTCCCACTTCACGATGGGTGCAGTCGTATTCCATGGCACATCGGCTGTTTGAAGTGGATATTTAATTTGCGGAGCGAGTTTCAAAATTCCATAGACCGGAGCTTCTTCGCTTCCGGACAGTTCGCTCATGACATAAGAGACTGGTTTTAGATTTTTACGATAAAGGACTTTGGTTGCACTTTCAAACGGCTTCTTCAAAACCCTGTCGGCTTCGACCGTTCCCGTTTCAAACGAAGGCACCCGAAGGCCCGCAAAAGCTTTGTCGCTGGATCTTGAACTTTGCGAAAGCGACAGATCAACACTGATGTCCTCTGGTGATTTCACATTCGCTAGAGTCGTAATTGGAGTTTCGGAAAATACGAGTCTTCCTAGCGCCATCAGCTCGCTTGAGTTCGTCCCAAAGAGACCGCCCTGAGCTTGGTCGTATTCAAAAACTTTTCTTGGTCTTCCAGCTCTTAGACTCGTATCGAGATCGACAACGCTTGGCTCTTTCGCAAAAATGGCCGCAATTTCATTTGTCACTTTCTCTCGAGAAGTCGCATCGGGCCCGTAGACTTCGGCCATCATTGTGGCAAGCACCGGTGGACCAGGAGGGATTTCAAGAACCTTGGTGATGGCTCCCTTTTCTTCACCAAACTTTTTGATCATAGGCCTCAGGCTCTCAATGATCTCGTGGCTTGAGATTTTGCGCTTTCCTTTTTCTGTCAGCACGATCTGCAGATCATTTTGATAATCCGAGCTTCTTAAGAAAGTGTGCTTGACCATCCCTGAAAATGAATACGGCGAAGCCTCACCAGCGAAGACTTGTACGGCGTCAACTTCTTTGTTTTTCAGAATTTCACTAGCCAATACCGTTGACCAATTTCTTCCAGTCAAGAGTGGTGTCGTGACAGGATAGTCGATCAAAACTTGAAATTCTTGTTTGTTGTCAAATGGGAGCATTTTGACTTTAACAGATTTGAAATAAACCAGGCTGCTTGCTGCGAGCAATAGAAATATCGTGAATGCACCAAATAGCAGGGCGGGACTTTTTTTACCTAAAAGTATTTTCATCACTTTTTGATAAAGCTGGTCAAGACGACTCACCTTTGGCACTAGCGATGAATCGTTATGGTGATGCGCTTTCAGCAATTTCACTGCGGCCCAAGGCGTAACAACAAAGGCAACAAAAAGAGACAAAATCATTGCGAAGCTTGCACCAACAGGAATCGGCTTCATGTAGGGCCCCATCAAGCCACGAACAAAGGCCATAGGTAAAATTGCAGCGATCACCGTGAACGTCGCAAGAATTGTCGGATTACCGACTTCATTCACGGCCTTGATAGTTGCATTGACAAGGCCATCTTTGACATTTGCTTTCAAATGTCGCTCGATATTCTCAACAACCACGATGGCATCATCGACGAGAATTCCGATCGAGAAAATAAGAGCAAAAAGCGTCACGCGATTGAGCGTGTAACCCATAAAATAATAGATTGAGAGTGTTAGCGCCAAAGTTACCGGGATGGCCGTTGCAACGACAAGAGAAGCACGAATGCCCATGAAGAGCGCGATTAAAATCGAGACAGATAAAGTTGCAAGTAGTAAGTGTTCGATCAGTTCGTTTGATTTGTCAGAAGCAGTTGAGCCGTAGTCTCTCACCACAGTCATTTTCAAATCAGAAGCAGCCTCACCCTTAGGCCTTTCTTTTAAAAATGTTTCGGCTCTTTGCAAAATTTCTTGCGCAAGCGTTACAACATTTGTGCCTTTACGTTTTGAAAAGACAATCGATACGGCCTTTTCTGGTCCATGATTCTTTTCTAGCAAGACAGAGCTGCGGACTAACTCTTCTGGTCCATCTAAGACTTGTGCGACATCTTTTACATATACGACTCGACCCGCTCGTTGTCCGATAGCGATGTTACCGACTTCAAGTGCAGAGTGAAGTCTTCCTCCGACTTCGACATCGAAAACTTCTTTTTCGCTCCAGTTCTTTCCCGAAGGCGCAAGGGCATCGTTGGACTTAAGTGATTGCATAAGTACGAGCAGAGAAATTCCGTGCTGGCTCATCTTCTGTGGATCAGCAATGACCCGAACAGCTCGCTTCTGACCACCCAAGAGTTCGACTTTTGAAAGATCCGGAGTGCTTGAGAGTTCACGAGCTAATGGCGCAACCGAACTCCTGAGTTCATATTCGCTCAAGCGCACAGATGTGAAAGTGAGAACCAGAAAGGGAACATCGTCAATTGAAAATGATTTTACCTGAGATGGTAAAACATTTTCTGGAAGCTCGTGCTGAATGGTCATGAGTTTGTGATAGATCTTGACGAGACTTGGCTCCATCGGCTCGCCGACTTTAAATCTAACTGTCACAAGGCTTCCGTGGGGTTGACTGCTTGAGTAAACGTATTCAACGCCGTCAAGTCCCCAGACTGCGCGTTCGATGGGCTCAGTCACTTTTCTTTCGGTTTCTTCAGCCGTGAATCCGGGGGCTGCTGTTCTGATATCAACCATGGGCACAGAAATTTGAGGCTCTTCCTCTTTGGGAGTCAGGTATACGGCCATGAGTCCAAGCAGTAAGCTTGTGATCGCAATCACAGGCGTCAGCTTTGAGTGGACGAATGTTTTTGCTAACATCCCTGCAAAGCCTAATTTATTATTTTTCATCTTTCGCTCCGTGATTTAAATTCTTTGCGATATCAAATTTCTCCATTGTGACAAACTTTGAAGCTGCTTTAATGAGTCCAAGCTCAGCCTCACCCTGCTGGGTAATCAGGTCAGCCCTGCGACTTAACACTTCAACTATTTGCAGGGCATTGATCGAACCATTACGAAAGAGGGTTTCGGTCATCTTTGCCTGCTCGTTAAGGAGTTTGTTGCTGTCATTCAATAGAGCTATATTGTCTCGAATTGATTTAATTGATTCTGAAAGGGCGGCTCTCTCTGCACGCTCTTGCTGATCTGAAGCTTCGGAGTTTTTTGCAGCGGCCAGCGACTTGAGTTTCGCTTCTTGAGCTGAGCCATAGTCAGAAGGATCAAAAAGACTCCACTGCAAGTAGACGCCAGCGTTGTAACCATTTGCCGTGGCGCGATTGCCGCTGAAAACAAAACTCTCGGCGAAAGCTCCGACCTTCGGCAAAAATTTTGCGTCGATCATTTTCGCAGCCTCAATGCTGGCCTTCACGTTTTCTTTGGCAGAGTCAGATTTATAAGATGAAATTGAATCAAACTTTGAGGTCGATGCATTGAGATATTGATCTACAAACGAATGCGCATCGGTTGATGCTTCAGGTGTCCAGCGCTGATCCTTCAGTCCCATCGCACTGAGCATTTGAATGTAGGCATTGTTTTGCCCATCATATTGATTGATAAGGCCTGCGATGCGATTTGCAAGCGACCTCATGCCGAGTAGGCCCGAATAGCCGATAGGATTCGACTTGTTACCCAATTGATAGCCTTTGATCATTCGACTCATTTCAGCACCCAAAACTTGAAGGCGATTTTTTTGCTCTTGAAGTACCAAGATTGATCCGTAGGCCAGACTCACTTGAGAATATTGTTCGAGCTGAATTTGCGATGTTTCATTTTGCTGAGCAGCCACAGAGTGCTTGAGTGCGTCGACCTGCGCCGTCTTCATTCCGCCCTCATAGAGAGCTAAGTCAATTCCGAGCGCACCACGAGTATAGATTTGAGTGTCTGGATGATTGATAGAGTCAGGATTGAAATCGCTTTGTTCAATAGATCTCTGTTCGAGGAGTCCGAAGAATGATGCGCCCGGATCATTCGTTTGGTAGCTTTTAGCATCTAGGTAAAGCCTCGGCAGCCAGTGTCGCGAAGCTCTGGATTGGGATTCACTCAATGCTTCGGTTTGAAGCTTTGATGCTTCTTGTGCCACTGAGTCGCTATTGATCTTGTTCCACACTGTCGGAAATGAAAGAGTCTCTGCTTTCGTAAAGTCTGCATTTATAAATATCAAAAGGCTGGTCAAAATTAGTTTTTTCATCTTTTACCTCTGCGCGCGCAACTCACGAATGAGTTCTGAATTTTGCTTCTCTTCGAAAGCGATTTTTTCTAAAAGTACTGAGCGAACCAAGGCGCAAGCATCTTTGATTTTCGGAAGCGAGAGACTCATGTATTGAAACAAACCCTCTTTGCGAGAACGGATAATTCCGGCATCTTTCAATACGGCTAAATGCTGCGATAAATTTGCCTTAGGAATCTTTAAGACTTCAAGAAGCTCGCTTGCCGTTTTTTCCTCTTCCGATAAAAGATCCAAGATTTGCAACCTAACCGGACTTGCAAGGGCCGAACAAATCTCCGCCTGCAGGCCGTAAATCGACTTAGACTGAGACAGTCTTGTGTTTTTCTTTTTAGGCATAATATCTCCAGTTGCGTAATCTATATAGTCAACATACATATAGACTAATGTACTAATACTCTAATTGCAAGATTTATTTTTAGATCTTACGGACTCTGCAACCCATGGCGCCAAAAGCAGATGAAGCTTAGCATTTCTGATTCTATGCTATTAAGTTAGTGTATTTGTCCAGGGGCCAGCGTTGATCACCTTGCTAAACCCATTCTTTTTTAAAATGCCAACGGCCATTCCGCTTCTGGTGCCAGAAGCGCAGCAAAGAACGATTGCTTTTTTCTTATCAAGTTCTTTTGATCGCGAATTGATCTCGCTCAAGGGGATGTTGATGCTTCCTGGACGAGATCCCTGTTGAAATTCACTCGCGCTTCGCACGTCGACGACTATCGCACCATTTTCAATCAATTGCGGCATTGAGGCTTTAATTTTTTTAAACCTCAAAAAACGCCAGCCAAAAAATCCGACAATTGCAACCGGAATGAGATAAGCTTGAATATCTTGAAGATTCATTTGGACTTCCTTCTCGCAATAAATTGAACAACCGCACTCATGCCCTGATGGCCAATTCCTTCAGAAATATTTCGGTGTGACTCGGACTTAAATTCGATTTCAAATCCTCTAAACTCTGCCTCAATTTGCGCTAGAGTAGGAAGAAAATCTGGATCTGAAGGCCCTCCAGTTTTGAATTTCAGTTGCTCTGGCGTATACGATTCAAGCATAAAGATACCCTTGTCTCTTAGCCCTGCTCGAGAGCGCCCAAGAACTTTAGCTCGTAGTTCGCTTGGCAAATGACACCAAATTGAAATTATGCCGTCCCAGCTTCTAGTTCCAATGTCAAAATCATTTAGGTCTACGCAAATACTTTCAATACTCACTCCGGCATCGGTCGCAAGCTTTTCTAATTTAAAAAGACCGATCTGAGAGGCATCTACCGCCGTGACTTGAAACCCTTGTGTTGCAAGAAAAACCGCGTTGCGCCCTTCTCCTTCAGCAAGACAGAGGAGTCTCCCGCCTTTTTTGAAAGCAGAAATGTGCTCTTGGAGAAAGGAGTTCGGCGTGGTTCCGTAATAGTAGTCACTTCGGCTGTAGCGTTCATCCCATTTATTTTTCATGCGTGATTCACCTTAGCTACGGCTACTTCTTGCCGATGTTGCAGGTATTATTTCCGAACATGGCGTAGGGGGGACACCAGCCGATCAGCCCAGTGGCAAGAGGCACTAATCCCAACAGAAACCAATTGTTCGCTGGCCCGACAAAGGCAAGTGATACAAGGCCAAGCCCCAGCAAGATTCTGACGACGCGCTCGACGGTGTGAATGTTCGTTTGTCGAGTAGTCATATTTTTTTTCCTTTCGACTTTTATGCTTTAGAAGCGCATTTCATTTTAATTTTCGCAGTACTCTGACTGAATGGTCCTCATGAGATGAATAAGACGCCTATCCGCTAGCGAGTAGACTTGGTATTTTCCGTTTTTTTTGGAACTGACAAGCCCCTCGAATTTCATTCGAATTAAAAATTGAGACATTTGGGATTGAGAAGCTTCGCAAAGATCGACCAACTCGCCCACCGTTTTTGAGCCTTCGAGAAGATGACCAAGTATGAGCAGCCGTTGCGGGTGTGAAAGTGCCTTGAGTATGAGGCATACTTCCTCACAAGACTTTCTAATTTTTCGAATCGAGAACGCTGGCTGCATCTCTTTCCTTTCGGAGATTATTTTCTTAAACAAATTGACATATTATTATAATATAATATATGTACAATACATTGAAAGAGGTAGCAAATGAAAACTCCCAACAACGAAACTTTTAAAACCAGGGCGGATTTTGAGAAAAACAAAGCCTTGTCTTTCGCGATCACTCAAGAGACTACCGGTACTGTTGATGAAGTCTGTGAAAAAGTCATCGAATCAATAAAAGCCATTGGCTTTGGTATTCTCACTCGAATCGACTTTGATCAAAAAATTAAAGAAAAGCTTGATGAAAAAATAAACCGGTGCGTGATCTTAGGTGCGTGCAATCCTCGGCTCGCCCTTGAGGCGTATCGGCAATCTACTGACGTTGCTCTGCTTATACCATGCAACATTGTGGTGCGGGAGCTCGACAGCGGAAAGATTCGGATTGAAGCTATGCGCCCTTCTAAAATGCTAGAGTTTCTTAAAGATGTCTCGAGAAGTAACTTAATTGAAAATGCAGAAAAAGAGCTTGAGCATATTATCCAACTGCTATGAAGAAACTTTCAAACCAGCAAAAATTTTTCGTTCTCATAATTTATCAACGGATGCATTGAGTTTAAAATATTGCTATCCGGTCGGCTTTCTAGGCGCGAAATACACAGGGGATACTCTTTTCGTAACTGGCCAGCCAGAATTATTTTGATTTCATAAATTCAGGTTTCACGCCATTGAACAATGCGTGCAGAGCCTCCATTGGATGCACCCCTTGTTT
>JAYTQQ010000105.1:0-12071 GCA_043746635.1 Bdellovibrionales bacterium | reverse complement strand
GGCCGACGTCGGCTGGGTCACGGGTCATAGTTACATCGTATACGGACCACTCGCGAACGGTGCCACGACTCTCATGTTCGAAGGTATTCCGAGCTACCCGAATTTTTCGAGATTTTGGGATGTCATCGATAAACACCAAGTGAATTTATTCTACACGTCACCGACGGCTATTCGCGCACTCATGCGCGAAGGTGAAGCTCACGTAAAAAAATCATCTCGTAAAAGCTTACGCATCCTTGGATCCGTCGGTGAACCGATTAATCCCGAAGCTTGGATGTGGTACTATGATAATGTTGGCGACTCACGACTCCCAATCGTCGATACTTGGTGGCAAACCGAAACCGGCGGAATTTTGATTTCTCCATTTCCGGGAGCGACGGATCTCAAACCGGGTTCAGCGACACTTCCCTTTTTTGGAATCAAACCTGAACTCGTCGACGACAAAGGAGCAGTCTTAGAGGGAGCCGTCAGCGGGAATCTCTGCATCACCGATTCATGGCCAGGACAAATGCGCACGGTCTACAAAGATCATGCGCGCTTCGAGCAAACTTATTTCTCGGCTTATCCAGGTAAGTATTTTACATCTGATGGTTGCAGGCGAGACGAAGATGGCTATTACTGGATCACCGGCCGAGTTGATGATGTTATCAACGTTTCAGGTCACCGACTCGGAACTGCCGAAATCGAAAGTGCTCTGGTTGGCCATCATGGGGTCGCCGAAGCGGCGGTTGTTGGCTATCCGCACGATCTTAAAGGTCAGGGCATTTACGCCTTCGTAACCTTAAATCAAGGTATTAACCCGACTGATGAACTAAAAAAAGAACTGATCAAATTTGTACGCACCGAAATCAGTGCAATTGCGACCATCGACATGCTTCAGTGGGCCCCGGGCTTACCGAAAACGAGATCAGGAAAAATCATGCGGCGAATCTTAAGAAAAATCGCCGAAAATAAACCGGGTGAACTTGGCGACACATCTACCCTCGCCGATCCTGGAGTGGTGAAAGAATTGACCGAAAATAGATTAGTAAAATAGATTGGTGAAATCGATGATGAAAAAATATTTTATTCTCATGGTCAGCACGCTTTTATTCGCGCATGCTTACGCCAACTCAAACAAAGTGACTCCGCAAGAAACCGGACCCGATGTCGACTACTCAGAAGCAAATGGACTTTCTCCAGCCGAGGGTCCTCAACTGAGCATTAAGTCGCCGGACCATAATCACTCCTATACGCGACGAGAACTCTTGGGCTCTCCCTATTTAAAAAAACTCGTCATCGAAAAAGATCCGGCTTATAAGAATACGAAGCGAACTTACTCGGTCATTCCTACGGCGCAACTTTTTCGTGAATTTAAAATGACGAGCGAAACGACCATCGCGTTTTTCTGCCTCGACGGATTTTCAGCTCCTATCTCGGCAGCACGCCTTCTCAATAGTGATCCGTCACAATCGATTGCTTACCTCGCGATTGAAACTCCTCTTGAACCTTGGCCTCCAATTAAAAATAAGGGCGGCAAATCACCCGGTCCTTATTATCTCGTATGGGAAAATCCTGCAAAATCTCAAATCTCAATTGAAGAGTGGCCGTTTCAGCTCGCAGGATTTGAAATAAAAGGAACTTTGGCAGAACAATTTCCGCATACGGTGCCCGAGGGTCTTAAAGAAATGGATCCGATCATGAAAGGCTACAAGAGCTTTATGAAAAATTGTTTCGCTTGTCACACAATGAATGGCGAGGGACTCGCGAACATGGGGCCTGACCTGAATGTTCCTTACAACCCAACTGAATATCTAAGGCCTGAATATTTTGATGTTTTGGTTCGTAAGCCGACGGCTCTGCGAAAGTGGTCGGAATCGAAGATGAGTGCTTTCTCAAGAGAGAGTCTGCCGGATGAAGAACTCGGATGGATTACGAGGTATCTAAAATATATGTCGAAGCATAAAGTGACGCCTCTGAAATAGAGAGCAGATTTGGGTCAAAAGCCGAAAGAAGTTTTGAGCGCCGCCAAACCTCGTATATTGTTTCGCTGCGAAGCGGACGAACCTAGTAGCCCCTATCCGTAAATGCCACTTTGGGGCGACTCAATTTTCGTCTACAATTTTCGTGTACACTATTTTCGTCTACACTTTAGACACTCGCAAAACTCTGACTGGCCTAAGCGCGAAATTGTTTCCATTCGCGGCTTTCATTTCGTCTTTAATGGCACGCCGAGCGAGGCATCTCGGTACCCTTCTTGCGGTATATGAATGTATTAGAAGAATTTAACGAAGGGACTTTCCCATGAAAAATTTTAATATAAAATTCTTAGGCCTAGGCCTTGTTATTATCCAAACTGCATTTCTGATGTCTTGCGGACAAAATAATAATAATTCGAGCGGCAGATGCGATACGATCAGAAATCCTAGTGGATGCGGCGGCGGCGTCACGACTCAAACAAATACGGATATCGCACTCCAAGGTCTATTCACCGGAACCAATCAAGATTATTTTCAAACGAATGCTGCTGGCCTCGTGAGCGCAACTATTACCGCGAATGCACTCGGCAAGGTCAACGACGGAACCAGCGCACCTGATAATACAGGTATCGCATTCGGCGCAAAAGTATCGGTAGGCGCTGGTCACTTCACTTCACTTCCCGCAAACTCTCAAGTCACAACGGGCCGCCTGCTGATTGCTGTCTATGACGACCTCGTTGGTCAAGTTGCTTCAACTGGTCAAGTGATTGGTCCAATCGAAATTCCTTTTTCGACGGCAACTGGCACAGCTGGTGGTGGAGCCGCTAACATTAGCTTTAAAGATAATTTCGGAACGATCAATTTTACCGGAAACTATGATTCGAACAACTTCACAGGAACCGTGAATTATTCAAACACGACAGTTGTCGGTGGCGGACAAGCCGTGAGCGGAAACTTTCAGTTTCAAATCCCGACTTGTTCATTCTTTGCCTGTAATTAGTTTGTATTTAGAAAAGTTCGGGGAGCAAATGCTCCCCCTTTTTTTTGTAGTCGACGATCTATTTAGTAAAAACTTCTTTTCGTCTTTGCCATATTTCTGAGTGGCACACTCGTCTTAAAACGATCACCCAACTTCGTCGCGTAAATCTCTAACTCATCGGCGATGTAAGCAGTTCCGACGCTATCTGCGTATCTCAATAATCCACCTCGAAATGGCGGAAAACCTGTACCCATAATCATCGCGAGATCAACCTCTTCTGGGCTATCAACGATATGCTCTTCGATCAGTGCAAGAGCTGCTTCGTTAATCATCGTGAATATACCACGTTGCACGATGTCTTTATCATTAACCGGATTGGTTGGAGTCTTCAGCCCAAGATTAACGTAAACGCTATCGTCGACTTCACCCCGCTTACCTTTTTCATCGTAATGATAAAAACCTTTTTGCGTTTTCTTACCTAACCGCTTTTGCTCGACCATTTTACTCATCATCGCCGGCACTTGGATGCGAGCACCGAAGCTTTCGTGAAAGATCTTAACAACTTTACCGCAAACGTCGATTCCGATTTCGTCCATTAATGTGAAAGGACCCATCGGCATTCCGAATTGATTTAAGAAAACGTCATCGATTTTTTCGATGCTCGCACCTTCTTCAAGCATAAAAGACGCTTCGATCAAATAAGGCATCAAAAGACGATTCACCAAAAAGCCCGGACCATCCTTCACCACGACCGGAATTTTCCCGAGTTTTTTTGAGAGTTCAAAAATAGTAGCTGTTGTTTCATCGCTCGTTTTCTCCCCGCGAATGACTTCAACGAGAGGCATTTTATGAACCGGGTTAAAAAAGTGCATGCCTATAAAATTTTCTGGATGCGGATGCGCCTTCGCAATTTCGGTAACGCTCAAACTTGAAGTGTTCGTAGCGATGATGCAATCAGACCTCACCTGGCCGACCACTTCGGCGATCACTTTTTGCTTAATCTTGATGTCTTCGACGATCGCTTCGATCACCACATCCACCAGTTTAAAACCTGAGTAGTCAGTTGTGCCCGAAATCATATCCATCTTTTTTTGGTAGTCGTATTTGTTGATTTTTTTCTTTTTGAGAAGTTTTCCGAGAATGTCTTGAGCCGCGGCAAAACCGCGAGAAAGAGCATCGGTATTGATGTCTTTCAAACGAACATCGATCCCTTTATCTGCAGCGATGTAGGCAATGCCTCCACCCATGGTTCCTGCTCCGAGAACGGCAATCTTTGAAACTTTTTTAGCCTTCACACCTTCGCCGACACCCGTTTTTTTCTTTACACTTTCCATCAAGAAAAAAACGTTGATGAGATGCTTACTGATTTCGGTCGACGCCACTTCGCAGAAACCTTGCTTTTCAATTTCAAGTGCCTCGTCACGGCGGGTAAAGCCGTAAGTTTTTTGAATCACTTCGAGAGCTTTTAACGGAGCCGGATACTGCCCCTTCGTTTGTTGCATGACTGTTTTTTTCGCTTGTTTAAACACGATCATCTGGCCAAGTTTGCTCTCAAGCACGCGGTCCATCGGTTTTACGGGCTGAAAACGTTTTTTACGTTTTGGCTTAGAAGCGACTTCGTTCGCCATTTTCAAAGCTGCTTCTTCTAAAAAGTTGACATGAACGACTTGGTCGACGAGTCCGATGCGAAGGGCTTTTGAAGAATCCACGGTTTTACCAGCGAGAATAATATCGAGCGAAGCCTGCAAGCCAACAACCCGTGGCATACGAACGCAACCACCAAAGCCCGGAATAATCCCGAGTTTCACTTCAGGCAAACCAATGCGAGTGGAAGGATCCTCGGTCGCGATTCGGTAATCACACGCGAGAGCTAATTCGCAACCGCCGCCTAAGCACTGACCATGAATCGCAGCAATCACCGGAATTTTTAGGTCTTCGATTTTGTTAAAGATTATATGCGCTTCATTTAAGGCTTTTTCGAAATCTTCTTTTTTCTTGAGAGCCCGAATCTCTTCGATGTCGGCGCCGGCAATGAAAATTCCGGGTTTGCGGGAAATGATAATGAGCGCTTTGAATTTGCTCTGTTGAATTTCTTCAAGCAGTTCTCTAAGGCGCATGAGAATAGGAGCAGACATTTTATTAACTTTTTCGCCGACAAGGTCCCATTCCATAATGGCAACATCACCGACCGCTTTAATGCGAAGACTTTCTTGGATACTCATTCGTTAACCCTCATTCTCAATAATCATTGCGCCACCCTGACCGCCACCAATACATAAAGTCGCGAGACCAAACTGAACTTTTCTTCGCTGCATCTCTTTCATCAAAGTCAGAACGAGGCGAGTGCCGGTTGCTCCAACCGGGTGGCCAAGCGCGATTGCGCCGCCGTTAACATTCATAATTGCCGGGTCGATGTCGCCAACCTTTGACGGAAGGTCCAATTTCTTCTGGGCAAATTCGTCGGACGAAAATGCTTTCACGCAAGAAAGAACTTGCGCGGCGAATGCTTCATTGAGTTCAACGAGGCCGATATCTTTCATCGTGAGTCCCGCACGTTTCAAAGCACGTGGAGTCGCATAGACCGGACCGAGTCCCATGCGCTCTGGCTCGAGACCCGCAAAAGCGTACCCGCGGATTTTCGCGATTGGCATGTAGCCGAGAGCATCGGCACGGGAACGCTTCATGAGAATCAACATTGCGGCACCATCGGTGATCGGACACGCATTACCTGCGGTGACCGAGCCATTTTTGCGATCAAAAATTGGTTTTAATTTGCGAAGCGCCTCCATGGACTGGCTTTCTCTCGGACCAACATCTTCGTTCACGACTTCTTTAAATGAAGGTGGCAAATAAACCGGAGTGATTTCTTTTCCGAGGTTTCCGTTTTTCTGAGCGGCCACCGCTTTTTGGTGAGACGCTAAAGCAAACTGATCTTGTTCTTCACGAGTGATGTGAAATTCTTTCGCGAGAATCTCTGCGGTCTCTCCCATGTTTTTACCAACAAAAGGGTCAGTCAAACCTTCGAGAATTGCGATACGTGGTTTGTGCGGAGCCGTCTGCATCGGAAGAGTTGTCACCAGCTCAACGACTTGTTGAAGATCGGCTTTCAGCAAAGAACCAATCGCCTGCAAACGTTGACCCGTTGTCTTTGCAGATCCAAGTTGGCCGAAAATTTTAGTAAATTCTTTCGGAAACATGACCGGCATTTGCGACATCGATTCGGTTCCTCCGGCGATGATGCACTCAGAAGTTCCTGATTTAATTCTTTCGTATCCGTCAGCGATACTTTCAAGCGCCGAAGCGCAATTACGGTGAACCGTAAAAGCAGGAACCCTTTGCGGAATTCCGGCGTTGAGCGCGATCACACGAGATATATTCACTGCATCGCTAGGCGAGCCGGTATTACCGATAATCACTTCGTCGACAACGTTTACGTCAAGATTGGTTCTTTCAATGAGTTCTTTAAGGGCAATGCGTCCGAGCTCGGCGGGGTGAACTGTTTTAAGCTTTGTGTCTGTTTTTGCGAAAGGCGTTCTGAGCCCATCGACGATCACGACGTCATCGGGCGATTTTTGATTTTGAGACATAAAGACTCCTCTGGTTGTATGATCTAATCATGCGCTCGTCGAAACCCACCTATCAAGTGATTTTTATAGAGCAATTGCCTGAAATATTCGCTTTACGCGAGTGCGAAGCAAAACCGCCTTAAGTTGTTACTTTGACATTGGGGCCAGGATTTATGAAACTTCACGTATTACCTATTTACGGAGAATTTTCAGATGAACAGTCTCGATAAAGAAGCTCTTGAATATCATAGTGCGCACCCGGCCGGAAAGGTCGAGGTCATTTCTTCAAAAATTTGCTCTACCGAGAAAGCACTTTCACTCGCCTACTCTCCTGGCGTCGCGGCGCCTTGCAAAGAAATCGCGAAAGACCCAGACAAAGTTTATGACTACACCACCAAAGGAAATTTGGTCGGCGTGATCACGAACGGTACTGCCGTCTTAGGTCTAGGTGACATCGGGCCGCTCGCGAGCAAACCCGTCATGGAAGGTAAGGGAGTTTTATTTAAACAGTTCGCGAACATCAACGTTTTCGATATCGAAATGAAAACCAAGACGGTCGAAGAATTTATAGCGGCGGTCAAAGCACTCGAACCGACTTTTGGCGGCATCAACTTAGAAGACATTAAAGCCCCCGAATGTTTTGAAATTGAAGAACGCCTGAAAAAAGAAATGAATATTCCAGTATTTCATGATGATCAACACGGTACAGCCATCATCTCTGGAGCAGCCTTACTCAATGCCTGCATCGTGACTGGCAAGAAAATGAATAAAATAAAACTCGTGATGAACGGCGCAGGAGCAGCCAGCGTCAGTTGCGGTAAGATTTTTATTTCGCTCGGTGTTGATCCAAAAAATTTAACGATGTGTGACTCGAAAGGTGTGATCTATAAAGGCCGCACCGAAGGAATGAATAAATACAAAGAAATGTTTGCTGTTGAAACGAAAGCTCGCACGTTGCTTGAAGCCATGAATGGTGCCGACGTGTTTATTGGTCTCAGCGTTGCCGGTGCCGTTACTGGCGACATGCTCAAAGTCATGGCCGATAAACCAATCGTATTCGCGATGGCGAATCCTGATCCAGAAATTTCTCCGATCGATGCGAAAAAAGCGCGACCTGATGTCATCATGGCGACAGGTAGAAGCGATTTTCCGAATCAGGTGAATAACGTTTTGGGATTTCCGTTTATCTTTCGAGGAGCGCTCGACGTTCGCGCTTCGCAAATTAACGAAGAGATGAAACTCGCGGCCGTTCACGCAATTGCAAAACTCGCTCGCGAAGACGTGCCAGAAAATGTTTCAGCTGCCTACGGCGGCAAGAGCTTTACGTTCGGTCCTGAATATATTATTCCGAAGCCTTTTGATAACCGCGTATTATTGTGGGTCACCCCTGCCGTCGCAAAAGCCGCAATGGATACCGGCGTTGCGCGAAAGCCCATTAAAGATTTCGGCGCTTACCGTGATACCCTCGAGGCCCTTCAGGGGGTCAAAACAAGTTTCGTACGCTCGATCATTCACCGGGTAGTAGACCAGGCAAAGGCTAAAAATACTCCCCTTCCTAAAATTATTTTTCCAGAAGGTGATTCGACAAAAATCATCAAAGCCGTTCACCGCGCGATGGACGAAAAATTTCTCACTCCAATTCTGTTAGGCTCGCCACAAGAGTTTAAAAAGCGAATTGAAGAAATGGGATTTGATAACATGAAAGATATCGAGGTGATTAATCCGGTTGATCATCCAAAATTCAAGGACTTCGTTCAAGCACTGTACGACAAGCGTAAACGAAAGGGCATGATGCTTCGTGAAGCCGAACGTCTCTTGAAAAACCCTGATTATTTTGCGGCGATGATGCTCGACGGAGGAGAAGCCGACGGCATGATCACGGGCGCCACCCAAAATTACGCCGACTGCGTACGACCTATTTTACAGATCATCGGTGCCGGCCGACGCAGAACTGCATCGGGCTTAAATATCGTTATGTTTAAGGATAGAATGATTTTGTTCACCGATACTGCCGTGAACATTGACCCGAACGCGGAGCAAATTGCTAATATCGCGATCCATGCCTCACGCGTTGCCGAATATTTCGGAATCGAACCACGCATCGCGATGCTTTCTTATACGAATTTTACCGGTGACGGAGCGAGCCCTTCAAAGATGCTCGCCGCTGCCGAAATCGTTCGTAAAAATTATCCACACCTAAAAGTAGACGGTGAAATGCAAGCAGACACTGCCGTTAATCCTGATATTGTTCAGCGCCTTTTTCCTTTTTGTGAAATTAAGACTGGCGCGAATATTTTGGTCTTCCCAAATTTGGATGCGGGCAACATCGCGTACAAACTCGTGCAGCAGTTAGGTGGAGGCGAAGTGATTGGCCCTTTCCTCATGGGTATTCGCAAAGCTGCGAACGTCTTGCAACGTACGGGTACGGTCGATGACGTTTTCAACTCAATGGTCATGACCGCACTCGAGGCTCAAGCTCTAAAGGACAACGAAACGACGAAGCTCGTTTAAATGGCGTATGTTTTGATCACGGGTGGTGCGGGTTACATGAACCGCAGTTTTCAGATTTGAAGACAATTATTGAATTCGCCTACAATTGGGATAAAAAAAATTATAGCCCCTATTAGGTCTAGAACGAAATTCTCGCTAAGTGCCTGGACTTTTAGCTAAATGGCCACATATTCATCTCAGAATGAGATTATTTTTTGTGATTTTTTTGAATTTTCAGTAAAGTATAAAGTGTAGCGCATGTCATTGGCGAGGATTGCCTCTGATGTGTGTTTTCAAAAGATCATGTTTTTAAAGCTCACCTGATTCTGGAGGACAGACAATAACTAAGCCAAGCATTTCTAAACGTGAACGCGTGATTGTTGTCGGAGTCGGACTAAAGACCGAGCCATTCATGGAACTTAAAGAAAATCTTTGCGAGCTAGAAGAGCTTGCCGAAACGGCTGGTTGTGAAATTGTCGGTTCCATCACTCAACTCCTCACTCAGTATCATCCTGCAACTCTTCTCGGTTCAGGCAAAGTCGAAGAATTAAAAGCTCTCGTACAAGAATCGTCTGCCAGCATGGTCATCGTCGATCATCAGCTATCAGGCATTCAATGTCGAAATCTCGAACAAGATCTTATGGTACCTGTACTTGATCGCAATCAAGTGATCTTAGATATCTTCGCGATGCGCGCTCACTCCCACGAAGGAAAACTTCAAGTTGAACTCGCCCAAATGCTCGATCAACTCCCGCGCATGGTAGATGCCTGGATGGGCTCTCTTTCAAGACAAGGCGGCGGAATCGGAACCAGAGGCCCCGGAGAAACCGCGCTCGAGTTAGATCGTCGTCGCATTCGGGACCGAGTGAAACAAATTAAGAAACAACTTGAAAGTGTTAAAAAACACCGCGCTCAGCATAGAGCGAGTCGAAAACGCAATAAAACGCCAAGCTTTGCGATGATCGGATATACCAACACCGGTAAATCAACGCTCATTAATCAACTCACTCAAAGCCAAGTCTTCGTTCAAGATCAGTTGTTCGCAACTCTCGATCCTACGACGAGAAAAGTATTTCTACCAGACGGTCCGATCAATGCCGTGATCACCGACACGGTCGGATTTATCCGTAAACTTCCAACTCATTTAATTGAAGCTTTCAAAGCCACCCTCGAAGAAACTGACGAGGCCGACATTCTGATTCATGTCGTCGATCTTTCGAATCCAGCAATGGTTCGTCAGGTTGAAGTGGTGGAGAAACTCATTGAAGAATTTAATTGGCATCACAAACCAATCATTCACGTCTTCAATAAAATCGATCAGGCCCCATTTGAAAAGCAGTTTCAAGTGAAGGCATTTCCTCGTGTGTTCATCAGCGCGCAGACTGGCGAAGGTATCGATCGCTTAAAGTGTATGATGAGCGACACGGTGAAAGCACTCTACCAAGAAGTTGAATTATTTTTTCCGAAGGCTGAAGAATATAAAATCTACGACCTCGGAAGAGAAACGCAAATCACTAAACGTGAATCTGCGACGAGCGGTACTTTATGTATCGCCCACATGACTCCTCAGCTGCTCACTCGCTGGCAAGATTACTTAGTCACGAACCACCTGATCGCTTCTTACGGCTAATAGCTCAATGCACTTGATAGGCTGCGAGAGTAAGTTCCTTGAATGACTTTTTAAGGCTTGATCACTGCAATATTTGCATGCCCCAGTGACGGACGCTCCCGTATTTCGAGTTCTGAAATTTGAATCATGCAAAACTCATGATCAAAACCGGCGAAGCGGACTTTAATGAGAGTTCTTTTTTTCACATGAGCAATCAAGAGACGGACGGCAAGATGATCGTCGTCGTTCCCTCGAGCATTAAATTTAAATACGAGAAGAATTCGGCGCATTTTTGGGGCGCCCGGTCCAAGTACGTGGGATTGAACACTTTTGTGGGTAGACTTTGATGCTGTCCATGACACAAATCTTGGCTAAATATGTGTTTTGTTTAAAAACCCGGGATCTTAAGAAGTTCTCTTTTTTCGAGCTAAAGTCCGGCGTTCTCTTCGTTCCTTCGCAGCCGCAAACCTTCTTATTTCGGTACCGGTTTCGGCAATCACCGGCGGAACTTCGACCGGTTTGCCATCAGCGCCGATCGCAACAAAGGTCAGGTAAGCACTAGCGGTATGAAATCTTTCACCCGTCACCGGATTTTCAGCATCGACTCGAACTCCCACTTCCATCGAGGAACGGCCAGCATAGTTGATACTTGCATTGAGATTCACGACCCAACCTTTGTAGACTGGCTGAACAAAATCGAGGCCGTCGATTGAAGCCGTGACGACATTACATCTTGAATGTCTTTGAGCACAAATCGCGGCACAAATATCGACCCACGACATGATCGTTCCTCCGAAAATACTTCCAAGCGCATTCGTATGAGTCGGATGCACCAGTTCAGTCATAATTACTTTTGAATCCGAGACGGGCCGTGCTTGCAGCATAGTTGCTCCCTTTAAAAAAGACAAAAAAAAATCCGCTCCCAAATGGGAACGGATTCAAATATCAGAACCTAATAAAACAACTTTCAAAGCACTAAAGGCCGAAAGCACCGATATCGCCATTACCATTACCTGAACCAATGTCATTACTACGGATCGGAGTTACATTACCTGCTTGAGACACCGTCGTGTTACCAACTGGAATGGTATTCACACCTGATGTATTTGCGGCAGCTGCAGTTGACATAGCGTTTGCAGCTTCGGTTCTAGACGTAGCGGCTTGTTGCGCTTCGCTTTCGATGAATCCGAGGTGAGGCAAGCACCAGACAATAAGCTGGGCACGAGATTTAACATTCATTTTTTTATAAATGTTAGTCAGGTGAAATTTGACAGTTTTTTCTGTCACGAACAGTTGATTAGCCACTTCTTTGTTTGAAAGACCTTTTGAAACGAGTTCTGCAACTTCGGCTTCACGGTTTGACAAACCCTTTTGTATTAATGCGTCTCTGAGCATCCTTGCTCCCTCCTGATAAGGTTACTAAACTATTGGTTAGGTAAATTCTTAGTTGTTAAGGTTCTTCGACTAGC